>NZ_JBSGFZ010000021.1:0-193233 GCF_053603655.1 Kribbella sp. NPDC004138
CACCGCGACGTACGGTCCGCTGCCGACGGTCGGGTACACCTCACCGTCGTACTTCGAGATGTCGGTGACCTTCTCCCAGACGTGCGGCCGTGACGTTTATGTCAGTTGGTGAGTGGTGGAGGTTCAGCAGGCGCCGAAGGTGCCGGCCGAGACCCACGCCTTCGCCACGTACATGCCGGCGTTGACCCGAAGCCACACGTTGCTCGTGCCCTGCGAGCCGGTGACGCTCTCACCGGTCGTCTGGCACTCGACGGTGACCTGCGCCGACTTGCCCGCCATCCCGACGACCGCGCCGGAGGAGTTCGGGGCGTTGCGCACATTCAGGTAGCCGGACGAGATCGACACGGTGCCGCGGCCACCGTCGCCGGTCCACAGATAGGTGACGTCGACCCACGAGTTGTCGGCCAGCTTGAGTGCGTCCCAGAACACGCCGTCAGCGAGGTCGATTCCCGCCGGGTTGGCGACGGTCCGGCCGAACTGATCCTTCCCGCCGTTGTAGCCGTTCTGGTACGCCGCCTGCGCCTCGGGCTTGCCCTGCGGCAGGTCCTTCCACATCTCACGGGTCGCGCTCGGGTTCCAGTAGTCGTCCTTGGTGTTCCACGGGCCGACGTCCCACACCGGCTCGAAGGCGCAGCGGGTGGCGGTGCAGACCTTCACCGAGTACGTGCCGGATCCGGCGCTGGACAGCCCGCGTCGTGACGGCAGGGCGACGAAGTGGTCCCGGCTCACGATCACGTGACCGTTGGCCGTCGTACCGCCGACCAGGCCTTCGCGGGTGGCGAAGACGTGCGACTTGAGCGGTGCTGCCTGGATCGTCATCCGCGGCGCAGCGGTCGTGTCCGTGGGTTGCACGGTCACGTCGCCGACCCACGGCGCGGCGCCGGTCGAGGGGGCGCTGACGATGATGCGGACCTGGACCTGGCCGCTCGCCGCCGGCAGCGCGGTCGGCGTACCGGCCTTGGCGGCGGTCCACTCCGACCACCTGTTGCCGGCCCACGACCGCACGTCGACCTCGGCCGACGAACCGTCCGGCGTACCGGAGGTGTAGCCGATGACCACGGCGGACGTGGGGGCGCCGAACCGGACCGGGGCGAGCTCGGCCAGGCCGGAGCGTTGCCTGATCTCGGTCGAGCCGATCGCGGCCGGGGCGTCGCCGAGGATGATCCGGCTGCCCTCGACCTTCACGTTGCTGGATCCGGCCAGCGGCTGGGCCGCGATCGCGACCGGATCCGGGGTGGCGGCGGTGCTGGGCAAGGTCGCGGTAAAGATCGCGGCGGTCAGCGCCAGACAGGCGGTGAGCGCGGTGGAGCGGGTGATACGCATGGGCGGAACCTCCGGGGCGGTGAAGGCTTGTGCACCCAATGTGACTCACAAACACCTCTTCTGCATAGCCCGTGAATAAATTTCTCGTGACGGAACAGAACCTGTTCGGTCACCCAGCGGGTCTGGATCGTTGTGACAGAGGCTGAGGAGAATCGATGACCCGGACCGCGGACGCCGACTTCGAGCGCTTCGTCGTGGCGCAGTCGACACCCTTGCTCCGCTTCGCGGAGATGTTGTGCGGCGATCGGCACACCGCCGAGGACCTGGTGCAGCAAGCGTTGATGCGGTCCTACCCGAAGTGGCACAAGCTGACCGGCGACCCGTTGCGGTACGTCCGGCGCGTGCTGGTCAACCGATTCCTCTCCCAGGCCCGCCGGCACTGGAACAACGAAGTACCCAGTGATCCGGTGCAGAACGATTGGGACCAGCGAGCGGTGGCGGACTTCGCCGGGGCGGTTCAGACCAGAGAGGCCGTGCTCTCGGCCCTCGACGGTCTGACCGTCCGGGAGAGAGCCGTGGTCGCGCTGCGTTACTCGCAGGATCTCTCCGAGGCCGAGACCGCCGAGCTGCTCGGCATGGCGGCCGGGACCGTGAAGAGCACGGCCTCCCGGGCCCTGGCCAAGTTGCGTCTGGCACCCGACCTGATCGACAGCGGAGTTGGAGGAAACTGATGAGTGACGAGCAGCGGGTACACGACGCGCTCACGTACGAAATGGAGCCGTGGCAGCCGGACACCGCCGACCTGATGCGGCGCGGCAAGCGGCTGGCCTGGCTACGCCGGGGGCTGGCTGCCGCCGGTGTGACTGCACTGGCCGGGACCGTCGCGACGGTGTCCGCCGCGGTCGGCGGCCCGGCGCCGGTCAAGAACCTGCTGGCCGGAGGCGGCAAGCCGCCGGTGCCGGCGGTGGTTCCGACCGAGACCCCGAAGGTGCCGTCGGTGGACCCGACCTGCCTGCCGCAGAAGCCGCAGCTGCCGAAGGTCGTGGTCTCGGTGAACAAGACCATCGACCCGAACAAGCCGCAGAAGCCGACGCTGCCGGCCAAGCCGAGCCTGCCGGCCGTGCCGACTGCGAAGCCGACGCTGCCCGTGAAGCCGAGCCTTCCGGGCAAGCCGAGCCTGCCGAGTACGACGCCGAGCTGGCCGACGGGTAAGCCGAGCATCCCGACCACGAAGCCGTCGCTCCCGACCGCCAAGCCGACCCTGCCGACCGCCAAGCCGTCACTTCCGACGACGAAGCCGAGCCTGCCGTCGAAGCCGACCCTGCCGACGCTGCCGACCGTGCCGACGGCCAAGCCGACGCTGCCGGGCAAGCCGACCCTGCCGACGGCCAAGCCGAGCCTGCCCACCGCGGTTCCGTCCGCCAAGCCGGTCCCGAAGCCGACGCTGCCGGACTGCGTCGACGGCGTACCGACCGAGAAGCCGACGGCGCCGAAGCCGACGCTGCCGAACGTGCCGGGCAAGCCGACCGGCAAGCCGACCGCTCCGTCCCTGCCGACGGTCACGGTCTCCGGCGGCGTGAAGGTGACGGTCGACCCGGGCACGCAGCAGACCGCCCAGCCGACGCTGCCGAACAAGCCTTCGGTACCGACCACGATGCCGACGTTCCCGACGACGAAGCCCAGCATCCCCACGCCGAGCTTCCCGACGACGTTCCCCACCGGTCACCCCTCCTCAAACCGGTAGGGACCAAGCCACCGGCGAGTGGGTCACGCAGCTACTCGCCGGTGGCGCCATCGCTCAGCTCGCGGGCCACGTCCAGGTGGCCCGCGTGCCGGGCGTACTCCTGCAGTACGTGGAAGAGGATCCAGTTCAGCGTCGGCCGGTCGTCGGTCCCGAAACGGCCGCCGGCCGACGCGACCGTTGCCGGATCGACGCCGGCCACCACGCTCCGGGTGAACTCGCCGCCCGCGTGCAGTTCGGCCAGCAGTCCTGGAAGCGTGTCGTCGGGCCCGAGTGTCCACGGGCCGTCCGGATCGTCCGCGGAATCACCCCACGGGTGGTCGACCGGATCGGCGACGAATCCCCAGCGCAGCCAGCGCCGCTCCATGAAGATCAGGTGTTTCAGCAGCTCGAGCGGCGTCCATCCCGACGGCAGGCGACTGCTGCGCAGGTCGGAATCGCTCATCCCGGTCAGCTTCGTCTCGATGATGCCGCGATAGCGGTCGAGGTACTGCAGGTGCAGCTCGATCGTGTCGGCGAGGTCGCGGGCAGGCTTCATGACAGCGTCCTCAGATAGTCGGCCGTCTTCGGGTCCGCGGGATAGAACGACTCGATCATCAGCTCCGACACCGTGACGTCGAGCGGCGTGCCGAACGTCGCGATGGTGGTGAGCAGCGACAGCTCGTGCCCGTCGTGCGTGAGCTGGAAAGGTACGACGACCTCGGCCGGCGCGGGCGGCGCCGGCTTGTCGTGGACGGCGTACCCGCGCAGCTCGTCGTACAGGTCCTGGAGCTCGGGGTCCGCGGTGCCGGCCACCTGGCGTTGCAGGCTCGCCAGTGCGGCCGCGCGGACCTCGGCGAGGTTGGCGATCCGCCGCGCCAGGCCGTCCGGGTGCAGGGTCAGCCGGAGCGCGTTGATCGGTGCCTGGAGCAACTTCTCGTCGACGTCCGCGGTGAAGATCGCGATCCCGGCGTTCGCCTCGACGATGTTCCACCAGCGGTCGACGACCAGCGCCGGGTACGGCGCGTGCGCCTCGAGCAGGCGGCGCAGCGTCGTCCGGATCGCGAGCATCGACGGCGAGTGCAGCGACGCCTCGCTGTACACGGGCGCGAACCCGCCGGCCAGCAGCAGCTGGTTGCGGTCCCGCAGCGGTACGTCGAGTTGCTCGGCCAGCCGCAGCACCATCTCGCGACTCGGCCGCGACCGCCCGGTCTCGACGAAGCTCACATGCCGCGTGGACACCTCGACCCGGTTCGCGAGCTCGAGCTGGCTGAGCCGCCGGCGCTCCCGCCAACCGCGCAGCAGCTCGCCCACCGGGCGCTGGAACGTCTCCTCGATCGTGGCTGCCATACCCCGACCGTAGCGGTTCGCGTAGACAGCTCCATTACCTCCGACGTCATCGACGGTACGCCGGGCGCGGCGGCAAAGTTCTGGTCATCACCACGAACCGAGGAGGAAACACCATGAACGCAACCGCTCTCGCCGACCAGTACTTCGCGATGTGGAACGCGGCCGACGCCGACCGCCGGGCCGAGCTGATCGCGGCCAACTGGACCGCGGACGCGACCTTCCAGGACCCGAGCTTCGAGACCACCGGCCCCGACGAGCTGAACAAGCTGGTCGGCGCCGCGCAGCAGATGTTCCCGGGGCTGTCGTTCGTCCGGATCGGCGGCATCGACGAGCACCACGGTTACCTGCGCTGGACCTGGCACCTGCAGGCCGACGGGCAGGAGCCGGTCGCGGGCGGCACCGACATCGTCGTGCTCGACGCCGACGGGAAGATCCAGAAGCTGATCGGCTTCCACGACTTCGCCCCGGAGCACTGACCTTTCGGGCACATCCGACTCTCGGCCGGCGCGTGGAGGGCAAGCTGCCGGTGGGCGATTGTTAATTGGGTGGAACGTCCGCGGCGGTCGGCGCAGCATGGACGGATGCTCACCGCTGAGGAGCACGACGTTTTCGAGCGCGACGGGATCGTGAAGATCCCGTCCGCCTTCACTTCCGACGAGGCCGCCGCCATGCGGGACGTGCTGTGGAGCGAGTTGTCCGCGCGGCACGGGATGGATCGTGACGACCGTGCCACCTGGACGCCGTTGCGGCCGACCGGCCTGAAGACCACCAAGTCCAGCCGCGCGGCCCTCGCGGTGCTCGGTCCAAGGGTGCGCTCGGCGCTCGACGGGCTGCTCGGCGAGTGGATCCAGCCGAAGCACGCCGGCCAGGTGCTGGTCACCATGCCGGAAGGCGTGGCGTGGTCGGTGCCGCATCGGCAGTGGCACACCGACGTCGGGTTCGAGACGCCGACGGAGGCAGTCAAGATCTGGGCCCTGCTCGGGGATCTGGAGCCGGGCGGCGGCGGGACTCCGCAGGTCGCGGGCTCGCACCGGATCATCGAGCGGTTCCTGACCACGACGGACGAGCGCGAGTTCAAGGCGGTCCGCGACCAGGTGCTGCGCTCCGATCCGTGGCTGCGCAACCTGACCTCCGAGCAGCGCACGGTCGACCCCCTCGAGCCCACCGAGATCGAAGGGCTGCCGGCCCGCGTCGTCGAGCTCACCGGTCAGGCCGGCGACGTGTACCTGACCCATCCGTGGATCCTGCACTCGATCGCGCCGAACGCCGGCGACGTTCCGCGGATGATGCGCAGCCGCTTCATCTGGAAAGCGCAGTGACCAGCCGCGCGCAGCGGACCGGGTCCTCGGTGAGACCGGCTTGCAGTCCCCACAGCCAATAGTCGACGGCCCGCCAGAACACCCAGTCGCGGGCGCGATCCCGGTGCAGTCCCGCCTCACGAACAGCGATGTCGAAGTACGGGACGATCTCGGTCATCCTGTCCAGGTCCCACCACAGCACGCGGCCGAGGTCGAACTCGATGTCGCCGCGGTAGAGCACGGGGTCCACGGTAAGCCACGCCTCCCGGTGTCCCGCGAGGACCTGGCCGGAGTGGAAGTCGCCGTTGACAGCGGCGGTGGACGTGGTCTCGGTCGGGGCGACGTCGAGTGCCTCGCGCAGGATCGCGGCGTCGAACGGGCGCCCGAGCCGCTCCCACTGCGGCTCCAGCTCGGCCGATCGGGTCGTCACGATGTCCGCGGTCGACAGCGCGTCCTCCGGCCCGGGGACGGCGAGTCTGCGCATCAACTGCCCGAGCACGGCGATCACCTCGTCGATCGGCCGCGTCGTCAGCGGTGTCGACAGCTGCTCGAGCAGCATCGCCCCGGCCTCGGCGTCGTCGTCCCACAACCGGACCATGCCGCGGCCGTCCCACCACCGCAGCGCCCAGGCCTGCTGCGTCACCTCGTCACCAGGCGGTGACATCCGCAGTACGAGCTCCGCGCCGTCGCGGACGACCGGTACGGCGATCGCGTTCCCGCCATGGGCGATCGGGCCCGTGACGGCGAGGTTCCAGCGGCGGCACTGCTCGTCGACGGCGTGCGGAAGCGACTCCAGCCAGGCCTGTCCTTCGGTCCACCAGCGTGGCATGTCGAGGAACGTCCGGGGGAGCTCGATCATCCCGGAACCGTAGCGGGGCAACCCGGGGCATGCCCCTCGATTTCCAGATGACCTCCCCAGCGGCGAGACGGAGGTCCATGATGTGGCCCGATCCCTATCTGCCGCGGACGCTGGCCGACGTACTGGTGAAGACCGGTTTCACGCCGACGCAGGACGAGGCGCGAGCGTGGGCGGACGATCTGCGCGGTCTCGGCGAGAGCTACTTCTTCAGCCTGAACAGGTACCTGTTCGTCGCGTCCGCGCTGTGACGTGCCTGGCGGGTGCGTCCTGGGAGAGACACACCCGCCGGCCGGTCGTTCTCCCGCCCCTCAGTGGGAGAACTCGCGGCTCGGTGAACACCACCCATGCCCGAATGGCACTGACCGAACCGCGGGACCACCTAGAGGTACCCCAGATCGCCGCCCGGCACACACTCCGGCACGCGTATCGGACGGAAAACTTGACGTTCCTCAAACCTTCACCGGTAGTAGCTGACCTGACAGCCGCTTAGGCTGGCCGCGATTTTCCGCGCACCCGGGGTCGGTGTGCGGACAGCCAGGGGGAAGGAACGGCGATGCCGGAACTGTTCGACGACGAGTTGACCGACGACGTGCTGGACGAGTTGGAGGCGCTCGGCGCGGCCGAGGACGCGGACGTGATCCTCGGTGCGGTGGGTGAGAAAGGTGCCTGAGGCAAGAATCTCCTGGCGCGGTGTCACGGTGAACCGGCGGACCGTGGCGATGGTCGAGGCCGCGGAGCAGCTGTACGACTCGAAGTTCGCGATCCTGCAGGGCTCCTACAACGCCGGCGGTGTGGAGGCCTCGGCCGGTACCCACGACGGCGGCGGCGCGGTCGACGTCGACGTCCGGACGAAGAGCACCGCGCAGCGGGTCGCGGTGGTGAAGGCATTGCGGCAGGTCGGATTCGCCGCCTGGCTGCGGACGCCGGCGCAGGGCAACTGGCCGTACCACGTGCACGCGATCGCGGTCGGCGACAAGGACCTGTCCCGGGGAGCGGCCGTCCAGGTCGCGGAGTACCACCGCAAGCTCAACGGGCTGGCGAACCGCGGGAAGGACGACGGGCCGCCCGGGTACTACGGGATGACCTGGGAGCTGTACCTGAAGGCGCACCCGCCGAAGGAGCCGGTACCCGACTCGACGATCTCGCTGGCCGCGATGGAGTACGCCCGGACACACGACGCGATGACCGGCGTGTGGGGCGCGGACCGGGCCCGGGTGATCGCCTGGGCGGCGCATCCCCGGGTCGGCGCGATCACGAAGGCAGAGACGGTGCCGCCGGCCGGCGTGCCGTGGCACCTGCATTTCCAGCGGGTGATCCGCAAGGTGCAGCTGCACTTCAAGCTCGACGTCACCGGGATCTTCAACTCCGCCGTGGCCGGCGTGATGAAGCGGTACGGGTACACGATCGTCGCCTGAACCACCCCCGGCATCGGCAAGGCCCCACCGGTAGCAGCCGGTGGGGCCTTGGTGGTCCACTACCGCCCGGGCATCCCCGGTGCAGCTGTGGAGGTGGAGAGCGGAACCGACGCCGATGCAGGGGTCAAGACGTCAGCTCCGCTTGCCTGTGTGGAGTTATCTCGAGTCGGCCGCCCAGACCTGCGCCTGGTGGAACTCGAGGTGTTGCCGCATTGCCGCCGGAGTGCCGCCGGGGCTGCCGAACCCGAGGTGGTTCATGGTCGGTACGACGACGGCGTGCACGTCGGACCGCTTCACCTCGTTGAGCAGTGCGTGGAACGCCGCCGACTCGGCCGCATCGCGCTCGGTGTAGACGGTGCCGAGGGTGAACCCCTCGGCGCTGGCGAAGGCGACCAGGGAATCGGTCGCGGCGGCCAGTTCCTCCGCGCAGCTCAGCGCGTCGGCCCGTACGTACCCGAGCAGCGTCGGCCGGGTGGTCATCGCCCAGGCACCGCTTGAGTGTCCACCAGCACCGGCTCGCTCGTCACCCGGAGGGACGCGAAGCGCCGGCGCATGGCTTCCTCGTACTGCGCTGCCTGCTCCGCCGTGGCGGTGTGGTCCGCGATCGGGTTCGCGCCGAACCAAACCCGCACCCGACGGTGCGTTGCGGGGGTCTCGAGCGTCTCGGTCATCGCGGTTCCTTCGGCAGTCTCGGTCTCACCCCGGACGGCTTTGTCCGGCGTTGAGATAAAGAAACCTCACCGGCACCGACCTTCGGAACACTTCCGTAGGGACCTTTACAGAGGCCTAACGCAGAGTAGGGAAACCCTACGAACCTGCAGGTCAGCGCCGTCTGCGCGGCATCGTCGAGGCGGCCGGAAAGCATGTCAAGAATGGCTGCAGGTATTTGCAGATAACGATTCGGCGTCCGCCCTTTATTCGACGGCGATAGAAATCTATGACGTCCTGCTAACCCTTTGCGCGCGACTGCTTACGTACCGGTAGCAGGTGCGCCGGATGGCGCGGTACGACGGCCAGCGTGACAGCTGCGGCGCCGACCGCGAGGGCGGCGATGACGTTCAGGGTCGGCGGCAGCCCGAGGACGAGAGTTACCGTGGGTGCTGCCAACGCTCCGATCAGCAGTGCGAGTGAGTCGGTGGCGAAGAAGATCGCGCTGACGCTCGCGAGGACCTCCGGTGGAGCGGCGCGCTGGATCGTCGTCTGCGCCGTGATGAGCAGGATGCTGCCGGGCAGGCCGATGAAGGCCGCGGCGACGATCGCGATCGGGACGTTCGGGGCGTTGAAGAGCGCGAAGAACGCTGCGGCGGTGGCGAGTTGTGTCAGGGCGAGGAGCTCTCGGGTTCCCAGCAGACGGGCGGCTTTCGTGCTCAGCGCGGCGCCGAGGAGGTACCCGGCGCCGAGGCCGGAGATCAGGTAGCCGACGACGTACCCGGGGGCGTGCAGGCGGCCGACGGTGAACGGTACGAGAAGCGCGGTCAGGCCGGCGTTGGCGGTGAGGAACGTCGTCTGGCCGATCAGGATGCCGCGCAGTGCCTGGTGCTCGATCGTCGCCCGGAATCCTTCGAGCGGCCGTGGCGGTTCGCCGGCAGTGCTGTGCCGGCGGGTGCGGACCGTCGCGATGATTGCCGCAGACAACAAATAGCTGGCGATGTCGACGGCGAGTGCGAACTCGATACCGGGTCCGGCCAGCAGCAGTGCGCCGAGGGGCGGCGCGGCCAGCCGGATCGCGCTGCCGGTGGCGGCGTTGACCGCGTTCGCGGTGGCCAGCTCCTTGCCGGTGCCGACGACCGCCGGGAGCAGCGCGCGGGCCGCCGGCCGGAACACCGTCGTCGCGGTGTTCTCGAGCAGGATCGCGAGGTAGATCGGCCAGCTGCGGCCGTGATCGGCGGTCAGGATGAGCCCGACCGCCGCCGCGCTGACCAGGTCGGCGATCCACATCGCCCGCGCCAGGTTCCAGCGGTCCAGCAGGACGCCGGCCCACGGGCCGATCAGGAGCGCCGGGAGGGCCTCCAACGCCAAGGTCAGACCGGTCGCGACCGCGGATCCGGTCAGCGCGAACACGTGGAAGGGGATCGCGACGACCAGCAGCCACGACCCGATGCCGGAGATCGCGCCGCTGAGCCAGAGGCGCCGGAAGTCCCTCACGCCGCCGGAATCTATCTTGTCGGGATAGACATCGGCAAGAGTGTTCTGTGAAGATAGGGCGCATGGAGCTTGGCGACGTCCTGCGCGACCGTCGGAAGGCGGCCGGGCGGACCATCGCGTCGGTGGCCGTCGACGCCGGTCTGTCCGTGCCGTACATCGCGAACCTCGAGAACGGCCGCGGCAACCCGACCCTGGCCGCCCTGGACCGCCTCGCGACCGCCCTCGGCGCGCGGCTCGAGGTGCGCATCGACGACGAGGAACCGTCGCCTGCGCCCTCGGGGGCCGCCGAGCTGCTGGCCGCGTCCGACCGGGCCGAGGCGGTCGTCACCGCCATCGCGAACGGGAGATCTCGCGCAGCGACTCGCCGCGAGCTGGTCGCGACTCTCGACGCGCTCGCCCTGCTCCTGGGTTGTCCTCCGACGGCCGCCGACCTCAACCGCCTGCTCGACCTGCTGCTGCTCGCGTAACCGGCTCGCGTAGCCCCAGGAGATCGTCGTAGGGTCCGCGACATGGAGATCGGGGCGCGGATCGCGCGGGCACAGGTGGACGGGCTGGCGAGGTCGCGGCGGCAGATCATCGCAGGGCCGTTGGTAGGGATGCTGCACGACCAGGACGAGTGGTACCTGTCGACAATGGTCGCCGCCGAACCCGGGCAGCCCTTCGCACCTGAGGAGGTCCCGCCCGCGCTGGCTGTCATCCGGCAGGCCTTCGCCGCCGAGGACCGCTGGCTGAGCGCCGAACTCGTCGACGAGGCGAGCCCCGGCCTGGCCGAGGCGCTCGCGGCGAACGGAATGACGCTGGTGTCGCGTCTCCCGCTGCTTGTCGCCGAACCCGACGACCTGCTCGTACCTGAGTTGCCGGCCGGCGTCACGGTGCAGGTCGTCTCGTCCGACGCGGACCAGAAGGTGGCGAACGCGGTGGCGGCTGAGGCGTACGAGATGGACGGCGCCGGCTTCGCGCTCAAGCCCGACCCGGCCGACGGCGGCGCAGTCCTCGTGGCTGTCGACGGCGTACCGGCCGCGACCGCGTCGTGGACCGCAGTGGCCGACGGCGTGACCGAGGTTGCCGGCGTCGGCACGATCCACGCCCACCGACGGCGCGGCCTCGGCGGGATCGCCACGGCGTACGCGACGCTGAAGGCGCACGAACTGGGCGGCGCGACGCTGGCCTGGCTGACTCCAGGCGACGACGGTGCAGACCGCGTCTACCGCCGCCTCGGCTACGCCCCCAGAGCCACCGCCGTCCACCTCGGCGACCCCGGCGGTCACCTCGCTGACCTGCGCTGACCCTTCCCCCCGCCCAATCTGGTTGAGAGGGGTTAGGTGGGTTGGAGGAGGCGGGTGAGGGTGGTGCGGAGGGTTCTGTGGGCGGTTGTCGTGGTAAGGCGGCCCGCGGCTGCTGACGCGCCGGCTGCGTGGCCGAGTGCTGTCAGCGCAGTGACCAGCCAGGGCGCGGGAAGGTCGCGGGTGATTTCACCCGCGCGCTGACCGCGGCGGATGAGGCGCTCGAGGCGCTCGGTAACCGGGTCATGGCGGCCGTCGTCGGTGACCGTCTGCGGCACGTGCAGCAGGAGCGGGTGCTGCTCGAAAGCTCGCCAGGCCAGGTCGATCAGACGGAGCACAGTGGTCAGTGCCGGTCCTTCGTCGAGGTCGAGCGCGTCGATCGCCGTCAGCGTCTCTGTGGTGAGTTGGTCGAGTACGGCATCCAGTAGTACGCCGCGCGACGAGAAGTGTGCGTACACGGTCTGCCGGGTGACGTCGGCTGCCTCGGCGATGCGTTCGAGGCTTGCGTCGGGGTGCTCGTCCAGGAGGGCGACGGCCGCGGTGAGGATCGCCGCACGACTGCGGTCCGCGTCGGCGCGGCGGCGTCGTACCGGCTTGTTCTCTGACACCTTGTCAAGGTTAGCGGACATGCTTATCTTTGACGGTATGTCAGATTTAAGCGCGCGAGAGTTCGTCGCGGACTTCTTCGGGTCGTTCACCCGTGAGGTGATCGCGGGCGGTGACGCGGCGGCGATCGTGGACCGGTACTACACGCCCGATATCGAACAGATCGCCGACGGCGTGACGCTCGACCGGCAGCGGCTGATCGACCACCTGCGACCGGTGCGGAAGAACCTCGTCTCCTGCTCGTACGACGTGCACGAGGCGATCCGCACCGGCGACCGGGTGGCTGCGCGGTTCACGATCCACGCGGAGCTGCGGCGCGGGCGGACGATCGCGACCGAGGTGTACCTGTTCGGTGAGCTCGCCCCGGACGGGCGGATGCGCCGGACGACGCAGGCCACGAGGGACGTGACCGCGGCATGACGACATTCAAGGTGCTCGGGATGACCTGCAGCCATTGCGTCGGGTTCGTGACGGAGGCGCTCGAGGAGCTGCCTGGCGTCGAATCGGTAGAGATCGACCTGTCGACCGGGACGGTTGCGCTGGCGACCGACCGGCCCGTCGAACCCGCGGCGATCCGGGCCGCGGTGGAGGCCGCCGGCTACGAGGTCGAAAGGTGACGGACCGCGTCGGCTTCGCGTTCGAGCCGAGTCGTGGGTTTTGGCTGCCACCCAAGATGTCGAGTCGTGGACTTTCGCTCTTTCCTACAGCCAAAACCCACGACTCGACGAAGCGCGGCGGGTCAGCGGACGGTGAAGCCTGCCTTGCGGAAGGCATCGGCCAGGGAGGTCTCGTCCATGGAGGTCTCGGTCGGGGTGGCGCGACCGCCGGATCCCCGGCCGGGCTGACCGCCCGAGCCGCCGCGGCCGCTCTGACCGCCGGGTCCACGACCCTGGCCGCCCGGTCCGCGACCACCTGAACCACGGCCCTGGCCGCCTTGCCCGCGGCCCTGCGCGCCGCCCTGACCGCGACCGCCCTGACCACCTTGGCCGCCGCCCTGCCCGCCGCTCTGCCCACGGCCCTGACCGCGGTTGCCCTGGCCGCCGGAGCCGACCTCGTCGTCCAGGCGCAGCGTCAGCGAGATCCGCTGCCGCGGGATGTCCACCTCGAGCACCTTCACCGTGACGATGTCGCCCGGCTTGACCACCTCGCGCGGATCCTTGACGAAGTTCTTCGACAGCGCCGACACGTGTGCCAGCCCGTCCTGGTGCACACCGATGTCGATGAACGCGCCGAACGCGGCCACGTTCGTGACCTGGCCCTCCAGCCGCATCCCCGGCTTCAGGTCCGCGATCTTGTCCACGCCCTCGGCGAACACGGCGGTCTTGAACGCCGGCCGCGGGTCCCGGCCCGGCTTCTCCAGCTCGGCCAGGATGTCGGTCACCGTCGGCAGACCGAACATGTCGTCGACGAAGTCCGCCGCCTTCAGCCGCTTCAGCTCCGCGGACCCGATCAGGGCCTTCACGTCGGAGCCGGTCGCGTCCAGGATCCGGCGGACGACGGGGTACGACTCCGGGTGCACGCTGGATGCGTCGAGCGGGTCGTCGCCGTCGGGGATCCGGAGGAACCCGGCCGCCTGCTCGAACGCCTTCGGCCCCAGCCGCGCCACGTCCTTCAGCGCCGTCCGGGACGTGAACGGCCCGTTGACGTCGCGGTGCTGGACGATGTTGTCCGCCAGGCCGGGCGTGATCCCGGAGACCCGCGTGAGCAGCGGCGCGGACGCCGTGTTCAGGTCGACGCCGACAGCGTTCACACAGTCCTCGACGACCGCGTCGAGCGAGCGGGACAGCGAGTTCTCCGGGAGGTCGTGCTGGTACTGGCCGACGCCGATCGACTTCGGGTCGATCTTCACCAGCTCGGCCAGCGGGTCCTGCAGGCGGCGTGCGATCGAGACCGCGCCGCGCAGCGAGACGTCCATCCCGGGCAGCTCCTGGGAGGCGAACGCGGACGCCGAGTACACCGACGCGCCGGCCTCCGACACGACCGCCTTGGTGAGCTTGAGCTCCGGGTGCTTGGCGATCAGCTCGGCCGCCAGCTTGTCGGTCTCGCGCGACGCCGTACCGTTGCCGATGGCAATCAGCTCGACGTCGTGCGCGGCCGCGAGCGCGGCCAGCGTGGCGATCGACTTGTCCCACTGGTTCTGCGGGACGTGCGGGTAGATGACGCCGGTGTTGACGACCTTGCCGGTCGCGTCCACGACGGCGACCTTCACGCCGGTCCGGAAGCCCGGGTCGAGGCCCATCGTGGCGCGGGTGCCGGCCGGGGCGGCCAGCAGCAGGTCGCGCAGGTTGGCCGCGAACACCCGGATCGCCTCCTCCTCGGCGACCTGCCGCAGCCGCATCCGCAGGTCGATGCCGAGGTGCACGAGGATCTTCGTCCGCCAGGCCCAGCGGACCGTCTCGACCAGCCACTTGTCGGCCGGACGGCCCTGGTTCTCGATGCCGACTTTGCGGGCGATCGTGGTCTCGTACTCCGTCGGGCCCTCGACCTCGACGCCCGCGGGCAGCGGCTCGACGGAGACCGTCAGCACATCCTCCTTCTCGCCGCGGAACAGCGCGAGGATCCGGTGCGACGGCATCTTCGTGAACGGCTCGTCGAAGTCGAAGTAGTCCGAGAACTTCGCGCCGTCGGTCTCCTTGCCCTCCCGGACCGCGGACGCCAGCCGGCCCTGCTCCCAGAGCCGCTCGCGCAGCGCACCGATCAGGTCGGCGTCCTCGGCGAACCGCTCGACCAGGATCGCCCGGGCGCCGTCGAGCGCCGCCTGCGGGTCCGGGACCTCGGCGTTCACGAAGACCGCGGCCGCGGCGATCGGCTCGACGTCCGGGTCGGCCATCAGCCCGTCGGCGAGCGGCTCGAGGCCGTTCTCCCGGGCGATCATCGCCTTGGTCCGGCGCTTCGGCTTGAACGGGAGGTAGATGTCCTCCAGCCGGGACTTGGTGTCGGCCGCCAGGATCGCGGCCTTCAGCGCGTCGTCCAGCTTGCCCTGGCTCTCGATCGACTCGAGCACCGTCTGCCGGCGTTCCTCGAGCTCCCGCAGATACCGCAGGCGCTCCTCGAGGGTGCGCAGCTGGGCATCGTCCAGCATCCCGGTGACCTCTTTGCGGTACCGCGCGATGAACGGGACCGTCGACCCCTCGTCCAGCAGCGCCACCGCTGCCCGCACCTGGTTCTCACCGACCTCCAGCTCCTCGGCGATCCGCTGCTCGATCGACTGCACCACCACTGTCCGTTCCCCTCTACGCCCGACAACCACCGAGCATTCTGCCCCGGTCAGATCCCATATCCTTCCCCATCCCACCCCCCACCCCGAAACCCGTCCCACCCCCACCTGTGGACAACCCGTGCGATCATCCCGTCGGGGAGGGAGCACATGGGGCAGTTCAGCAAGTACGTCGAGCGCAGTCTCGAACCGCCGCGGGCAGCAGCCCGGGTCATCAACGCACTGATACTCGTGGCAGTGACCGTTCAGGCGGTGAGCACGCGCCGTCTGGAAGACATCCTGCTGGCGGCGTTCTTGGTCGGCATGCTGGTGCCTGCAGGCATCAGCTCGCAGGGGTTCACTCGGTTGACCGCCCGCATGGAGGCCCACCCCGTGCTGGCCTCGGTGTACGTGGCCCTGCTGGTGACCTGTGGCGGTTTCGCGCTCCTGGCCCACTTCCTGCCCCGGCGGACCAGTCTGCCGGCGGCTGTCGGGCTGGCGCTGGTTTCCGTGGTCGTCAGCCAGATCGGGCGCCGCCGGCGCGCAGCGAACTCCCCGCGGCCCGATGGGCGCGGGGAGCTCGGGTAGTAAGGGTCAGGCTGCTTCGAGGAGTACGTCGTCCTCGTCCTCAGTCTGCTGCTTTGCGGGGCGCATCACCGTGATGGCGATGGCGACCGCGGTGGCGACGATGGCGGCGGCGACGGCGAAGGAGAGGTGGTAGCCGTCGGTCAGGGCGTCCAGTGCGGGCTTGGTGTCGGCGACCGCCGCGGTGCGGGTGGCGGACAGCGTGGCCAGGACGGCCAGGCCCAGGGCCGCGCCCACCTCGCCCATGGTGCCGATCAGACCGGAGGCCAGGCCGGCGTCCTCGGGCTTCACGTCGGACATCGACAGACCCATCAGCGCCGGGAAGCAGATACCGCCGCCCAGACCCAGCAGCGCCAGCACCGGCAGGACGTGGACGAAGTAGTTGCCGCCGACCGGTGCCTGCGTGAACAGCGCCAGCCCGACCACGATCAGCGACAGTCCGGCGACCAGCGGGCGCCGCGGCCCGAACCGCATCACCAGCTTCTCCGAGTACTTCACCGACAGCAGCCCCATCACCACGGTGGTCGGCAGGAAGGCCAGACCGATCTCCAGCGCGTCGTACCCGAGCACCCGCTGCAGGTACAGCGAGCCGAGGAAGAAGATGCCGAACATGCCGGACGCGGACAGCGCCTGCACCAGGTTCGCACCGGTCAGCGTGCGGGAGCGGAAGATCCGCAGCGGTACCAGCGGGTTCGCGGCAGTCGCCTCGCGGACGATGAACCCGGCCAGCAGCACCAGCGTGACCGCGGCCAGCACCAGCGTCCGCTGAGCGGTCCAGCCCAGCTCGGCAGCCGGCTTCACGATCGTGAACACGCCGACCATCAGCGCCGCGGTGATCAGCACCGCACCCGGTACGTCGGTGCCCTTGCCGATGCCCAGGCCCTTGTCCTTCTCGATCAGCTTCACGGCCAGGACGACGGTCAGCACGCCGATCGGCAGGTTCACGAAGAAGATCCAGTGCCAGCTGATCGCCTGCGTCAGGACGCCGCCCGCCAGCAGGCCGATCGACCCGCCGGCCGACGCGACGAACGCGTACATGCCGATCGCCTTGGCCTGCTCACGCGGCTCGGGGAACAGCGTGACGATCATGCCCAGGATGACCGCGGAGGTCAGCGCGCCGCCGACGCCCTGGATGAACCGGGCGATGACCAGCACCTCCTGGGACCCGGCCAGACCGCACAGCACGGAGGCGGCGGTGAAAACGATCAGTCCGGCGGTGAAGACGTTCCGCCGGCCGAGGAGGTCGCCCAGCCGCCCGGCCAGCAGCAGGAGGCCGCCGAACGCGATCAGGTACGCGTTCACCACCCAGGCGAGGGATGAGCTGGTGAAGCCGAGGTCGTCCTGGATGGCCGGCAGGGCCACGTTCACCACGGTCACGTCGAGCACGATCATCAACATGCCCGCGCACAGGGTGTACAGAGCCAGCCAGCGCGAGCGGCCGCCCTGCGCGGCCGGCGTCGTCGCCAGGGTGTCGGTCGTCGCGTACATTCCGGTTCTCCTTGCAGTCCGTCGTAGTGGCCTTACACCTCTACGTCGAACCAGGAGGACTCAGATTGACACGTCTTCAGAAGTTTTTTTCGCGCCGCGGCCGGGACAGCGCGTACGCCGTGAGCGCCGGCACCAGTCCGGACCCGACAACGAGCAGTGTGGGCAGCTGCGACGCCAGCGCGAACCAGGTGAGCAGCACGACGACCCCACCGGCCACCGGCAGCGGCCGACGCAACAGGAACAAGTTGGCGGACCGGAACAGCGACTTGAAGGTGGCGGTCTCCGGCGCCTCCGGCAGGATCGCCAGGCCGCTCAGATAGAGCCCGAGGATCATGCCGGTCAGCGGAATCAGCACCGCGAGCGCGAAGATCCGCACCGGGCCGTCGGCGTACGCCCAGAACGAGATCCCGAACGCCAGCATCACGCCGCCGACCCACAGCCCGAACGCGGGCAGCCAGAACCGCTTCATCGCCCAGCCGAACTCGTGGAAGAACCGCCGCAGCAGCTTCGGCTTCTCCTGGCTGATCGCGTCCGGCACCACCCGCTGCATCGCGAACGCGGCCGGGAAGAGCGTGAGGATGCCCAGGCTGATCACGACAAACACGAGCTGCAGCATCAACAGGTCGCCGACGACCGCCAGCTTTCCCAACACGGTGCTCGTCCGGCCGGCCTTCTCCACCGATCGCCTCCTCGTTCCGTACGGGCGGGTCCTGATCGTATGATCACGAACAATCACGGACAGACCAGGGGATCACATGCTTGCACAGGAGCGCCACGAGCTGATCCTGCGGAGCCTGCGCCGGCACGGCCGGCTCCGGGTGGCGGACCTGGTCGCCGAGCTGGGCGTCTCCGCGATCACAGTACGCCGGGACCTGGCCGAACTGGACTCGGCCGGACTGCTCCGCCGGGTGCACGGCGGCGCGATCGGCGTCGGGACTGCGGAGCAGGGCGGGCACGGCAGCCGCCTGACGATCGGGATCATCGTCCCCAGCGCGACGTCGTACTACTCCGAGGTGATCCGCGGCGCCGAGGCGATCGCCGACCGGTACGGCGCGCGGCTGGTGCTCGGCGTCTCCGGGTACGACGTGACCACCGAGCGTGAACGGCTCGACAAGGTGCTCGGGATCGGCGTCGCCGGGCTGCTGATCAGCACCGCGCTCGGCGACGGCGACGCCGCCCGGCTGGACAGCCGGCTCGACGACATCGACGTACCGGTGGTGCTGATGGAGCGCGCGTTCGGGTTCCCGCACGCGGCCCGCGAGTACGACCATGTCCGCACCGACCACGCGTACGGCGCGATGCTGGCGCTGCGGCACTTCCTGGCGCTCGGCCACCGCCGGATCGCCATCAACCTGCAGGCCACGGTCACGGCGTACTGGCTGCGCCGCGGGATCGAGTCGGCCGCGCAGGCGCTCGGCGTCGACGTGTTCCTGTCACCGGTCGACCTGCCGATGCGCGGCGACGACCCCGGCGCGATCGCGCAGCTGGACGCGTTCCTCGCCGAATGCGAGTCGTTCGGCAGCCGCGCCGTCCTGGTGCACTCCGACGAACACGGCGCCCGCCTGGTCGAACGTGCGATGGAACTCGGCCTGCGCGTCCCCGAGGACCTGGCGGTGATCGCCTACAACGACGTCACCGCGTCCCTGGCCGTGGTCCCCCTCACCGCCATCTCCCCACCCCGCCGAGCCCTCGGCGAAACCGCCTGCGACCTCCTGCTCCGCAAACTCGAGTCCCCGAGCACCCCCATCCAGCACCTGAGCCTCCTGCCCACCCTCAACATCCGCACCTCCTGCGGCACCGCTGAGGCGGAACAGAACCTGTCCGTGTTCCGATCCTGATCGAATGTGATCATTCGAGCGCTTGGGTATTGACGAGGAAAGCCCTTTCCCATACTTTCGCTGCACTTAGGGGTCGTAGGCCCCGGCTGAACAAAGTCAGCGAAGGAGTTCCCCTGTGAGACATGGAGTGGGACTGACCCTGCTGGCCGCTGCGCTCAGCGTCGTGGTCAGCAGTTGTGGCAGCGGGGTGATCGACAAGAGCACGGACGGCGTGCCACCGGCCGAGGCGACCGGGACGCTGCGGGTGCTGCTCCCGTCCTTCCCGCCCAGTGCGAAGGGCAAGGCGGAGTTCCAGAAGGTCGTCGACGACTTCCACAAGGCCTATCCGAAGATGAAGGTCGAGCCGGACTTCGCGACGTACAAGAACCTCAACGAGAAGATGTCGACCGCGATCGCGGCCGGCATCCCGTACGACGTGATGGTGACCGGCGTCGGCTGGGTGCAGCCGTTCGCGTCGAAGAACATCTTCGAAGACCTCGGCAAGTACGGCGTGACGCCTGACTACATCAGGGAGAAGAGCACCCCGGCGCTGATCCCGGCGGTGACCTACGACAAGAAGCTGTACGCCTACCCGCTGATCGCCGACGCCCGCGCCGTCGCGCTGCGCAAGAGCGCGTTCCGCGAGGCGGGCCTGGACCCGGACAAGCCGCCGGCGTCGCTGGACGAGATCAAGGTCGCCGCCGAGAAGCTGACCAAGCGGGACAAGGACGGCAACATCACCCGCAGCGGGTTCGACCTCGCGTCCGCGACCGGTTTCCGGCAGTCGTTCACGACGTTCCTGGCCTCGACCGGTACGCCGCTGTACGTCGGCGGCGAGCCGAACTTCGACAACCAAAAAGGGCTCGACACGCTGCTGTGGATCAAGTCGATGATCAACAACGTGCAGCCGTACGGCCAGACCAACGCGGCGCAGCAACCCCTGGTGCTGACTGGTGAGGCCGCGATGGGCATCGTCAACGGCGGCGTGGACTGTTCCGCCGAGGGCATCGGCCAGAAGAACTGTGACGACCTGAAGTTCTTCCGCTTCAACAGCGGCAAGGAGATCGAGTACGTCGGCGGTGACCTGGCCTCGATCGGGTCCCGCAGCCGGCACAAGGACGCGGCCTGGTCGTTCATCCAGTCGCTGACCAAGCCGGCCACGCTGGACGCGCTGGCCAAGCTGAACAAGAAGGTCCCGGCCTACAAGGACGCGAGCAACTCGCCGCAGGCGAAGTCCAACCCGCTCAGCCAGTTCGTCGCGGACGGCCTGGTCTATGCGGTCAACGAGAACGAAGTGCCGTCCAACTGGCTCGAGATGCGCGGCAACTTCGACATCCAGCTCACCCAGGCGGTCCTCGGACAGAAGGACCCCGCCAAGGTGCTGCACAACCTGGCAGGACAGTCCCGATGAGTACAACTCTTGAACGTCCCACACTTGCCACTCCACGCAAGGTGAGCCCGTCCAAGGACGGTCGCACACTGCTCCGCAGCCAGGCCCGCGCGGGCTGGGCCCTGCTCGCGCCCGCGTTGCTGCACTCCGGCGTCTTCATCGTGATCCCGGTGATCGCGGTACTGGTGCTCAGCCTCACCGACTACAGCTTCGGTGACACCTGGGCCTGGGTCGGTTTCGGCAACTACGCCGACCTGTTTCGCGACGTCGACTTCCTGGCCTCCCTGTGGCACACGGTGCTGTACGCGATCGTGGTGATCCCGATCTCGATGGCGATCTCGCTGGCGGTCGCGATCGGGCTGAACCAGAAGATCCGCGGCCTCGGCTTCTTCCGGACGGCGTTCTACATCCCGACCGTGACCGCGACCGTCGCGGTGGCCACGATCTGGCTGTGGATCTACAACCCGGGCTCGGGCCTGGCGAACGGCTTCCTCAGTCTGTTCGGCTTCGCGCCGAACCGGTGGCTGGCGGACCCGGCCACGGCGCTGCCGTCGCTGATGGTGGTCGGCATCTGGCAGGGCCTCGGGACCAAGATCATCATCTACCTGGCCGCGCTCCAGGGCGTGTCCCGCGACCTGGTCGAGTCGGCCGAGCTGGACGGCGCGGGCCGCTGGCAGCGGTTCGTCAACGTCACCTGGCCGGCCATCGGCCCGGTCCAGTTCTTCGTCCTGATCACGTCGATCGTCGGGACCTTCCAGGTGTTCGACCTGGTGTACGTGATGACGCAGGGCGGCCCCGGATCGGAGACCCGGGTGCTGGTGATGGACATCTACCAGAACGCGTTCCAGGACCTGAAACTCGGCTACGCGTCCGCCGAGACCGTGATCATGATGATCGTGATCGCGCTCTTCATCGGCGTCGGGCGCCTGCTCCAGAAGGCGGATGCCAATGACTAGCGTTTCGTTGCCGGCGGTGGGTTCGGCGAAGCCGTCGGCGTTCCGGCCCGGCCGGATCCTGCTGTACGTCGTCCTGCTGGTCGGCGCGCTGCTGATGATCACGCCGTTCGTGTGGATGCTGCTGACCGCGTTCAAGAGCAACCTGGAGATCGCGAAGTTCGGCTGGCTGCCGGGGGAACTGCGCTGGCGGAACTTCGTCGAGGCGATGCAGACCGCGCCGTTCCTGCGGTACTTCCGCAACAGCCTGTTCATCGCGGTCGGCGAGACCGCGTTCACGCTGGCGGTCTGTACGACGGCCGGGTACGCGCTGGCGAAACTGCCGATCCGCGGCGGCAAGACGTTGCTGAACTACTTCATCGTGCTGCTGCTGGTGCCGTTCCAGATCATCCTGGTGCCGCTGTTCCTGATCGTGAAGTCGATCCCGCTGTTCGGCGGCAACAACATCCTCGGCCAGGGCGGGATCGGCTGGCTGAACTCGTGGTGGGGCCTGATCATCCCGCTCGGCGCGGCGCCGTTGTTCACGTTCCTGGCGCGGCAGTTCTACGTCTCGCTGCCGGACCAGCTGGCGCAGGCCGCCCGGGTGGACGGGCTGGGTGAGTTCGGCATCTTCTGGCGGATCATGACGCCGCTGATCAAGCCGGCCCTGATCACGATCGCGGTGTTCCAGATCGAGGCCGCCTGGAACGGGTTCCTCTGGCCGTTGATGATCACCACGTCGGACGACCTGCGACCGCTGCAGCTCGGGCTGGCGATCTTCTCCCAGAACCCGGCGGAGATCCAGTGGCCGTACCTGATGGCCGGGACGGCGCTCGCGACGCTGCCGATGATCGTGCTGTTCGTCTTCGCCCAGAAGCGGTTCGTCGAAGGAATGGCGAACGTGGGCATCAAGGGCTGAATCCTCGAACAGGTGCTCACCCCGCCCCGGGTGAGCACCTGCGAGGCCCCCTCCACATGCGGTGGTCCCGAAGAAACACCGGAGTTTCCCACTCGGTCCCCCCGCTGGGTCACTCACCCGTTTATCGGCGCAGTGTGGCCCTCGTTACAACAATCGTGAGGTTTTTTCGCCGATCCGCGCGACGATTTCCTTTCGCATACATTCGGCGACGGTCCGTGAGCGAATCAGTGCAGGTGGCTGTGGACGACGTACCGGACCATCGGCCCGAGATCGGTCGTGCCGAGGAGCTCCAGCGCGTTGGTCGCGCGCAGCGTGGCCAGGCCGTGCAGGTTCGTCCACAGCGCGATGGCGCGGAGCTCGGCGTCGGCCGGGTGCAGCCGGGCGACCAGGTCGACGAACGTCCGGAACAGCGGCAGCGAGGTCGCGCGCAGATTGCCGCCGGCCCCGGCCAGCAGGTCGTGGCGGAAGATCAGGTCGAACATCCCGGGCCGCTCGGCGGCGAATTCCAGGTACTTCGTCGCGGCCGCGACCAGCTGCTCCTCGGGCGGTCCGTCGCCGTCGGGCTCCAGGCGGGCGGCGAGATCCTGCAGGCCGGTCGCGGCGATGGCGGCGAGCAGCGAGTTGTGGGTCGGGAAGTAGCGGCGCGGCGCCCCGTGCGAGACGCCCGTCCGGCGCGCGATCGCGCGCAGCGTGAGGTCGGAGAGGCCGTCCTCCTCGAGGATTTCGACCCCGGCCTGGACGAGCCGATCGGGCAAGGACACGTACGGTAGTATCGCCGACGTGACTGCCGGGTCGGCTTCGAGCCATTACCGAGTTGGGTCCCCGGCTATAGCGGCCGTTGCGCCAGCAGCGCGTAGGAGTTGGGTAGTTGGCCGGACCACGCCGCGGCGCTCGTGTCGTCCTGCGGGCGCCAGAACGGCTCGGCGTACTCCTCGAGGACCTGGAGCCGTAGACCGGCTTTCGTGATCGCGGTGACGATCTGGCCGAGCGTCCACTGCCACTCCTGGGCGCCGTTGCCGGGGAACGTGTCGTTGATGTGCGACTTGGCGAAGTAGCTCCGGTCAGGTCGGATCCGCGGCTCGTCCTGGTCCCAGGTCCACAGCGGTACGGCCGGGTGCGCCTCGTACACGAAGAGGTGTCCACCCGGTCGTACCACCCGGGCAGCGTCCTGCGCCCAGGCATCGATGTCCCGCATCCAGATCAGCGCGCCCTTGCCGGTGTACACGAGATCGGCCGACGCGTCCTTCAGCGGTACGCCGGGGACCTCGGCCACGACGTACCTGCAGCTCACGCCCAGGTCGTCGGCCCGGCGCTGCGCAGCGCCGGCCGCCACGGAGCTGTAGTCGACACTCACGACACGGTCGGCGCCCGCCTTCACCAACGCCACGTCGTCCAGCCCGTGCCCACTCTGGAAATGCACCACCACCGGCCGTTGCGCCAGGACCGGTGCCAGCAGCTCCCGCTCCCGCGCGAACAGTTGCTCGTCCCCGCGAGCCTCCGCCAGCAACTCGTCGTACTCGTGAACGTGCTTCTGTGAAGCCCGCTCCCACACCATCCGATTGCCCGCGACGACCTCGTCCATGCCCTAAGTCAGCCCGACCTCAGCTCTTCGAGCAACTCCATATCGTGCAGGTCCACCGGTCTCAGCTGGTAGCCCTGGTGCGACCGGAGCTGCGCACTGAGCGGCATGCAGCGCACCGGCCGTCCGCCGATCCGCCCTTCGACGGCAGGCGGTATGAGGTGGGTGTTGCCGTCGAAGTCGAACTGCTCGGTCCCGCCGTCGATCGGTGTACTCGGGTGCAGGTCCACGCGATGCCCCTCAGTCGTATGGGTCAGCTGCACGGTGACCTGCACGAACCGGGCATCTGTCACGGCGTACCCCAGCCCTTCCAGGACCTGCACCACCTCATCCAGCTGCGGTCTGGCCACACCTAGGTCCAGATCCCCGTGGGGCCGCGTCTGCCGGCCCACCAGCGCATCCACACCCCAGCCGCCGTCCACCCAGACGTCCAGCGGCTTCAGTGCGTCCAGCAACTGCAGCACCCGCTCCGGTGTCACCGTGCGACCTCCTGTCCAAGCTCACTCGTTGTGGAGAACCTCGGCGATCGTGGCGCGGGCGGCTGTGCGGGCCGGGAAGTACGCGCCGGCCGCGGCGATCACGATGCCGGCGAGGACCAGCAGGGCGAGCAGGCCCGCAGGGTATACCTCGAGCATGAAGTCCGGCAGCTCGATTTGGGCGCCGTTGGCCATCGCCGGGACGACCAGGCGGTGCGCAACGATCCCCAGTGGGATGCCGAGCAGGCCGCCGATCGCGCCTACCGCGGTCATCGACGTCACGACCATCGCGGTCACCTGCGCAGGCGTCATGCCGATCGACTTGAGCATGCCCAGGTCGCGGCGGCGTTCGCGGGTGTTGAGTACGACGGTGTTGAACACACCGAGCGCCGCAACGGTGCCCAGCATCAGTGTGAGCAGTACTACGGTCGCCAGTACGACGGCCACGAACGTGCCGGGGTCCTGACCGGGCGTCTCCTCCAAACCGGAGTCCTTGGCCTGCACCGCCTTGACGACGGCGTCGAGGTCGGTCCCCGGCTTCACGTTGACCTCGTACAGGTTGGCCCGGAGCTCTGGCGCGATGAGCGCGAGCGTTGCCCAGTTGGACAGCGCCTCGTCGCCGGAGTTGTACATCGCCTTCCCGACGATCTGCGCCCGTACGCTCTTGCCCCTGGACTGCAGTGTGATCGTGTCGCCGACAGCCAGGCCGCGCTGCCGCAGGAACCGCTCCGACACGACCACCTGGCCCGGACCGTCGAACCAGCGTCCGGCCAGGATCCGGTACCCGAGTTGATCGAAGTCGCCGCGGTAGAACGAGACCCGGACGTCCGTTCGTGTCCCAGGCAGCCGCATCCCCATGTCCGTGCTGGCAGCCACGGACGTCACACCAGGCGTTGCCCGCAGTACGGCCTCGTCTTCGGCGTCGGTCAGCTTGGCACCAGGGGGCGCACCCGGCGGCGCTTCGCCCTCGCCGCCGCTTTGGCCGGCGAACATCGTCAGGTCAACAGCATCCGCTCGACTCGCTGCGGTCTGGTAGGTCGTCAGTGATTTCCCCAGCCCGACAGCCAGCGTCACGCTGGTCACTCCGAGCACCACTGCCGCCAGGGTCAGCGCCGTACGTCCAGGACGCGCGAACGGCATGCCCAGCCCCAGACTGACCGCCCGCGGCAGCCGGGTCCCACTCAGCGACCGCTGTACTCGTAGCCCTCGTCCGGCCCGCGGTGCGCTCCCCGCACTGATCGCCTGAGCAGCTGACAGACTGCGTGCTCGCAACGCCGGCAACAGGGCAGACAGTGCAACCAGAGCAGGTACGCCGAGGAGCGTCGCGATGTCGACCCAGATCGGCACGCCCAGCCCGCCGGCGCCGTAGTTCTCGAAAGCCCTTGTCAGCAAGGACGTCGCGAGTACGTTGCCGAGCGCGACCCCGGCGGCGCAGCCGACGACGGCCGGGATGGAGATCATCCCCAGGTACACCGTCATGACCTGCGTCGGCGTGAAGCCCAGCGACTTCAGAACGCCGATGTGCTTGAACCCTGCGACAACAGCACCGCTCACGACGTTGGCCACGATCAGTACGGCGACGGCGAGTCCCAGCCATCCGAACACCATCAGGAACGGTACGAACGTGTTGGGCTCGCCCGCTGCCATCGCTCGCAACGCCAAGTACGACTGTGTGCCGATGAGGGCATCGGACGGCAGACCGGCCGTCACGCCCTGCTGGCCCGCCGTGACGTCGGCGTTGGTCGCAGCGTGAGCGAAGCGATAAAGCATCTGCGTCGCCGTCGGGTGCAGTGCGTTCATCTGTTCCGGTGTCACCCAGGCATCGGCCGACTGGCTCACGCTGTACGCAAACCCGACGATGGTCAGCGTCTGACCGCCCGCTGTCATGGTGTCGTTCAGTTGCGGGCCCCCGCGTCCCTCTTTGTCGACCGGGTTCCGGTTGAGCACGATCTCACCCGGCTTGGTTGCCCAGCGCCCCTTCCATACGTTCAGCCGATCCACAGCACCACCTGGATCAGCACGGCCCACCGTCACCAGTGAATCCGTCAGCTGCGTGCGGTCGAGCTCAAGCGTCGCCTGCGCGAACGGTCCGGCGACAGCGGCCGCACTCCGCGCCGCGGCTGTCAGTTGTGCGTCGGTCACCTTGCTGCGGTCGTACGACGCCGTCAGCTGGGAACCGCTCTGCTTCGCGTACGCGTGGTCGAACGGTCCGCTCGACGCGGCCAGGAGGCCCAGTGCGACCACGATCATCGTTGTGGAGAGCAGTACGACGACGCCGATCACCACGGTCTGCACGCGACGCCGTCGTACCGCTGCCCGTGCGACCGGCCAGACGGCGCTCACGGCGTACGCTCCAGGCTGCGCTCCCCGGCGATCTGTCCGTCGAGGAAGTCGATGACCCGGCTGGCGCAACGTGTTGCGAGCTGCTGGTCGTGTGTCACCAGCAGAAGCGTTTGACCGATCTGGTTGAGGTCCAGGAGCAGATCCATGACCTGCTCGCCCGCCCTGGTGTCGAGCGCGCCCGTCGGCTCGTCGGCGAGGAGGATGGCAGGGCGGTTCATCAGTGCGCGGGCGACTGCTACCCGTTGCCGCTCACCGCCACTCAGTTGCGCCGGGTAGGTGTTGCGGCGTCCAGCGATGCCCAGCTCCTCGAACAGCTCGAGCGCGCGCTTCCGTGCGTGTGCTGCCGACGTACCGGTGAGCTGTGCGGCCAGCGCGACGTTGTCGAGTGCTGACAGGTCGTCCAGCAGGTTGAAGAACTGGAAGATCATCCCGATCCGCCGGCGCCGGAACAGCGCCAGCCCTTTCTCGTCCAGCGTGCCCAGGTCGTCGCCGTGCACGATGACCGATCCCGACGTCGGCCGGTCCAGTCCGGCGACCATGCTGAGCAGCGTCGACTTGCCGCTGCCCGAGGGTCCCATCACCGCGACCGCCTCGCCTGCGTGGATCTCCAGCGACACCCCGTCGAGCGCGGCGGATTCGCCGTACTCCTTGCGTACGGCGGTGAGCTGTACGACCGCCTGTCCGTTGTCCTCCGTCATGCTCCTCACGCTAGAGCCGCGGAACGGTCGCTGACGTCAGCCTGCCGGGCTAAAGTGCGCGCCTTGTCATCCTGGAGATGTACGGCCTGCCACGCATTCTTTGGGACAGTGGATCTCGTGATGTGGTTGCTGGTAGCGCTGCTGGCTGTGGTGGCCGGTCTGCTCGCGTTCGCCTCTGTGCGCACTCGGCGTGCCCATGCGCGTGCGTTGGAGGAGCGGGGCTGGTTGCTGGAACGGGAACGGGAGACCGCGGCGCGGAAGGCGGTCGACGCCGAGCGGGCGCGGATAGCGCACGACCTGCACGACATCGTCAGCCACAACGTCAGCGTCATGGTCATCCAGACCGGTGCGGCCCGGCAGGTGCTGGCAACGTCACCCGACGAGGCGGAGGCGGCTCTCCTCGCGGTAGAGGCCGCGGGCCGCGACACCATGGCGGAGCTGCGGCATCTGCTCGGCGTACTCGCACCGAAGGCGGACGGGGCCGAGGAGGACGCACTGTCGCCGCAGCCGAGTCTGACGCGCCTCAGCGAGCTGATCGATCGGATCGCGTTCGCCGGTCTTCCGGTCGAGGTGCGGATCTCCGGCGACCCGGTTCCGCTACCGGCCGGCGTCGACGTCACGGCGTACCGCATCATCCAGGAGGCGCTCACCAACGCGCTCAAGCACGGCGACGGGAACACCGCCGAGGTGACCGTTCGCTACGCCCCGCACGCGCTCCGGGTCGAGATCCTGAACACCGGGCCGAGCGTCCTCACCGGAGGTCGCCCGGTCGCGTCCGACGGTGAGGGGCGGGGGCTGCTGGGGCTGAAGCAACGCGTCGCCGTGTACGGCGGGCAGCTCGACGCCCGCCGGCGCCTCGGCGGCGGCTTCCGCGTCCGCGCCAAGCTCCCACTGGAGCGCCCGTGACCACGCGGGTGGTGATCGCGGACGATCAGGCCCTGGTCCGCACCGGCTTCCGGATGATCCTGTCCGCGCGCGGCATCGAGGTCGTCGGCGAGGCCGCGGACGGCGTCGAGGCCGTGGCCGCCGTACGGCGCCTGCACCCGGACGTCGTCCTGATGGACATCCGCATGCCGACCATGGACGGCCTGGAGGCCACCCGCCGCATCCTCGCCACCCCGACCAGGTGCCGGATCCTGATCCTCACGACGTTCGACCTGGACCAGTACGTCTACGCCGCCCTGTCCGCCGGCGCCAGCGGCTTCCTGCTCAAGGACGTGACCCCCGAACACCTGGCCGCCGCCGTCCGCCTGGTCACCACCGGCGACGCCCTGCTGGCCCCCTCCATCACCCGCCGCCTGGTAGAACGCTTCGCCACCCCCGCACCCACCCTGCACCGCGACCTGTCCGCCCTCACCCCCCGCGAACTGGAAGTCCTCACCCTCATGGGCCAAGGCCTCTCCAACGCCGAAATAGCCACCGCCCTCACCCTCAGCGAAGCCACCGTCAAAACCCACGCCGCCCGAATCTTCGCCAAACTAACCCTCAGAGACCGCTCCCAAGCCGTAGTCCTCGCCTACGAAACCGGCCTGATCACCCCAGGCGACCACTGACCCGGCGTACGCTCGGCCATGAGGGAAAGCCAACTGCTGACCTGGGCTGCGGCGGCGGTCGGCCCAGTGCTCGAGATCAGTCCACTCCATGGCGACCAGGGCCCGTGGCGCCTGACCACCGCCGACGCGCGCTACGTCTTACGGGCACCGACTCCACGCATCGATGCGCCGATGATCGCGACGGGCGCCGCGGCACTCCAAGTCGCCGAACAACACGACCTGCCCGCCCCACGACTGGTCGACGTGGATCTGTCCGGCTCGGATGCCGGCGTACCCGCCACTCTCGAGACCCTCGTGCCCGGCACATCGGCATGGGCAGTCGGGACCCCCGAGAGGCTCCGCGCCGCTGGAGCCGCGCTGGCCCACCTGCACTCCGTCCCGATGCGTCCGCGGGCCCACCTCCCGTTCCGCCCACGCCCCATCGCCGTGGACGACTTCGCCCGCGACCGCCGCACCGGGCACCTGCCCACCACGCCGCTCCTGTCTGAGGCCGACGACCTCGTCACGGCCCACGGTCTGCCCAGCGAGCAGTCGGTCTACCTACACGGTGACGTATGGCCCGGAAACCTGGTCTGGTCCGACCATCACCTCAAAGCCTTCATCGACTGGAAGACAGCCGGCGTAGGCGCTCCCGGAGTAGACCTCTCCGAACTCCGCAAACAAGCAGCGATCAGCTTCGGCCCTGACGCCCCCGCCCACGTCCTCACCGGCTGGCAACAAACCGCCGACACCCCAGCTCAACACGTCGCCTACTGGGACGCCGTAGCAGCCTTGAACACCCCCACCACCCTCTACAGCCCCACAGCCACCACCCGCCGCAACAACTTCCTACGCCAGGCCCTCCACCATCTCCCCTGACAAAGCACCAGGGCGGCTCCCATGTCTGAGAGCCGCCCTGAAGAGTGGCGGAGGATACGAGATTCGAACTCGTGAGGGGTTGCCCCCAACACGCTTTCCAAGACCGCGAGTCGACGTTCAGCGGTATCCGGGAACCCCATTGAAGCGAGGACCCCAGATCCGCCAGTCGGTGGCGTACGGTCCCGAACCGTCGCGGACGAGACTAACTTTGAGACTGATCTGAGACTGCTACAGCAAGACTGGTGGCGAGTGGAAGGGGTTGAATCTGCGTTGGGATACGCCCACAGATTCACAGACCAGACTCTGCGCGGCACTCGCCTGTGCGAACATGTTGTTGGCCGCTTCACGATGGCACAGTCCATGGTCGCCAGGCCGGATTCTGACCGATTAGGGGCGACGCTGGCGAGACGGGGGAAGCTGTCACGCAGCACGGCGGGTGCCTGTGCCCAGGCGCGAGCTTTACGCGCTGAAACCTCGGGGCGACGGACTGAGAGCTGATGCGCCACTACAGTTACACAAAGGCGCTGCGATCGGCTGTACTTGCGACGTGAATGCTACTGAGCCGCGAGGATCGCGCATTGCAGGTAGGCCGCGACCATCCCTGGCTGGACGACGCGCTGCGCGATCCGCAGAGCCGTCCAGCAAGCGTAAGTTCGAATGGCAGCCTCTGCTGCAACTCGGCGGCACAGCTGCCTTAGTCCTCTACCTCGTCCTGTCGATCTACTATGACAAGTTCTACTCTCGATTAGGCATTGAGCCCGGCGACGTGGGCCTGGATCGCACTGCGATCGTATCCCGCGCAGTTGCTGGCGTGATAGCTCTGCTAGGTCTCATCGTCGCTGCCTCACTAGCCGTCGTCCTGTTCAGTCTTTTCACCTGGGCAATCGGTTGGTTATTCATTTGGATAGTCAGCAGGATGAATCTGCAACTATCTCGGGCCCAGCGCAAAGAGTTCGAGAAGATCTGGGAACAGGAGTGGGAACTGTTCTGGGGCCGCAAACTGCTTGACGGTCTCGCGTTCGTGGTTCCCCTCTTTCCGATGACAATGCTCGTGCAGGCACTCTTCGGTGAAGTGCGCTATCCCTGGCCGAGTAGGCTGCAATTCACTGTCCGGTGGGCTGTGTTCGGCAGTGTTGGACTCGCTATCGCACTTGCAGTCGGTTGGCGGGCGGTCGACAAGGCTGCTGATGCTGCCGAGGATGGCCGGACGGTCACCCCCCTGACGTTCGCTGGATTTCGAGTCCTAGATGTCAGATCCCAGCCCTGCGCCGTTGAGTGGTTGAGTAGCGCTGGCGTCCGGCCGACAGCGTTGAACTCTTCACGGCTTCGGTGTCTGGGGACCGCGAACGGGGTAGCCGTCTTCCGAGTTGGTCGGTCGACCCTTACTGTCCCGGCAAGCCAGATTGCGATCACCCTGAGGTAGTCCCTCCATCCGAGCCCGCACTAACAAGCGGTCAGCAGTCGATTGCTCAAATCAACGCGCCGCTCACTCAAGGGTGATTCGGGAACGCGAGCGGCAGCCTGCGTTCCGATCTGACCGGGTGCAGACAGGAGGGCTGGGACAGGCTTTGGTCAGGACTGTCCCAGTCATCCGCGCAGGTCAGGTCGAGTCCTGAGACACTTGGATAATGGGAGAGACGCATCAGTCCCAGCCATGTCGGCCCTTTGCTTCGCTGTAGCGCGACGGAATCGGTGGACTCGATGCCAGGCGAAGTAGGGCTCTCGCTGGCGGTTCCAGGCTGGCGCGACCAAGCCGTGGAAGCGGCGCAGATCAACGCTCGCGGTTTCGTCCGCCAGGAGTCGGGCTTCCTCGACCCGGACGAGGCCGCCGGAGGGGTTCTCGTACCTGCCTGAGACGGCTGTTGAGACCTCCGTTGAGACCATGGGATATGAAGAGGGGCCGGACGCTGAGCGTCCGGCCCCTCTGTCGTGCATGTCTCCGGATTCCGAAACCGGGCCTTGACCTGCGGTTTCTTCAGTCCGGGGAAGCTGGCGGAGGATACGAGATTCGAACTCGTGAGGGGTTGCCCCCAACACGCTTTCCAAGCGTGCGCCCTAGGCCTCTAGGCGAATCCTCCAAGCGGAGAGGATACCGAGGGGGCGCGGGAATCCGAAATCGGGGGCGTGAACCTGGTGGGCGGGTGGGGCGACTGTGGTGTGAGGGAGGTGACGCGTGGAGTCGGGTTGGGTGGGTGTGGTGGTGCGGGCTCAGGTGGGGGAGCGGGAGGCGGCTGCTGAGTTGGTACGGGGGTGGCACGGGGCGGTCTGCTCGTATGTGCGGCACATGCTCGGCAGTGAGGACCTGGCCGACGACGTGTCGCAGGAGGTCTGGCCGGCGGTCGTACGGGGCTGCCGCGGCTCAAGGAGCCGGAGCGGTTCGCGGCGTGGCTGTTCAACATCGCTCGGCGCAGCGTGGTCAATCACTTGCGGCAGCGGTACGCCGACCAGCCGCGGGTCGACGTGGACGAGGAGCCCGACCCGGCGGATCAGGTGATCGACAGGGTCGACGTACGGCGGTTGCTCGGCGGGGTGCCTGTGATGGAGCTGGAGGCGCTGGTGCTGTTTCATTTGGAGGACCTCAGCTTGGAGGAGTGCGCAGATGGCGGTAGGGCTCCTCATCTAGGGTCGGCTGCATGGAACTGCGCCCGATCGCCCCGGCAGATGTCGACGCGGTGCAGGAGCTGATCGAGTCCGATCCGGGGTACACGGAGCGGATCACCGGCTATCCGCCGGGCGAATCAGACGCCCAAAGCCTGTTGATGATGCGTCCAGCGGACCTGCCCGAGGTGTCAAAGGTCGTGCTGGGGGCTTTCGACGACGGTCAGCTCGTTGCCGTTGTCGACCTGCTCAGGGGCTTCCCGAACGAGCACACGGCGTTCATCGGGCTCCTCGAGGTCCACGCGACCCGCCAGGGCCACGGGTACGGCGGGACGACGTACCGGCTCGTCGAACGGTACGTCGACACCACCTGGCCCGAGGTCCGGACCATGCGGCTGGCTGTCGTCGACACGAACGCCCAGGTCGCCACCGGCTTCTGGCAGCGGCAAGGGTTCGAGGCGACGGGTGAGGTGCGCCCGTACCGGTACGACAAGCTGGAGTCGAGCGCCCGCCTGTACGAGAAGCAGCTATCCGAGCAGGGAAGGAGCTAACGCGCGCCACTGCTCGATCGGCTGTGGACCCGTCACCCCGGTGATGACGTTGACGGCGACGTGGTCGGCACCGGCATCAAGGTGCTCGGTGAGCTTGGCCTTGATGTCCGCCGGACTGCCCCAAGCCGCGAGGGCATCGACCATGTGGTCGGGAAGTGTGGACAGATCGCTCTGGCTGAACCCCTGGCGCTTCAGCGAGCTGGCGTAGCCAGGGATCGTCGTGAAGAAGCTGATGGTGTCCCGCGCGATCGCCCTGGCCCGCTCCGCGTCGCTCTCCAGTACGACGAGGTGGCTGACGGCCAGGAGCTTGTCAGGGCCGAGCACCTTCCGCGCCTCGGCGGAGTACGCCGCACGGGTCAGGAACGGGTACGCGCCGGCGGACCGCTCCGCAGCCAGCTTCAGCATCTTCGGACCGAGCGCTGCGAGCACCCGACGGTCCACCGGCACATCCAGCTCGTCCAGGTACGCGTTGAGCGTGGCGATCGGCTTGGCGCCGTGTGCTCCTCCCAGACCAACGGTGAACCGTCCCGGCGCGGACGCCTCCAGCGCGGCGTACGTCGTACTCACGTCGGCCGGGCTGTACTTCACGACCGCCAGGATCCCGCTGACGAACTTGATCGCCGTCGTCGCGTCCACCAGGTCGGTGATGGTCTGCAGCCCGGGCAGCGGCCCGCCGGACAGCCAGATCACTGGATAGCCGAGCTCCTCGGCCGCCCGCGCCGCCGCGATGGACTCCGCACTGCTGTCGAGTCCGGTCGTGATCCCGAACGCCCCAAAACGATGATCCGTCACCAAACCAGTCTCACCCCTCGCCGGCACCGACGGCCACCCTTGTTCGCTCACAGCGTTCGCAGCTGAGCGCTCTTGACCCGCCGGCCGGAGGTGGAACGCGCCGGTCCCGCGGATGCGCGAGTTCGGGCGGATTTCGGGCATGCTCTTCCGATCCCGTACACTCATGGCTGGTTCCCCGCGTGGCGGTATCTCGCCCAATCCCCCCAGGGCCGGAAGGCAGCAAGGGTAAGTGAGCTCTTCCGGGTGCGCGGGGAATCCTTATGTCTAGGCTTGGTCCTCCGAGACGTCGTCCCGAGACCAAGGAGACCGATGAACCCCGAGAGCCGCTATCTGCAGGAACTGATCATCGCGGAGCTCGACGTGCCCGCGGCGTTCGACGTGGCCAACGAGGCCGAGCAGCGGGTCGAGTTCCTGGCCGACCGGCTCCGGCGGACCGGCGCCTCGGCGTATGTGCTCGGGATCAGCGGCGGTGTCGACTCCGCCACGGCGGGCCGGCTGTGCCAGCTCGCGGTGGAGCGGGTGCGGTCGGAGGGCGGTCAGGCGACGTTCGTCGCGATGCGGCTGCCGTACGGCGTGCAGGCCGACGAGGTGGACGCGCAGCGCTCGCTCGAGTTCATCAAGCCCGACGAGACCCTCGTGGTGGACGTGCAGCCGGCCACCGACGCGATGGTCGAGGCGGTGCGGCACTCCGGGCTCGGTGACCGCGAGGACTTCCACGTCGGCAACATCAAGGCCCGCCAGCGGATGGTCGCGCAGTATCTCGTGGCCGGTGCCCGCGGCGGGCTGGTGGTCGGCACGGACCACGCGGCGGAGGCGGTGATGGGGTTCTTCACCAAGTACGGCGACGGCGCCTGCGACCTGACGCCGCTGTCCGGCCTCACCAAGCGCCGCGTCCGTGCGGTCGGCGAGTGGCTCGGCGCATCACCGGAGATCACCGGAAAGGTGCCGACCGCCGACCTGGAGACGAACAACCCGGGTGTGCCGGACGAGTCGGTGCTGGGCGTGACGTACGACGAGATCGACGACTTCCTCGAGGGCCGCGACGTCGACGGATCGGCTGCCGCCAAGATCATCGCCACGCACCGCCGTACCGCTCACAAGCGCGCCGTACCCCTCGCCTTCAGCTGACGAACTCGGTCACCAGCCGGGCGAAGGAACCCGGCTGCTCGGCGTGCACGAAGTGGCCGGCGCCTGTCGCGTAGTAGTAAGTGCCGTTCGGTACGTCGGAGCGGAACAGCTCGATCTCCCGCGGGCTGGTGGCCGGGTCGTATTCGCCTTTGATCAGCAGGGCGGGCTGCGTCAGCCGAGCGAAGTGCTGCAAGACGGGCTCGCCGAAGCTGGGGGAGTTGGTGATCTCACCGGAGAAGTGACCCGAGCGCTGGTGGTACTCATCCGGCAGCTCAGTGTCGGCCGGTAACTGTAAGTCTCGGGACCCTGGTCCGAGATAGATCTCCATCCGGCGGTCGCCGAGCTGCGCGATCACAGCGATGCGCTCGTCCCACATCTGCTTGGTCGCTGGACCGGAGTGCGGCGGGAGCTCGGCTCCGGGCAGTAGCGGCAGCGCGGCGCGAACGAGGTTCTCGGTGGCAAGCGGGATGTCCCAGGCGGGGTTCTCGAAGACGATGCGAGTCACCGAGGCCGGGTGTGCGACGGCGTACCTGAGTGCCAGGCGACCGCCGTACGAGTGGCTGAGGACCGACCACTGCCGGACGCCAAGGTGCTCACGCAGCGCCTCGAAATCGGCGATCAGGTCTTGCTCGCTCACCGGCCCGTTGAGCGGGTCCGAGCGCTGGACGCCGCGCTGGTCGACGCCGATCAGGTCGAAGTCGCGCGCGAGACGGTCGCCCTGGAACGCCATGAAGTCGTACGAGCCCGCGCCGGGGCCGCCGTGGACGAACAGCAGCGGCGGCGCGTCCGAGCGGCCGCGCTGGTCGACGTACAGCCTGGTGTCGCGCACCTCCGTCAGCATGACCGGAGCGTAGTGCGCCCGGCTCAGGCTGTGTGGGCCAGTTGGACCTGGCGGATGCGGTTGGCGAGGCGGGCCAGGCGGATGGTGGCAATGTTCCGGTAGGCCGGGCGGAGGACGGTCGCCAGCGGTCCGGACTGCTCGAACGTGTGAGTGACCCGGCTGTCCGCGCCGATCGTCCACGTGCCGACCTCGCGGAAGCCGGGGACCTGCCAGACGATCTCGACGCGGTCCGCCTCGACCACTGTGTATTGCAGCTCGCCGGAGAAGCCTGGACGGACGCGGAGCGCGTAACGGGTCCCGGGGTTGGTCTCGCGGGGGCCGTCGATGGCGAGGAACGCCTCGTTCCACTCCGGCAGGCCTAGGGCGTCGAGCAGCACCTGCCGGATCGCTGCCTGGCCGGCGTGGATGGTCTCGGTGGCCTGTTCCATGACTAGTTCTCCTGATGGGCGAGTTCGGGACCCCGGCGGCGGGCCAGGGCGGCCCCGGTCGGGAAGGCGTCGGCGAGCGAGCGAAGGGTGCTGATCGTCTCGTCGAGCGCCTGGCCGGCGAGACGGTCGTCCATCGTGCGATGCAGCCGGTTCTCCGCGGTGATGATGCGGCGGTGCAGTGCGCGGCCCTGCGGAGTCAGGCTCAGCGTGAGGTAACGCCGGTCGACCTTGTCGATGCCGCGTTTCACCAGGCCCTGCGCGACGAGCCGGTCGACCAGCCGGCTCGGGCTGTTGCCGGTCTCGCAGACGAGCAGCCCGCCGAGGGCGTTGAGCGTCATCGGGCCGTGGTCGCGCAGCACGCGCAGAACCTCTGCCTGTGAAGGCGTGATGCCGAGCGGCCGCAGCTCCGCGGCGAGCAGGCGATTGCCCTCGCGCTGGATCGCCAGCACCAGATAGCGAAGCTCCTCGACAACCTTCATGGCAGATATATTACACGACATGTATGTCGTGTCATCTGTTTGTGGTGAGTGTTTCGTGGCTGTTGCCGGAGGCGACGATTCCGGCAGGGTTCCGGAAGAGTGCCGGAGAAAGTCCGGTTGAGGTCATGGTCAAGGTGACACCGCGGCTGGCACAGTGTCTTCATGAAGGGTCTGATGCAGAGTTACCAGCTGTCGCTCGACACGATCTTCCGTCGGGCCGAGCAGTTCTACCCGGACAAGACCGTCTACACCGGCGGCCCGGCGCCGACCAAGCTGACGTACGGCGAGTGGGCCGACCGCACAAGACGCCTGGGCGGGGTCCTCGACACTCTCGGGATCAGCACGGACGGCCGTGTCGCGACCTTCGCGTGGAACTCGGGCCGGCACCTCGAGTTGTACTTCGCTGCGCCCTGCACCGGCCGCGTGCTGCACACGCTGAACATCAGACTCTTCCCGGACCAGGTCGTCTACATCGCGAACCACGCCGAGGACGAGGTCGTGTTCGTCGACCGGTCGCTGCTCGGACTGTTCCTGCCGCTGCTGGAGCGCCTGCCGCAGCTCCGCCACATCGTCGTGATGGACGACCTCCCGGCCGGCGCCCCCGCGGCGGAGATCCCGGACGACCCGAGGTTCCACGACTACGAGGAGTTGCTCGCCGCCGCGCAGCCGGTGGAGTTCCACGTCGAGGACGAGAACCAGGCCGCGGCGATGTGCTATACGAGCGGTACGACGGGTCACCCGAAGGGCGTCGTCTACTCCCACCGCTCGACCTGGCTGCACTCGATCGGTGTCCTGACCAACGCCGGGATCGGACTCGCCGAGACCGACACCGTGATGCCCGTCGTGCCGATGTTCCACGCGAACGCGTGGGGTCTGGCGCACGCGGCGCCGATGGCCGGGGCGTCGCTCGTGTTCCCCGGGCCGGACATGAGCCCGCAGGGGATCCTGAAGCTGCTCCAGGAGCAGGAAGTGACGCTGTCCGCCGGCGTGCCGACGATCTGGCAGGGGCTGCTGCCGCTGCTCGACGGCGTCGAGTTGCCGAAGCTGCGGCGCATCCCGTGCGGCGGATCCGCGGTGCCGGAGGCGCTGTCCGAGGCCTTCCGCGCCAAGCTCGGCCGGCCCATCCTCCAGGCGTGGGGCATGACGGAGACGAGCCCGGTCGCGACCGCGGCCCACGTCCCTTCACGGAACACGGACCTCCCCGAGGAGGAGCAGGCACACCTGCGGGCGCGGGCCGGCCTGCCGCTGCCCGGTGTCGAGGTGCGGATCGTCGAGCCCGGTTCGATCACCCCGCTGCCCTGGGACGACGAGGTGACCGGCGAGCTGCAGGTGCGCGGCCCGTGGATCGCAGCTGAGTATTACCGGCCCGATGACGGTGCGCAGCTGAACACCGAGGACGGGTGGATGAAGACGGGAGACGTCGCCGCGATCGACCGGTTCGGATCGGTGCGGATCGTCGACCGGACCAAGGATCTGGTGAAGTCCGGCGGCGAGTGGATCAGCTCGGTGGAGCTGGAGAACCTGCTGATGGCGCATCCCGCGGTGAAGGAGGCCGCGGTGATCGGCGTGCCGCATCCGAAGTGGGACGAGCGGCCGCTCGCCTGCGTCGTCCTCCAGGAGGGCACGAGCGCGACCAGTGAGGAGATCCTCGAATACCTCCAGCCGCTGGTCGCGAAGTGGTGGCTGCCGGACGCGGTCGAGTTCATCGACGAGGTGCCGAAGACCTCGGTCGGCAAGTTCTCGAAGAAGGACCTCCGCACCCGCTTCGCCAACTACCACCTGGAGTAGGCAGTGGTTGCCGTGGGCACGAAGATTCCGTGCCCACGGAGACGGTGGTCAGTCGAAGCTGCAGCCGAAGTGCTTCTGGAGGTGCTCGAGGGTCGCGCCGACGAAGGCGGTGGGCCAGACGTTGCCGGTGAGCTTCGCCAGCGCCGTGCCGCGGGCGATGAACTGACGGCAGATGTACTGGTTGGCCGCGATGATGTCGGCCGGGTCGGTGCCGGCGGCGGGGATGGATTCCAGTGCGATGCGTTGTTCGTCGGACAGGAGCGCGTTCAAGCGCTTGGCTCCGCTGGTCCGGTGTACGCCGCGCTCGGCGAGCATCAGCGCGACGAGCTGGTCGCGGACGGCACCAACGCCCTGGTTTGCGACGATTCGCTCGTCCCGCCCGAGAACAGTGACCAGGTTGCCGAGGAAGTAGAAGAACAGGTTGACGGCGCGGTCCGGCCAGTACGGTTCGCCGGGTCGGCCGCCTCGAGGTGCGATGTCGCCCTCCGGGAACAGCGTGCCCTCCCGGTCGAACAGCACCCGCACCCCGTCGTACTGGAATCGGTCGAACGATGCCAGCGGGTGCACGATCAGATCCACGTGCAGCCAGTCCGGCGTGATGCCGAGCCCACCGATCAGCCCCGGTAGCCGATCCGCCAGCACGGTCGGCCCGGCGAGCTCTCGTAGTACGTCGGCCCAGTGCTCCTCGAACCACTCGGTGCTGTCGTCGGTCACCACGAGGTGTACGTCGACGTCGCTGAACCGGTCGGCGGCGCCCGTCCCGTAGCTGCCGATCAGGTACACCCCCAGCACCCGCTCGTCGGCGCGCAGGACCTCGGCCGCCCGGGTGATCACTGCCTGCTGCCGCTCGTCCCCAGTCGTCACCCGCACCACCCTAGGTCGCGCGCCGGGCCCCGTGGGCGGGGAATTGTCCGCGGGCGGCGCTAGGGTTGCCGCGTGGAAGCGCCCCTTGCCTTGTATCGCCGGTACCGCCCGGAGACGTTCGCGGAGGTGATCGGGCAGGACCATGTCACGGCACCGCTGCGGAACGCGTTGAGCAACAACCGGGTCAATCACGCCTACCTGTTCTCCGGGCCGCGCGGGTGTGGGAAGACCACCAGCGCGCGGATCCTCGCCCGGGCGATCAACTGTGAGAAGGGCCCGATCGCCGAGCCGTGCGGGGTGTGCAAGTCGTGCACCGACCTGGCGCGTGGCGGCCCAGGCAGCATCGACGTCATCGAGATCGACGCGGCCTCGCACGGTGGTGTGGACGACGCGCGCGACCTGCGCGAGCGGGCGTTCTTCGCGCCGGTCGAGAGCCGCTACAAGATCTACATCATCGACGAGGCGCACATGGTGACCACGCAGGGCTTCAATGCCCTGCTGAAGCTGGTCGAGGAGCCGCCGCCGCACCTCAAGTTCATCTTCGCCACCACCGAGCCCGACAAGGTGATCGGGACGATCCGGTCGCGGACGCACCACTACCCGTTCCGCCTGGTGCCGCCGAAGGTGCTCGCCGACTACATGGCGACCCTGTGCGAGTCCGAGGGCGTGGCGATCGAGTCGGCCGCGTTGCCGCTTGTCGTGCGGGCCGGTGCCGGCTCTGTTCGTGATTCGCTGAGCGTGCTCGACCAGCTGATCGGCGGGGCAGGCCCGGCCGGCGTGACGTACGAGCTGGCGGTCGCCCTGCTCGGGTTCACACCCGACTCGCTGCTCGACGCGTGTGTTGACGGGTTCGCGGCGCATGACAGCGCGGCAGTGTTCGAGACAGTTGAGAAGGTCATCGAGACCGGCCAGGACCCGAAGCGGTTCGCCGAAGACCTGCTGCGGCGGCTGCGAGACCTCGTGGTGCTGTCCGCCGTACCGACTGCTGTGACCTCCGGTCTGATCGAGGCCGCCGAGGACCAGGCTGAGCGGCTGCACACCCAGGCCGCCGGGATCGGTCCGGCGGAGCTGACCCGGGCCGCGGACATCGTCGCGGCCGGTCTGCTGGAGATGCGCGGCGCGACCGCCCCGCGCCTGCAGCTCGAACTCATCTGCGCCAAGGTCCTCCTCCCCGGCGCCGACGACTCCACGAACGGTATCCAGGCCCGCCTCGACCGCATGGAACGCCGGCTCGCCATCCCCAGCGGCACGCCGGACTCCGCGCCGGGCGCTGTCCAGGGCGCTGGTACGCCGGGGCCCGGTCAGGCGGGCGGCATGTCTGCTCCTGCTCACGCAGGCGGCGCGTCCGGTCCTGCTCAGGCGGCTGGTGTGTCGGGTGTCGCCGGAGCGGACTCGTACGGCGACGGGAGCGCTCCTGCTGCAGCTGCGACGAGCAGAGCGGCCGCTCGGGCCGCCGCAGGCGCAGGCAACCGCACCGCCTCCAGCCCCGACGACACAGCATCTGCTGCCCCCACTGCGGGCTCAGGCGCTCCGGAGGGCTCAGTCGAGACCGCCGGCCCTGCGAGCCCAGCCGCGTCCGCTGGTCCAGGTAGGACTGCGGCGGGTGTGAGTGGGACGGGCGATAGAGCCAGCCGGGGCAGTGAATCAGCTGCGGGTGGACCGGTTGGCGCGTCCGGCGTGGCGCGTACTGGTGCCTGGGGTGATGAACCGGCCGGCGCACCGGAACAGCCAGGCCAGAGCGCTCAGCCGAGCGAGCCCGCGCAGTCGGCTCCGGCCGGCCAGGGTGTTTCGGCGCCCGGTCAGGCAGGTGTGGCGGCCGGTGGGGGTGTCGGGCTGGCTGACATTCGGCGGTTGTGGCCCGAGGTCTTGGAAGCCGTCAAGGCGCAGCGGCGGTTCGCCTGGATCATGCTGAGTCAGAACGCTCAGGTCATCGCGATCGACGACCAGACGCTGACACTCGGGCTGGTGAACGCCGGTGCTCGGGAGAGCTTCGCGCGGTCCGGCAGCGACGAGATTCTTCGCCAGGCGATGATCGACTCGATCGGCGTCAACCGTCGTGTCGAGGCAGTCGTCGACCCGTCGGCCGACCCGGGCGCGGGAGGAGGCGGCTCTGCAGGTCGCCCGGGCCCGCAGTCAGGCGGCCCTGGTCAAGCTGGCGGTCCGCAGTCCGGTGGGGCCGCGGGCCTCGGCGGATCCAGTGGCCCAGGTTCGGCGGACGGTTCCGGGAGCGGCGGACCGGGCGGCGGTGGGGTTTCGGCAGCTGGTCCCGGGGTTGTCGGTGGGCCAGGTGCGAGCGGACTTGGCGGTCCGAGTGCAGGTGGCCCGGCGGCCGGCGCGGGCGCAGCGGGCGCAGGAGATCCCGGCACAGGTGTCAGCGGGGCCGGTGGCGCTGGGGCAGGTGACGGCGGATCCGATGCGGCTGGGCTGGGTGCCGGAGCGGGCGGTCACGGTGGTGCGCCCGATGCCAGCGGCTCAGGTGCGGCCAGCGGGGTCGGCGGAGCGGCCAGCCACGCTGCCGGCAGCGCAGCGGGCGGGGCTGGACACGACGCAGGCGGCGGCAGTGCAGCGGGCGCGGCTGGGCCCAGTGCGGGCGGTGGCGGCGCAGCGGACGCGGCTGGAGCAGGTGCACGCAGCGGTGGTGCGGCGGGATCGGCCGGCGCAGGTGCCGGCGGTGGCGGTGCAGCGGGCTCGGGTGGACGCGGCGCGGCGGGCGCGGCCGGGCATGGCGCGGGCGGTGGCGGTGCGGCGGGATCGGCCGGAGCAGGTGCGGGCGGCGGCGGTGCGGCGGGCTCAGGTGGACGCGGCGGGGCCGCTGGAGCGGGGGCTGCGGGTTCGGGAGCTCGGGGTGGGCGGACTGGGGCCTGGGATGACGGGCCTGGTGCGGCGATTGCGTTGCAGGAGCCGCCGGACGAGTACGACATACCTCCGGAAGACCCGTGGGAAGACGGGCCGATCGCGCGTCAGCAGCCTGCCGCGCAGGCTGCCGCGCAGCAGGCCGCGCCGGCGGGGCGACGGCAGACGGGCAGCAAGCGCCGGGCGGCGGAGGCTGCCGTTGCGGCTGAGCAGGCGCGGCAGGCGTCGGCAGCTGCGGCCGCTCCCGACGTACCGCTGACGCCTGAGGAGGAGGCCGACGCGATCGGCGAGGACGACATGGTCCTGGAGGACGACTCCCGCTCCCACACCGACCTGCTCCGCGAAACCCTCGGCGCACAGATCATCACCGAAGAACCCAACTAGACCCTCGAACGGTCATCCACAGCCATGTGGGTAGTGGTGGAGGTGAGGGTCCACAGCATTCACAGGGGTGTGGATAGGGTTGTCCACAGGGTTGTGGAAAGCGTGGGGAGACTGGTCGGTTTCCGGGCGCGAGGTGGGTTGTCCGGAGGACCGGCTAGTGTTGAGGCTCCGGTGGTTGGCGGTGGGTTTCGCCGACCGGCCGGGCAGGCAGACTCGGGGCTCGGGAGAGCGGTTCGGACGAGGAGATCGCGGTGTTCGACGGTGGCGGTGCTGGGGGCTTCGACATGTCCAACCTGCTCGCGCAGGCGCAGGCGATGCAGAACCAGCTGATGGAAGCGCAGGCCGACCTGGAAGGTCAGGAGATCGAGGGATCGGCCGGCGGCGGTCTGGTGACTGCCCTGGTGTCCGGCACGGGCGAGCTGCTCAGCCTGAACATCAAGAAGGAAGCCGTCGACCCGGACGACACCGAGACGCTGGCCGACCTGGTGGTCGCCGCGGTCCGGGACGCCTCGGAGAACGCGAAGCAGGCTGCTGCTGCCGCGATGGGACCGCTGGCCGGTGGGCTGGGCGGCGCGTTCGGTGGCGAGGGCGGTTTCCCCGGGTTCGGCGGCGGTGAGTCGTCGGCTCCCGCCGGGTTCGCCCTGCCTGAGTCGCAGACGCCGCAGATCGGTCGGACCGGTGAGGACGAGAGCGCTCCGAAGCCCCAGGGCCCGGAGGAAACAGCCGGGCCGGGCGGGTCGGCGCGGGCGAGCGGTGAGCAGGGCGGTTCGGGTGGCGTCGGGTTCGTGAACCCGGGGAGCGCGGCCGGCGAGCCCGGCCAGAACCCGGGCTGACGTGTACGAGGGGGCCGTTCAGGATCTCATCGACGAGCTGGGGCGGCTGCCCGGTGTGGGGCCGAAGTCCGCGCAGCGGATCGCGTTCCACCTGCTCGCGGCCGACGAGACCGACGTACGGCGGCTCGCGCACGTGCTCGTGCAGGTCAAGGAGAAGGTCAAGTTCTGCGAGATCTGCGGCAATGTCGCGGAGGACGTGCAGTGCCGGATCTGCCGTGACCCGCGCCGCGACCTGAGTCTGATCTGTGTGGTCGAAGAGGCCAAGGACGTGGTCGCGATCGAGCGCACCCGCGAGTTCCGCGGCCGGTACCACGTGCTCGGCGGGGCGATTTCGCCGATCGAGGGCATCGGCCCGGACGAACTGCGGATCAAGGAGCTCATGCAGCGGCTGGCCAGCGGCGAGGTGACCGAGATCATTCTGGCCACCGACCCGAACCTTGAAGGCGAGGCGACCGCGACCTACCTGAGCCGCCTGCTGCGGCCCATGGGGTTGCGCGTCACCCGATTGGCTAGTGGACTTCCAGTAGGCGGTGACCTCGAGTACGCCGACGAGGTCACTCTCGGACGGGCATTTGAAGGGCGACGATCGATCGATGACTGAACCAACAGATATTGCGGAACGCGCTTTGGGCACCGACAGCGAGGACCTGACAGAGTTCGCCGAGCAGATCGCCGACCAGGTCCGGAGCTTCCTGATCTCGGTGCGCGACATCGCCGCGCAGCCGGACGAGGACGGGGTCGACGAGGGCCTCGCCTCGCTGCCGTACCTGCTCCTCGAGGTGAGCCAGCTGCTGCTCGCCGGCGGCCGGCTCGGCGCGTTCGAGGACTTCGTGCCGGAGGAGCGTTTCGAGAGCGACGCCGGCCCGGACCCGGACCTGGACGCGATGCGGGACCGGCTCGCGGTGCTCTTCGAGGGCCTGGACGAGTACGCCGAGGTCTTCGACCCGTACGCCGCGCCGCCGGAGATCACCGTCAACCGGCTCTCCGACGACCTCACCGCGATCGCGACCGACCTGGTGCACGGCCTCGCGCACTACGAGGACGGCCGGATCGTCGAGGCGCTGTGGTGGTGGCAGTTCTCGTACGTGTCGACCTGGGGCGCCGCCGCGAGCGCCGTACTGCGGGCTATCCAGTCGCTGATCGCGCACGACCGGCTCGAGCCGGCACACGACGCGGAGACCGAGGCCACCGACCGCGAGCTGGTCGAGGTCGCCGAAGAGGCCGTGCAGCGCCGCTGACTAGATGTCGCGAGGCTGGTTGTCCACAGCTCTCCGACAGACCGTTGGGCGTGACCGGGGTAGATCCGGTTGAATGATGCGGTGTCGGTTTTCGAGATGATTCGGCGGCTTCCGGAGATCGGTGCGGTGCGGCGGGTGAGCCGGGCGCTCGCGGTGCTCGACCTGGTGCTGAACGATGATCAGGACATCCTCAACTTCTACTCCTTCGACGCGCGGTGGTCGCCGACGGAGGAGGCCGCGTTGATGCGGGACGGGTCGGGGAACGGGTACTCGATCGTGTTCTCGCCGGACGGGGCGTTCGCGTACGGGTTCGACCACGAGTCGCCGATGTCGCCGTGGAGCACGGGAAAGCTCTGGCCCGGCTTGCTGGATGGTGTGCCAGAGGTCTTCCACTCGGCGCGGGACGACAAGGCGTTCGCGGAACCGAACGGAGTGCCCCAGGCGACAGTGTGTTTCTGGCGTACGACGGAGGACTCGGCCTGGCGATGCGGCCCGGTGCACAACGTGGCCGCCGACGGGGCCGACTGGTTGTTCGACCTCGTGGCGGACGGCCGGCCCGAGGCGTACCTGACCTTCGCCGAGGATTACTACGAGCGCGCACTGGACCTCGACGCCGTCCGGCACGTGTACGCCCTGATGCCGCTGACGGAGTACGTCGTCACGTCGCTCAATCCCGAGCGGCGGTTGACCGATCTCAAGGAAGGCATCGCCGAGATCGGTTACCCGCGGTCCTGACCCGCGTTAGCGTGACGCCCGATGACAACGCATGCGCAGGATCCGGCCGCGGTCGGGCCGTTCGCGATCCAGGGCCGGCTCGGCCGTGGGGCGATGGGTGCGGTGTACCTCGCGCGGTCGCCCGGCGGGCGGCTGGTCGCGGTGAAGGTGGTGCGCGACGACCTCGCGGGCGACTCGGGGTTCCGGGCGCGGTTCGCGCGTGAGATCGACGCGGCGCGGCGGGTCAGCGGTGCGTTCACGGCGGCGGTCGTCGATGCCGATCCGGCGGCGGACCGGCCCTGGCTGGCGACTGAGTACCTCGCGGGACCCACGCTGCAGAAGGCGATCGAGGAATCTGGGCCGTTGCCGCCGGATGCGGTGCGGTCGCTGGCAAGCGGACTGGCCGAGGCGCTGGCGGCGATCCACACGAGCGGTCTCGTGCATCGCGATCTCAAACCGTCGAACATCGTGCTGAGCGGCAACGGGCCGCGGGTGATCGACTTCGGTATCGCGCGGGCACTGGAGGAGGCGAGCCTGACCGCGACCGGGATGGTGATCGGCACCCCCGGCTACCTGTCGCCGGAGCAGATCACCGGCGCCGGGGTCGGGCCGGCGAGTGACGTGTTCGCGCTCGGCGCGGTGCTGGTGTTCGCGGCGTCGGGCCGGGGCCCGTTCGCGACCGGCAGCCCGGCGTCGCTGCTCCACCGGATCGTCAACGAGCAGCCGCACATCCCACCGCTGCCCGGGCCGCTGCACGACGTAGTACGGCGATGTCTTGCCCGCGACCCCGCCCAACGGCCGACGCCGACCGACGTACTGCAAACCCTCGGCCCCGCAACCAACCAGCCGCCCAGCATGCTCCCGCCGACGACCACCATTCCCCCACCGACCAAGGTGCTGCCGCCGCCTCTGGCCTCGCCAGGCGCAACCCCGCCAGGCTCGGGCTGGCCGGCCGCGGCCCTGCCGGCCGCAGCCGCGCCTGTCGCGGGCGCGCCTCAGGTGGCGGGCGCGACCTTTGCTACCAGCCGGAGGCGGCCAGGGGTCCTCGCCGCGCTCACCACCTTCGGCTGGCTCGCGTTCATCCCTGCCGACCCGCAGGTGAAAGCCCTCCATCCGGTCCTCTCGACGCTGTCCGCCCTGATCTCCCTCGCCTTCCTGTACTTCGCCGTACGGCACTGGATCCTCGTGCTCCGGCCGAAGGTCGTGCTGCGCCTGTCATCGGACGGCCTGTCGGTCACCCGCCGGCGTCGGCACGCCACCGTCCCGTGGTCCGGCGTCACCCGGCTGCGCGTCGGCGGTGACATGAAGCGCCCGTGGCTGGACGTATGGCTCGAGCTGCCGTACCAGCACCAGCTCCCGATCGATCGTCGTCACAACGGCGGTCTCCGCATCTACCCGATCGCCCACGGCGCGTCCCAGAACAGCCGCCGAACCCAGGTCAACGAACTCCGCGCCGCCCTCAACTGGTACGCCGCCCGCATCCACGACACGTCCTACTAATCCGGAAGCATCGGCATCTCGAGGCCCTGGGACTTGCCGAGGAGGATTCCTCGGGTGATGGCGTTGGTGCCGAACTTGTCCTTGACCTGGTCGAGCGCGTTGTCGAGCTCGTTGTTGGCGGCCTTGTCGAACGGGAGGGCCAGTTGCAGAGCGGCCTCGTTCTCCAGGTTGCCGACCGAGATGCCGATCATGGTGAGGCCCTGCGTGGTGATCAGCGGCTGTGCCGTGCGCAGCAGCGCGCGGGCGGTGACCAGGATCGCGCGCGTCTGATCAGTTGCCTGGGGCAATGTATGGGAGCGGGTCGCGCGGGTGAAGTCGTCGAATCGCAGCCGCAACGTCACCGTCCGGCCGGATCGTCCGGCGGATCGCATCCGACGGGTGACGCGGTCGACGAGACCCGCGAGCACGGCGTCCAGCGTCGCCGGTGACTTCGGCGACCGGCCCAGCGCCCGCTGGGATCCGATCGAGCGCCGCCGGCGGCCGACCTCGATCGGCCGCGGGTCCCGGTTGTGCGCGAGCGCGTGCAGGTGCCGCCCGGACGCCCGGCCGAGCATCGCGATCAGCGCCGCCTCGGGCAGCATCGCGACGTCGCCGACCTTGGTCAGCCCGCGATTCCGCAACTTCTCCGCGGTCACCTCGCCGACGCCCCACAATCGCGAAACGTCCAACGGATGCAGGAAGTCCAGCTCCCGGTCCGGCGCGACCTCGAGCAGCCCGTTCGGCTTGGCGACGCCGCTCGCGACCTTCGCCAGGAACTTGGTGCGCGCCACCCCGACGGTGATCGGCAGCCCGACCCGCGACAGCACCTCGGCGCGCAACCTCGCCGCGATCTCCACCGGCGTGCCGCGGATCTTGCGCAATCCTCCGACGTCGAGGAACGCCTCGTCGATCGACAGGCCCTCGACCAGCGGTGTGGTGTCCTCGAAGACCTTGAACACGGCCTTGCTGGCCTCGGAGTACGCCGACATCCTCGGCTCGACCACGATCGCGCCCGGGCAGCGGCGCAGGGCCTGCCCGCCGTTCATCGCGGTCCGGACGCCGAAGGCCTTGGCCTCGTAGCTGCAGGCGAGCACGACGCCGGCGCCGACGATCACCGGGCGGCCGCGCAGGCGCGGGTCGTCGCGCTGCTCGACCGACGCGTAGAACGCATCCAGGTCGGCATGCAGGATGGTGGCCCCGCCGGACGACGACACGAACACATGTTCGCATAGACCGCGGACAAAACAGATAGGGAGAATTCCCGAAGCGGCAGACATCGATGTCAGGAAAGAATGAGCCCCATGGACCTGACCGCGTACCGCGACCTCTGGAAGACCCAGGGTGTGATGGCGTTGCTCGCCTCCGCCTTGATCGCGCGGTTGCCGGTGCTGGCGACGATGGTCCCGCTCGCCTTCCTGGCCAAGGATGCCGCCGGCAACTTCGGCTGGGCCGGTGTGGTGGCGGGCGCCTACTCGATCGGTACCGCGGTGGCGAGCGTCGTCTGGTCCCGGATGGCGGACCGCAAGGGCGCGCGCAAGGTCGTGATCGGCACCGGGATGGCCTGGGGCGCGTCGATGGCCGTCGTCGCGTTACTGCCGTACAGCTGGTACCGGCTGCTGCCGGTCGCCGCGATCGTCGCCGGCGTCTGCGTGGCGCCTGTCACCTCCGCGCTGCGAGCCAACTGGCCGCGGATCGTGCACGGCTCGCGGCTCCGGGCGGTCTACTCGCTGGACGCGACCGCGCAGGAGTTGCTGTTCGTCATCGGCCCGATGTCCGGCGCGGTGATCGTCAGCTTCGCCAGTCCGCGCGCGGGTCTGCTGGCCTGTGCGGTTACCGCGGCCGCCAGCATCTGGTGGTTCGGGCTGAACCAGCGCCCGGGTGTCCACCACGACGAGCACGCCGAGCCGCGGCCGACCGCCCGGCAACTCCTGTTCCATCAGCACCGTACGGCGTTGCTGGTCGCCTGGGCGTGCCTCGTGATGGGGTTCGCCGCAATGTCGCTCGGCATGGTCGCGGTCGCCGACCACCACGGGAACCGCCTGATCGCGGGCGTCCTCGAGATGGTCGCCGCGATCGGCAGCGTGACCGGCGGCATCGTCAACGGCGCCCTGCCCGGCGGCCGCAACTCGTACGTCTGGCGGCGGATGCTGTCCCTCACGGTCCTGGTCACGGGCTGTGTGTTCGTGACGTCGTCCGTGGTCGCGCTGGCGATCATGATGTTCGCGGCCGGCTGCCTGATCGCGCCGACGATCGCAGCCGTGTACGAGCGGATCGGCGAGCTGACGCCGAACTCCGCGCACACCGAGATCTTCGGCTGGGCGCAGAGCGGCGGCATGGTCGGCTCCGCGGTCGGCTCGGCCGTCGCGGGGGCCGTGGTGGAGGCGTTCGGCGTGCGCTACGCGTGGGTCCTGGCGGCCGCTCTCGGCGTGCTCGCGACCCTGTCCTTGCTCCGCGTCCCGCCCCACCGGCCGGTGGACACCAGTGCCGTCGAGGGTGCGGCAGTCGCGGCGTAACGCATGCGGTAGTTCGCCTCGAGGACGCCGCCGTCGCGGGCGCACATCGAGATCAGGTGCAGGTGCCGCCGGTCCAGGATCATCCCCCGGCCCGCGGCGACCGGGTGGATCAGCAGGGAGATCTCGTCGACCAGGCGCCACCGCAGCAGCGAGCGCACCAGCATCAGGCTGCCGATCACCTGCAGGTCGTCACCCGGAACGGACTTCAGCGCGGTCAGCACCCGGCGCGTGTCGCCCTGCAGCATCTCGGTGCCCGCGCGGGCGACGACGGGGCGCGATCCGATCACGAGGTTCCGGGTGTGCTCGAGGCCGCCGAGCGTACCGGCGTACCGCTCGAAGGTACGGCGGCCGAACAGCACCGTCCCGCCCGGCGGCATCAGCTGTCCCAGCGCGGGTTGCGCCAGCCACTGCTCGGGCCGCTCGACGACGCCGTCCTCGGACATGCACAACCTGGCCACGATGTTTCGCATACCAAGTCAGATGCAGCCGGAGCCGCGAAGGTTATGTCCGGCGGCCGCGCTGCAGCTCGGTCTCGAGCGCGTCGAGCCGGTTGGTCCAGAACCCGCGGTACCGGTCGAGCCAGCTGTCGATCTCCCGCAGCGGTTCGGGGTCCACGGCGTACAGCCTGCGGGTCCCGTCGACGGTCACGGTGGCGAATCCGTTGTCCCGCAGCACCCGCAGATGCTGCGAGACGGCCGGCTGGCTGATGCCGAACTCGGCGCCGATCGTCCCGGCGATGCTGCCCGCCGGGAGCTCGCCGTCGGCCAGCAGCTCCAGGATCCGGCGCCGGACCGGATCGCCGAGGATGTCGAACGCGTGCACCGGGCAAGTATTTCAGCGATGACTTATATGAACAAGTGGCCGGACGGTTTCCGGCCCGGGCCGACCCCGGCCGGGGAACCTTCCGGCCGGGGTCGCGATCGGCCGGACGGCCGGCCCGGGTGCTGGTCAGCCGGTAGGCAACGGTCAGGTCACGGCTAGAATGAGGCGATCGACTACGCCTGGTGCAACGCCGCACGGCGTACCGCAACCAGTGGTTTGAGGAGAAACACTGTGGGACGCGTCGTACACAAGTACGGCGGTTCTTCGGTCGCCGACGCCGATTGCATCAAGCGCGTGGCCCAACGGATCGTCGCGACGAAGAAGGCCGGGAACGACGTGGTGGTCGTCATCTCAGCGATGGGAGACACCACCGACGAATTGATGGACCTGGCCCAGCAGGTCTCTCCGCTGCCGCCGCCGCGCGAGCTCGACATGCTGCTCACCTCGGGTGAGCGGATCTCGGCCGCGCTGCTGGCGATGGCGATCGCGAACCTGGGCTACGAGGCACGCAGCTTCACCGGCTCGCAGGCCGGCGTGATCACCACGTCCGCGCACGGCAACGCGCGGATCATCGACATCACGCCGGGCCGGATCGAGGAGGCGCTCGGCGAGGGCCACATCGCGATCGTGGCCGGGTTCCAGGGTGTCGCGCAGGACACCAAGGACATCACCACGATGGGCCGCGGCGCCTCCGACACCACCGCGGTCGCGCTGGCCGCCGCGCTGGAGGCCGACTACTGCGAGATCTACACCGACGTGGACGGCATTTTCACCGCGGACCCGCGGATCGTGCCGGCCGCCAAGCAGATCTCGAGGATCTCCTACGAGGAGATGCTCGAGATGGCCGCCTGCGGCGCCAAGGTGCTGCACCTGCGCTGCGTCGAGTACGCGCGCCGTTACAACGTCCCCGTCCATGTGCGTTCCTCCTTCTCGCAGAAGGAAGGCACCTGGGTCGTCGATGCGAAGGAACTGGATCAGATGGAACAGGCGATCATCTCCGGCGTGGCCCACGACCGCGGCGAGGCCAAGATCACGGTGGTCGGCGTGCCCGACAAGCCCGGTGAGGCGGCCCGGATCTTCGAGACGGTCGCCGGCGCCGACACGAACATCGACATGATCGTGCAGAACGTGTCGGCGGTCGCCACGAACCGCACCGACATCTCGTTCACGCTGCCCCGCGCCGACGGCGCCCGGGCGATGTCCGCGCTGGCGCGGATGAAGGACGCGGTGGGCTACGAGCAGTTGCTGTACGACGACCAGATCGGAAAGGTCTCCGTCGTCGGAGTCGGAATGCGCTCGCACCCGGGCGTTTCCGCGAAGTTCTTCTCCGCGCTCGCCGACGCCGGCGTGAACATCGAGATGATCTCCACCTCGGAGATCCGGATCTCGGTGGTCGTGGACGAGAACCTGGTGGACGCCGCCGTGACCGCGGCGCACACCGCATTCGATCTGGACGACGAGCACACCCAGGCTGTCGTGTACGGAGGAACTGGACGGTGACCCCTGTGAGCGCTGTGGAGAACACGATCGACGACCGGACGGGCCTGCCCTCCCTGGCGGTGGTCGGTGCGACCGGCGCCGTCGGGTCGGTGATGCTGACCCTGCTTTCGACCAGGCAGAACGTCTGGGGAGAGATCCGGCTGATCGCCTCCGAGCGCTCCGCGGGCAAACAGCTGGTCGTCCGCGGCGAGGAGGTCGAGGTGGTCGCGATCAGCGAGGCCGCCTTCGACGGGATCGACGTCGCGATGTTCGACGTACCGGACGAGGTGTCGGCGCACTGGGCCCCGATCGCGGCCGCCAAGGGCGCCGTCGTGGTGGACAACTCGGGCGCGTTCCGGATGGACCCGGACGTCCCGCTGGTGGTCCCGGAGGTGAACGCCGAGGCGGCCCGGAACCGGCCGAAGGGCATCATCTCCAACCCGAACTGCACGACGCTGTCGATGATCGTCGCGATGGGCGCGCTGCACCACCGCTACGAGCTCGAGCAGCTCGTGGTGGCGTCGTACCAGGCCGCGTCCGGCGCCGGGCAGTCCGGGATCGACGCGCTGTACGACCAGCTCACCAAGGTGGCAGGCAATCGGGAGCTGGGCAGCACGCCCGGTGACGTCCGGCGGCTGGTCGGCAACGACCTCGGCCCGTTCCCGGCCCCGCTGGCGCTGAACGTCGTGCCGTGGGCCGGATCGCTCAAGGACGACGGCTGGTCGTCGGAGGAGCTGAAGGTCCGCAACGAGTCCCGCAAGATCCTCGGCCTGCCGGACCTGAAGGTGTCCGCGACCTGCGTGCGGGTCCCGGTCGTCACCACGCACTCGCTGTCGGTGCACGCCCGGTTCGTCCAGGAGGTCGACGCCGACGGCGCCCGCGAGGTGCTGCGGGACGCCCCCGGCGTGCTGCTCTTCGACAACCCGGCCGAGGGCGAGTTCCCGACGCCGGCCGATGTCGTCGGCACCGACCCGACCTGGGTCGGGCGGGTCCGCAAGTCGCTCGACGACCCGAACGCGCTGGAGCTGTTCGTGTGCGGCGACAACCTGCGCAAGGGCGCGGCCCTGAACACGGCCCAGATCGCCGAGGTCGTCGCCAAGGAGTTCATCCCGGCGGAAGCCTGACAAGCCTGACCGGAACGCCGAAGGGCCCGCACACCAGCGTGTGTGGGCCCTTCTGCGTTCCTCAGAGCCAGTTCTCGCGGGCGGCGTGGAGGGCCAGCTGGAAGCGGGTGCTGGCGCCTGTGCGGTTCATGAGGCGCTCCAGGTACCGGAAGAACGTGCGGCGGCTGATGCCCAGCGTGCGGGCGATCGTGTCGTCCGCGGCGCCGGTGGCCAGCAGGGCGAGCAGACGGCGCTCGATCGGCTCCAGGCGGTCGTCCTCCGCACCGACCGACGCGTGCAGCGGCAGCGCGTTGCGCCAGCACAGCTCGAACATGCCGATCAGCGCGGTCAGCAGGCTGCTCGGCCGGATGATCAGCAGCGACCGGTTCACGTCGGTGTCGCGCGCCGACATCGACACGAACGCGATCGAGCCGTCGATGATCGTCAGCTTCGCCGGTACGTCGGGCAGCACGCGCGCCTGCTCACCCGCCTCGACGCACGGGAGAATGTTCTCGGTCAGGTAGCCGGGCACCTCGACCGACTCCGGCGAGTACACGACCCGGTACGAGACGCCCCGCTTGAGCTGGTCGATCTCCTCCTGGTTCGGGCCGCCGATGTAGTACGGCGGGGAGTCGATCGCCAGGATCTCGCGCTGGACGCCGCCCTTGATCTGGTGGATCCGCTCGACGATCGCACTGCCGGTGACCACCTCGATCAGGTGCGTCGTCGACTCGTTGTGCACGGTCCGGCGGAACTCGTCGTACGCGTTCAGGACCTCGATCCGGGCCTGCTTGAGCTCGGACTCGCGGCGCAGCGTCATCGCCTCCAGGCCCGCGTCCGGCGGGACCGGCAGGTACCGGGAGTGGTCCGAGCCGGACCGGCGGGCGAGGCCGGCCTGCACGAGTCCGCCGAGGGCGGAGTCGATCGAACGCTCCCGGTCGGGAACCGCGTCGTCCAGCTCGGTGATCGACGACGGGCCGGTCCGCAGCAGATGCTGGTAGACCCTGATCTCGTCGTCGTTGAGCCCGAGCACCCTCAGATGACCGACACGCTCCGTGTCCGCTGCGCTCACAACGCCGCCCTCCCTTCCGACTGCTGTCACCGTCCGCAACCGCCCCTCCAGCGTAGACGGGGCGTTCCAGCGCCGTCGGCACGGTCCGTGTCGACGTGTAAACACGCAGCGATATTTGTTGTCCTGTCAGCATTCTTGTGCCGTGTCACCATCTGGCCACCATTTCCGCGCAGTCGTGAGCGAGAATTGAGGTCCAGCAGCCCGGCGACGGACCACCTGAGCGCCGCCGGGCTGCTGTTCCAATTCTGGCCCGAGTTGGCTGTCTCGTCAGCGGAGCCTGTTTCGGTTGGGTCTCGATCCCGGCGCATCGGTGCCCTCGCACTTCCGTGCCATCACCCGCTGTGCCGGAGGGTGTACAAACTGTGGCATCTCCAATCGTGAGGCCGATGAGGAGGAGTGCCCGATGCGACCGGTTCCGCCGTGTACCGCCGCCCCTCGCGTCGTGGCTGCCGTCCCCGGCGCCCGGGTTTCCCGGCGTGCGCTGTCCTGCTCCGGTCTCCGGTCCGCCCCCACACCTGCTGCGCGCACCTGCCGGCGAACGCAGCACCTGTGGGGACGGACTAATGGTGCGATGACCGCCGCCCTGGTCATCGTGCCGGTCGATCCGGACATGTCCGCATCCGCCCACCGCGGGCACCGGACCGGATCGACGGTGGAACCCCGGGAGGTGCCGACGGGTACTCCGTGGATGGTGAGGCTGTCCATGGGGAGGTCGGACGTGCTGTTGCGTGACACGTCCGCCGCCGGAAGGCACTTCCTGGGGTCTCATCGGTGACTGTCTGTCCTGGTGGGACAGGTCACGCCAACTTGGCGCGGGTGGGTAGCGTCGTACATCGTGAATTGACGGCGATTTGACCAAAGAGGTCCCGCCGAGACCTCTTGCCCGCAAGGCGTTTTGGTCGTCGCTGGCTGTCAAATGTATATTCCGGATAACGATCGGCGAAGGACGACGCAGGTGTTGTGGACGCAGCGGGGTACGACGTTTGGTAGCCGTCCGTACGTCGTTGCTCACTAAGGAGGACCGCTGTGTCGTCGGCGTCCGTGCCGATCCGCTACTCTGCTTCCCGGTCCGCGTGGCACGTCGCCGTACCCCGGGCGGCAACCGCCGAAACCCAGGTGATCGGCCATCGTGGATCCAACTTTCCGGCAGAGAGAGGCATCGCCTGAATGAACGCGACTAGCGTCGACGAGGAGTTCAACCCGTCGGTGCACGTGTACGAACCACACAAGGTCGGACTGCCGGCACTGCGCCCGTACTTCAAGGCGCTGTGGCAGCGGCGGGAGTTCGCGGCGGAGATGTCCCGGACGAACATCCGGGCGGCCAACACGAACACCTTCTTCGGACAGGTGTGGCTGGTCCTGAACCCGCTGCTCCTGGCCGCGGTGTACTACCTGCTGGTCGACATCATCGCCGGCGGCGGTACCAAGGTGGACGCGGCCGAGCGGTTCGCGCACATGTGCGGCGGTCTCTTCGCTTTCTATTACTTCTCCGGTGCGATGACGGCCGGTGCGGCGAGCGTGGTCGGCGGCGGCAAGCTGCTGATGAACATGTCGTTCCCGCGGATGCTGCTGCCGCTGTCGGCGGTCAGGACGGCGTTCTTCCGCTTCCTGCCGACCCTCGCGGTGTACCTGATCATCCACGTCGCGATGCGGCAGCCGCTCAAGTGGCAGATGCTGCTGGCCCCGGCGTTCCTGATCATGCTGACGGTGTTCGCCGCCGGCATGGGCATGATCTTCGCGGCCCTGCAGGTCTACTTCCGCGACACCACCAGCTTCCTGCCGTACTTCGTGCGGATCTGGCTGTACCTGTCGCCGGTGCTGTGGTTCGCCGAGCAGGCCCCGGCGAAGTTCAAGGGCTTCATCCAGTACAACCCGCTCTACTCGCTGATCGGCGGCTGGACCGACCTGCTGGTCCGCGGCGACATCCCGAAGTGGCAGATGTGGGCCGGCGCCGGGTTCTGGGCGATTCTGGCCTTCGTGGTCGGCTCGTTGTTCTTCATGTCGAGGGAGCGTGAGTTCGTTGTCCGTCTCTGAGACCGAGAAGAAGCCCATGCAGAAGACCCCGACGGGCATTCCGGCCGTCAAGGTGCAGGACGTCTCGATCACCTACCGGACCACGTTCGAGCGGGTGCCGACGTTCAAGAGCGCGATCGTCCGGCTCGGCCGCGGCGAGCGCGCGGTGCGCGAGGTCAAGGCCGTCCAGAACGTGTCCTTCGACGTCGACCACGGCACCACGATCGGCATCATCGGCGCGAACGGCGCCGGCAAGTCGACGCTGATGCGGTCGATCGCCGGCATCCTGCCGCCGACGTCGGGCCGGATCGAGGTGCACGGCCGGGTGTCCACGCTGCTGGCCCTAGGCGTCGGCTTCAACGCGGCGCTGTCGGGCCGGGAGAATGTCGTCCTCGGCGGTCTCGCGTCCGGTCTGAGCCGCAAGGAGATCGAGGCGAAGTACGAGGAGATCGCCGACTTCGCCGAGCTCGGCGACTTCATGGAGATGCCGATGCGGACGTACTCGTCCGGCATGTTCAGCCGGCTGGCGTTCTCCGTCGCGGTGCACATGGACCCCGACATCCTGCTGATCGACGAGGCGCTGTCCGCCGGTGACGCGTCGTTCAAGACCAAGGCCGCGGCGAAGATGAGCGAGTTGGTCACCAACAGCCGCACCATGTTCCTGGTCAGTCACGCGATGAGCAGCGTCCGCGAGCTGTGCAACGACTGCATCTGGCTGCACAAGGGCAAGCTGATGATGCGCGGCGAGCCCAACGAGGTCATCCAGGCGTACACGAAGTTCCTGCAGGTCGGCGAAGCAGAAGCTGTCTCACTCGAGGACCTCTGACCAATGTCACGCAGCACCGCGCCGGACGTGGGGATCATCACGACCGGCCACGACGTGGCCGATGCGCGCCTGCACAAGATCACCGCGGCCCTGCAGCACCGCGACCTCACGGTCGAGCTGTGGGGCCTCGGTGATGCCGAGGGCGGACCGGCCGGCGCGGTCGTGCACGCCGGGCCGCGCGGCAACATGGTGCAGCGGCTGGCGCGGACCGCCGTCCTGCCCTGGCGGACCAAGGCCAAGGTGGTGATGACGGTCGACCCGGACATGATCCCGGTCACCCGGCTGGTCACCACGATGCGGCGGCGCAAGTTCGTCGTCGACGTACACGAGGACTACGAGCGGCTGCTCGCCGACCGCGCCTGGGCGCAGGGGCCGGCGGGACTGCCGGCCCGGCTGATCGTCCGCGCCGGGTCGAAGCTGGCCGCGCGCGCCGATCTCACCGTGGTCGCCGACTCGCACCTCGCCCCGCACCAGGCCAAGCACCGCCTGGTGGTGCAGAACCTCCCGGACCACGGCTTCCTGGCCCCGTCCCCGCCGATCGGCACACCGCGCGCGGTGTACGTCGGGGACCTGCGCGCCAGCCGGGGTCTGTTCGACATGGTCGAGACCGTCGCCGCGGCGCCGGACTGGTCTCTCGACCTGGTCGGCCCGGTCGCGCAGGCGGACCGGGACCGGCTCGAATCCCGCATCACGCAGCCGGACCTGGACGGCCGGGTCCGGTTGCACGGGCGCCAGCCGCCTGCCGACGCCTGGCGGATCGCGCACGGCGCCTGGACGGGCCTGGCCATGCTCCAGCCCACCCCGGCGTTCGTGGAAGCGATGCCGTCCAAGATCTACGAGTACCTCGCCAGCGGTCTTCCCGTGCTGTCCACCCGGCTGCCCCGGCAGTCGAAGGTGATCGAGGAGTCCGGTGGCGGAGTACTGGTGGACTCGGTGGCGGAGGCGTCCGAGACCCTGCGGCGCTGGTCCGCGGATCCCGGTGAGCTGGAGAAGCTGCGCGACCACGCGCTGCAGTGGGCGGCCGACCATCTGCCCACGAACACGCCGTACGACGACCTGGCCGACGCGATTCTCAATCTCTTAAGAGGAACTGCATGACCGACCGCCCACACCTGTTGTACGTCGCCTGGGGCTTCCCGCCCTGCCGTGGCGGCGGTGTCTACCGGGCCCTGGCCACGGCCAACCGGTTCGCCGCGCTCGGCTGGAAGGTGACCGTGCTGACGGCCGACCGCGATACGTTCTTCCGCTTCACCGGCGCGGACCTGACCCTCGAGGAGCGGGTCGACCCGTCCGTCGAGGTCGTCCGGGTCCCGTTCGAGTGGCCGATCCTCGAGGCCGATCTGCGCAAGTGGTCCAAGCGCCGGGCGCAGAACCCGAAGCTGTGGAGCAAGTGGCGCACCAAGCAGGACCAGATCCCGTTCCCGGAGAGCGGGTACGGGCCCTGGCGCTCGGTGATCGAGAAGGCCGCCGAGCAGATCCACAAGGCGCACAAGGTCGACCTCACGGTCGCCACCGCGAACCCGCACGTCGCGTTCACCGCGGCGTACCACCTGCACAAGAAGTTCCAGGTGCCGTACGTCATGGACTACCGCGACGCCTGGCTGCTGGACGTCTTCACCGGCGACCGGCTGCACGAGCCGAACAGCCGCGCGGCCAAGTGGGAGAAGAAGCTCGTCGAGTCCGCTCGCGAGGTCTGGTTCGTCAACGACCCGATCAAGGACTGGCACGAGAGGCTCTACCCGGCGCACGCCGGCAAGATGCACACCGTCGCCAACGGCTTCGACCCGGACCTGGTGCCGGACACCCAGGACCGCGGCGCGGTCACCGACCGGCCGCTCGTCTTCGGGTACGTCGGCACGGTGTCGCCGAAGGTGCCGCTGAAGGAGTTCGTCGAGGGCTGGCAGCTCGCCAAGGAGCAGTCCGAGGAGCTGGCCGGCGCGAAGGCGAAGATCCACGGCTACCTCGGGTACTACGCGCAGCCGCGGGCCGACATGCTCGCGACGATCAACAGCGCCGCCGACGCCGGTGTCAGCTACGAGGGCCCGGTCGGCAAGGCCGAGATCGCCAAGGCGTACGACGAGTTCGACGCGCAGCTGCTGATGCTGGGCAAGGGGCGGTACGTGACCAGCGGCAAGGTGTTCGAGTACCTCGCGACCGGGTTGCCGGTGGTGTCGGTGCACGACCCGGAGAACGCGGCGTCCGACGTCCTGCGCGGGCACCCGCTGTGGTTCCCGGTCGCGGACGTGACGCCGGAGGCGATCGCGGCGGCGCTGATCGAGGCGGCGCACGCGGCGCGCACCGCCGACGAGGGGATCCGGGCGAAGGCGCGGGAGTTCGGTGCGTCGTACCGGCGGGACCTGCAGCTGGATCCGCGGATCGAGGCGCTGGCGGCGAGTGTGAAGGGAGTGGCGGCATGAGCAACGTCGTACTGCTGTCGACGCGGCGGCTGCCGCCCACGTACTTCGACCAGGTGCGCGAGGACCTCGGCGACCAGAACATCACCATCGACGTCGTCGGCTGGGTCGCGCCGTCGGCGTGGGTGGCCGACAAGGTCAACACGTTCACGCTGATCGGCCCCGGCCGGATGCCGGCCCAGCCGGCCCCCGAGCCCGAGCCGGCCGCCGAGCCGACCGACGCCGCCCCGGACGCCGTCATCGCGCCGGAAGCAGTCGCAGCCCCCGAGACCGTCGTCGCCGACGAGGCCAAGGTCGCCCCGGCCGCCGCCGAGGTCGCCGCTGCCGGCGCGGCTTCGGCCACGCCTCCGCCTGCTGCGGCGAAGCCGCGGCCTACCGGGGCCAAGCGGGTCGTGAAGGCTGTGGAGTGGCGGGCCCGGAAGGCGCGCAAGGTAGCGGGCAGGATGTTGCCGAAGGCAATCAAGACCTCCGCGCCGGTGAAGTTCCTGAGTGGGAACCGCGCGAACAAGGATCTCGGCAAGACCTACTGGGAGCGGGTGCTCAGCCGTCGCGACGTGCTGACGACCATCGACCAGGCCGACGTCGTGATCGCCCTGGACGCCGGCGCGATCTGGGCCGGCTGGAACCTCGGCCAGCGCAAGGCCGGCACCCCGGTGGTGCTGGGTCTGCCGGCCGCCCGCCGCGAGCTCGACATGATGAAGGCCCCGACTACGTAATGGGTGACACAGTGACGGTGACGCGTGCGATCCGCGAGCACCTGCCGGCGCCGTTGGCCCGGACCGCGGGAGCGGTCCGGCGGCGCCTTCGGGGCCTGCGGTACTCGTACGCGCAGCTGCCGGCCTTCCCGCCGGTAGCGACGACGCCGGTGCGGATGTTGGTCGGACCGACCAACTCCGCCGGTCAGGGGCACGCCTGGTCCCAGGCCGCGAAGACCCTGCCGGACGTCGACGCCGTCTCGTTCGCCCTGCACCGTAAGGGCCAGTTCGCGTTCAAGAGTGACTACGGCGTGCCACTGGCCTGGTTCGGCCAGCCGCGCTGGCAGCGCGCCCAGCAGAAGTACGTCGTCGAGAACTACACGCATGTGATGGTCGAGTCGCTGCGTCCGCTGTTCGGCGCCCGCGGCTTCTCGGACGCCTCCGCCGACATCGAGGCGATGGTCGCGCGCGGCATCAACGTCTCGCTGCTGTTCCACGGCTCCGACATCCGGCTGCCGAGCCGGCACGCGAAGCGCGAGCGCTGGTCGCCGTTCACCCCGGGCGACGAGCTGACCGAGCGACTCGAGCCGCAGGCCCGTCGGCACGCCGAGCTGGTCGCGTCGCTGCAGCTCCCCGTCTTCGTATCCACGGTCGACCTGCTGGACGACGTACCCGACGCCACCTGGCTGCCGGTCGCGATCGACCCGGCGCCCTGGCAGCAGGCCGCGCAGCCGCTGTTCGCGGGCGCGAAGCCGGTCGTCGCGCACGTCCCGTCGAACGCGAAACTCAAGGGCACGCAGGAGATCGACGCCGTGCTCACCCAGCTGCACGAGAGCGGCCGGATCGAGTACCGGCGGATCACCGGCGTACCGCACGAGCGGATGCCGAGCGTCATCGGCGATGCGGACATCGTGGTCGACCAGCTCCGGATCGGCTTGTACGGCGTGGCGGCCGCGGAGGCCCTGGCCGCCGGGCGCATCGTGGTTTCGTACGTCGGTGACGCCGTGCGCCACCGGGTGCGTAGTCTGGCCGGGCGAGAGGTGCCGATCGTGGAGGCGGATCCCGACACCCTGGGTGATGTCGTCTGCGGTCTGATCGCGGATCGTGACGCCGCCGCCGAGCGGGCGGCGGCCGGCCCGGAGTTCGTGGCGGAGTTGCACGACGGACGCCGCTCGGCCGAAGTACTGAGTAGTTGGCTCACCAAGAAGGAGACCCTGTGACGGCCCGCATCGCGCCATCCGCCGACGTCGACGACAGCGCCCAGATCGGCGACGGTTCGTCGGTTTGGCACCTGGCCCAGATCCGCGAGAACGCGGTCCTCGGCGAGAACTGCATCGTCGGCCGCGGCGCCTACGTCGGGACCGGGGTCCGGATGGGCGACAACTGCAAGATCCAGAACTACGCGCTGGTGTACGAGCCCGCGTCCCTCGAGGACGGCGTGTTCATCGGCCCGGCGGTGGTGCTCACCAACGACTACTTCCCGCGCGCGGTGAACCCGGACGGGTCGCCGAAGAGCGGCCACGACTGGGAACCGGTCGGGGTGACGATGAAGGAAGGCTGCTCGCTCGGAGCGCGCAGCGTGTGCGTGGCACCGGTCACCATCGGCCGCTGGGCCACCGTCGCCGCGGGTGCGGTGGTGACCAAGGACGTGCCAGACTTCGCGCTGGTCGCCGGGGTCCCGGCGCGCCGGCTCAAGTGGGTCGGCAAGGCCGGGGTTCCGCTGCTCGACGTCGGGAACGGCGAGTGGAAGTGCCCGAACACGGGCGAGATGTACATCGAAACCGACGGACGGCTGCGGCCGGCCGGAGAAAACCAGGAGGAGAACTGATGGTGCAGCCGATTCCGGCCGCGAAGCCGATCATCGGGAAGGAGGAGCGCGAAGCCGTCGACCGGGTCATGCAGTCCGGGATGCTGGCGCAGGGCCCCGAGGTTGCGGCGTTCGAGCAGGAGTTCGGCGCAGCGCTGGTCTCCGGCCGGGCGTGCGTCGCGACCAACTCGGGCACCTCGGGTCTGCACCTGGGCCTGCTGGCCGCCGGTGTCGGTCCGGGTGACGAGGTCATCGTCCCGTCCTTCACCTTCGCCGCGACCGCGAACAGCGTCGCGCTGACCGGCGCCACCCCGGTGTTCGCCGACATCGAGCCGACGTACTTCTGCCTGGACCCGCAGGCCGTCGAGGCCGCGATCACCGAGAAGACCAAGGCCGTCATGCCGGTGCACCTGTTCGGTCACCCGGCGAACATGACCGCCCTGCAGGAGATCGCGGACAAGCACGGCATCCAGATCTACGAGGACGCCGCGCAGGCCCACGGCGCCACCTGGAACGGCGCGCCGGTCGGTACCTTCGGCGAGTTCGCGATGTTCAGCCTGTACCCGACCAAGAACATGACGTCCGGCGAGGGCGGCATGAACTCGGTCGCGAACGCCGACCTCGAGCGCCGGATGCGGCTGTTCCGCAACCAGGGCATGCTCAAGCAGTACGAGAACGAGGTCGTCGGCCTGAACAACCGGATGACCGACCTGCACGCCGCGATCGGCCGCGTGCAGCTCACCAAGATCGGCGGCTGGACCAAGCAGCGGCAGGAGAACGCGGCCTTCCTGGACGCGAACCTCGCCGGTGTCGGCGTCCCGGCGGTCGCCGCCGAGGCGAGCCACGTGTACCACCAGTACACGATCCGGGTGACCGAGGACCGCGACGGCTTCGCGAACGCGCTGCGGACCGAGTACGGCGTCGGCTGCGGCGTCTACTACCCGATCCCGAACCACCGGCTCCCCTCGTTCCAGCGCGAGCTGGACCTGCCGGAGACCGAGAAGGCCGCGGCCGAGGTGCTCTCGCTGCCGGTCCACCCCTCGCTGTCCGAGGAAGACCTGAACCGGATCGTGGCCGCGGTGAACACCGTGGCGAAGGCGGGTGCATGAGCATGGCGAACCTGCGTGCGGGCCTGATCGGCCTGGGCATGATGGGCCGGCACCACGCCCGGGTGCTGGCGTCCCTCGAGGGCGTCGACCTGGTCGCGGTCGCCGACCCGGGTGGTGACAAGTTCGGCGTCGCCGGCGGTCGTCCGGTGCACGAGAACATCGAGCAGTTGATCGCCGAGAAGATCGACTACTGCATGGTCGCGGTGCCGACGCAGTACCACGCCGAGATCGCGAAGGCGCTGGCCGAGGCCGGCGTGCACGCGATGATCGAGAAGCCGCTGGCCGGTTCCTCGGCCGAGGCAACCGAGATCGCGAAGGCGTTCGAGGCGGCCGGCCTGGTCGGCGCGGTCGGCCACATCGAGCGGTACAACCCGGCGCTGCAGGCGCTGCGGGTGCGGCTGGAGGCCGGCGAGCTGGGCGACATCTACCAGATCACCACCCGCCGCCAGGGCCCGTTCCCGGCCCGGATCGCCGACGTCGGCGTGGTGCTCGACCTGGCCACCCACGACATCGACCTGACCGCGTGGGTGACGCAGTCGCCGTTCGTCACGGTGGCCGCGCAGAGCGCCCACAAGTCCGGCCGGCAGTACGAAGACCTGATCGCGGTGACCGGCAAGCTGGCCAACGGCACCGTCACCAGCCACCTGGTCAACTGGCTGTCCCCGATGAAGGAGCGTCTCACCGTCGTCACCGGTGAGAAGGGCGCGTTCATCGCCGACACCCTGACCGCCGACCTGACCTTCCACGCCAACGGCACCGTGCAGACCGCGTGGGACGACGTCGCGCACTTCCGTGGTGTCAGCGAGGGCGACATGGTCCGGTACGCGATCAGCAAGCCCGAGCCGCTGAAGACCGAGCACGAGCAGTTCCGCGACGCGGTGCTCGGCAAGGAGGCGGACATCGTCACGCTGCAGCAGGGTCTGACCACCGTTCGGGTGGCCGAGGCCGTTCTGCAGTCGGCGACCGAGGACCGGACTGTCGCTGTCGCCGGGGAGACCCTGTAGTCATGAAGGTTCTGAGCGTTGTCGGTGCCCGCCCGCAGTTCGTGAAGCTGGCGCCGGTGGCGGAGGCGTTTGCCGCCACCGAGCACCAGCACGTGATCGTGCACACCGGGCAGCACTACGACAAGAACATGTCGGACGTGTTCTTCGCCGACCTGCGCATCCCGGACCCGGACGTCCACCTGGGCGTCGGGTCCGGCAGCCACGGTGTCCAGACCGGCGCGATGCTGGCCGCGATGGACGCCGTCCTGGACGAGCACAAGCCGGACTGGGTGCTGGTGTACGGCGACACCAACTCGACGCTCGCCGGCGCGCTGTCCGCGGTGAAGATGCACCTGCCGGTCGCGCACCTCGAGGCCGGGCTGCGCTCGTTCAACCGGCTGATGCCGGAGGAGCACAACCGGGTGCTCACCGACCACGCGGCGGACCTGCTGCTGGCCCCGACCCAGGTGGCGATGGACCACCTGGCCACCGAGGGTCTGGCGGGCAAGTCGCGGCTCGTCGGCGACGTCATGACGGACGTGTGCTTCCGGGTCCGCGACGCGGTCAAGGACAACGAGCTCGGCGGGCCGTTCAAGCGCGGCGAGTACGTCGTCTCGACGATCCACCGGGCCGAGAACACCGACGACCCGGAGCGGCTGGCCGCGATCGTCGACGGTCTCGCCGCGACCGGTACGCCGGTGCTGCTGCTCGCCCACCCGCGCCTGGTCGCAAAGTGCGCCGAGCACGGCATCAAGCTCGAGCGCCCGGACGGTTCGCTGCACGTCCGCGAGCCGCTGGCCTACCCCGAGATGGTCCAGGCCGTGCTCGGTTCGGCCGGTGTGGTGACCGACTCCGGGGGCCTGCAGAAGGAGGCCTTCCTGCTCGGCCGGGTGTGCACCACGCTGCGCACCGAGACCGAGTGGGTCGAGACGCTGGACGACGGATGGAACGTGTTGACATCCGACGTGAGTAAGCTGCCCCAGTTGGCCGCCCGGCCGGCGCCCACGGGGGATCGCCCGATGCCGTACGGCGACGGTCACGCTGCAGAGCGTGTCGTCTCTACTCTCGCGGAGTAACTACATGACGAAGGCCGCCGAAGAGAACCAGACACCGACCCAGGATCTGCCTGGGTCGGCCGATGTGGGGACCCCACCTCCCGGCGCGCCTGTCAGTACCTTCCCGGGGGAGGCCGCACCGCCGGCCGCCCCCAGTGGGAGGTTGCCACGAGTCGAGTCGCTCACCGGTCTGCGCTGGTGGGCGGCCTTCTTCGTGTTCTGCCACCACATGACCCAGCTGGCGCCGCTGCCGGTCTGGAAATTCCTGAAGTACGGTACGTCCGGCGTCACGTTCTTCTTCGTGCTGTCCGGGTTCGTGCTCACCTGGTCGTCACGGCCGGGCACGAAGATCAGCACGTTCTACCGGCGCCGCTTCGCGCGGATCTTCCCGCTGTACTTCCTCACGCTGGTCGCGGCGATCTTCGTCTTCTACCGGTTCGAGCCGCCGGCTGGGATGTCCTGGATCAAGCCGGTCTCGGTGACCGTGCTGGTGCTGTCCGGGCTCCTGCTGCAGGGCTGGTCGAACAACCCGACCGTCCTGTACGGCGGGAACCCGGCCGGCTGGACGCTGTCGGTGGAGGCGTTCTTCTACGCGTACTTCCCGTTCGTCTGGCGGGCCACGCAGAAGCTGAAGACCGTCGGCGGCCTGATCCTGTGCGTCGCGGTGATCGTCGCCGGCGGCGCCTACCGGCTGGCGCTGTTCCACTACAAGGACGACGTGCCGGTGCTGCCGCAGCCGGTCCTGCACTCGGTGGCGTTTCTGTTCGGCATCGGTCTGGCGATCGCGCTGCGCTCCGGCTGGAAGCCGCGGATCCCGGTGTGGTTCGCGTTCCTGGTCACCGGCGGCGGCCTGTACCTGCTCTATTACTCCGGTTTGCACCCGGCAAAGGTCCCGGGCGCGATCACCATGGGCCTGTGCCAGAAGGAGATCCTCACCTTCCTGTACGGCTTCCTGATCCTGGCGGTCGCCGCCCGCGACATGCGCGGCGGCCGGTCGCTGCTGCGCAGCAAGCCGCTGGTCAAGCTCGGCCAGTGGTCGTACGCGTTCTACCTGGTGCACGCCACGATCATGTATGCGATCAAGGAGTACCACGGGATCGCCGGCCCGATCGGCTGGTCCAACCTGACCTGGTACGCCGGTGTCTGTGCCCTCTCGATCTTCGCCTCGGCGCTGCTCTACGAGCTCGTGGAGCACCCGCTGGAACGGAAGCTCCGAGGCCCCCGATGAAGAATCACAACCTAGTGGAGTTGCTGTGCGTGTCAGTGTAGTTGCCTTAGGCAAGATCGGACTGCCACTGGCGGTCCAGTTCGCGGCCAAGGGCCATCAGGTCGTCGGCGTCGACATCAACGAGAAGTTCGTCGAGCTGGTGAACGCCGGCCAGGAGCCGTTCCCGGGTGAGGCCCACCTGCAGGAGCTGCTCTCCGAGACCGTGGCCGACGGCCGCCTGCGGGCGACCACGGACTACGCGGACGCGATCCCGAACAGCGACGCGGTCGTCGTGGTCGTGCCGCTGTTCGTGGACGAGCAGACCGGTCAGCCCGAGTTCGGCTGGATGGAGAACGCGACCCGTTCGCTGGCCGAGCACCTCACCCCGGGCACCCTGGTCAGCTACGAGACCACCCTGCCGGTCGGCACCACCCGCGGCCGCTGGAAGCCGATGATCGAGGAGATCTCCGGCCTGACCGAGGGCACCGACTTCCACCTGGTGTTCTCGCCGGAGCGGGTGCTCACCGGCCGGGTCTTCGCGGACCTGCGCAAGTACCCGAAGCTGGTCGGCGGCCTGTCCGAGGAGGGCGCGAAGCGCGCAGGAGCGTTCTACGAGGCCGTGCTGGACTTCGACGACCGCCCCGACCTGGAGCGCCAGAATGGTGTTTGGGACCTGGGTTCGGCCGAGGCGGCCGAGCTGGCGAAGCTCGCCGAGACCACCTACCGGGACGTGAACATCGGCCTGGCGAACCAGTTCGCCCGGTTCGCCGGCCAGAACGGCATCGACGTGCACGCCGTCATCGAGGCGTCGAACTCGCAGCCGTACAGCCACATCCACCGGCCGGGCATCGCGGTCGGCGGGCACTGCATCCCGGTCTACCCGCGGCTGTACCTGTACACCGACCCCGACGCCACCGTCGTCCGGGCCGCCCGCGAGGCGAACGCCGGCATGCCCGACTACACCATCGGTCTGCTCGAGGGCGCGTTCGGCGACCTCAAGGGCGCGAAGGTCGTCGTGCTCGGCGCGTCGTACCGTGGTGGGGTCAAGGAGACGGCGTTCTCCGGGGTCTTCCCGGCCGTGGAGGCGCTGAAGGCGCGCGGCGCCGAGGTGTCCGTGCACGACCCGATGTACACCGACGAGGAGCTCCAGGGTCTCGGCTTCACGCCGTACACGCTGGGCGCGCCGGTGGACGCGGCAGTGCTGCAGGCGGACCACGCGGAGTACGCGCAGCTGGGCCCGGCGGACCTGCCGGGTGTCAAGGTGCTCGTCGACGGCCGGGACCGCACCGACGCGGCCAAGTGGGCGGGCGTGCGGAGGATTGTGATCGGAAGGTCGGTCAGCCAGTGACAGATGCCGGCCTGCGGGTCGTGATGATGGTCGCCAACGACGTCACCAACGACAGCCGGGTCCGCAAAGAGGCCGCAGCACTGGCCGAGACCGGAGCAGAGGTGACTGTGCTCGGGGTCTCGGCCAGCGGCCTCCCGTCGAGGGAGATGCTCGACGGTGCGCTGATCGTCCGGGTGGCGGTGCCTTTCGCACTGCGTGAGGAACGGAAACGAAGCCGTACGGCGCGCCGCAACTGGCGGCCGCCGCTGGTGGGGTACCGAAACCGCACGACCTACGTGGCGCGCAACCAGCGGATCGCGGCCGAGCTCAAGGAGCTCAAGGCCGACTCCGGGCACGCGATCGCGCGGGCCAAGGCGGGCCAGGGGAATCCGCTCAAGTTCAAGGCCGGGGTCGCCACCCGGCTGGTCCGCCGCGCGCGCTGGAAGGCCGCCGAGCGGGCGACCTGGGTGCGCAAGGGGGTCGGCAACAAGGCGGACGCCCCGTTCAAGTTCAGCTGGCGGGCGTACGACGGGGTGCTGCACCGGCTGCCGTGGCCGGCGCCGTGGCGCAAGCTGCACCCGGAGGCGCTGGACCTGGAGATCGCGTTCGGCGACCTGATCGACCGTCTGGAGCCGGACGTCGTGCACGCGCACGACATGCACGTGATCGGCGTCGCCACCCGCGCCGCCGGCCGGGCGAAGCTCCGCGGCCGCTCCTTGAAGGTCGTGTACGACGCGCACGAGTACGTCGCCGGACTCTCGCAGTACGGCGCCCGGACCCGGCGGTCGATCGCGGCCTGGGCCAACCACGAGCGCGAGTACATCGGTCAGGCGGACCGGGTGATCACCGTCAGCCCGGCGATCGCGACCCGCTTGCAGCGCGAGCACAAGCTGCGCGACGAGCCGACCGTGGTGATGAACACGCCGAACCCTGCTGACGTGTCGGTCGAGGTGTCCGACATTCGCAGCCAGATCGGCCTCGCCTCCGACGTACCGCTGCTCGTCTACAGCGGCGGCGTCACGCGGGCGCGCGGCATCCACACCGCCGTCCAGGCGCTCGTGGACCTGCCGGACGCGCATCTGGCCGTCGTGTGTGTGCCTGGTGTGGCGACGGACGCGGTTCGCGAGCTGCAGGCGCAGGCCGTGCAGCTGGAGGTGCAGGACCGTCTGCACTGCCTGGACCCGGTGAAGCCGGACGAGGTGGTCGCGTTCCTGCGCACCGCGGACGTCGGGCTGATCCCGATCCTGCGCTACCCGAGCCACGAGATGGCGCTGCCGAACAAGCTGTTCGAGTACGCCTTCGCCGGGCTGCCGGTGGTGGTCAGCGACATGCCGAGCATGAAGGAGTTCGTCGACCGCACCCGGATCGGCGAGGTCTTCACCGCGGCCGACGCGCACGACCTGGCGTCGAAGGTCCGGACGGTGCTCGGCGACCTGGACGCGTACCGCGAGCGGGTCGCCGATCCGGCGTACCAGCAAGAGGTGTCCTGGGCCGGACAGGCGACCAAGCTGCGCGCGCTGTACGGCGAGCTGACCGCGCGGCAGCTCGAGATCACGCGGCCGGGCGGCAAGATCACGAAGACCGGGCGGCACCTGCTGCTCGGGCCGGTCAACAGTGCGGGCCAGGCGTGGTTGTGGGCGACCGCGCTGGAGCGCGAGGTGCCGGACATCAAGGCGGAGTCGCTCACCACGGGCAGCGGGGCGTTCGACTTCCGCGTGCACCGCACGGGCACCTACCGCCAGTACCGGTCGGATCTGCGCTGGCAGCTGGAGCTCACGGCGTACGCGTTGCGCGAGGTCACCCACGTGCTGTTCGAGGCGGGCCGGCCGATGTTCGGTCAGCAGCGCGGGCAGATGTGGACGACCGACGTCCCGATGCTCGACCAGGCCGGCATCAAGCACGGCCTGGTGTTCCACGGGTCGGAGATCCGCGATCCCGCCCAGCACCGCGAGCAGTACCGCTACTCGCCGTTCCGCGACCCGGACGACGAGCTGACGGTGCGCCTGCAGGCCGCGAACAACCTGATGCGGCACCACCTCGAGGGCTACAACGGCCCGGTCTTCGTCACGACGCCGGACCTGCTCGAGTTCGTCGACAACGGCATCTGGTTGCCGCTGGCCGTCGACGTCGAGGGCTTCGTGTCGACCCAGCCGGTGCTCGAGCGTGAGGTCCCGGTGGTGCTGCACGCACCGTCGGCGTCCGCGCTGAAGGGCTCGGCGTACGTCGACCCGGTGCTCACCGACCTGGATGCGCGCGGGCTGATCAAGTACAACCGCGTCCAGGGTGTGCCGCACGCGGAGCTCGCCGAGATGGTGAAGAGCGCCGACATCGTGGTCGACCAGTTGCTGCTCGGTTCGTACGGCGTGTTCGCGTGCGAGGCGATGGCGGCCGGCCGGGTCACCGTCGGGCACATCGCGGACCCGGTCCGGGACCTGCTGCCGACCGACCTGCCGATCGCCGAGGCGAACCCGGACGACCTGGCCGAGGTGATCGAGCGGCTGGTCGCCGAGCGCGACACCGCCCGCAAGATCGCCGACGCGGGACCGTCGTTCGTCCGCGACCTGCACGACGGGCGGAAGTCGGTCGAGGTGCTGCTGCCGTTCCTGAACAACGAGCTCAGCCTCGACAACGCCGAGGACGAGAGCGAGTAAGTGCGGATTCTGATGATCGCGCAGTCCCCGATCGCCGGGGACTCGCGGATCCTGCGGGAGGCGACGGCGCTCGCCGCGGCCGGTCACACGCTGCACGTGATCGGCCGCGACGTTCCGGAAGGCTTCGAGGTGGGCCCCGGGATCACGGTGGCGTCGGTCTCCCGCTCCTCCGGTCTCCGGACCGGGAACGGCGGGCTGACGGTCGGGCACGGGCACACCGGTCCGAAGGTGCTGGCGAAACGGTTCGGGCGGTGGTTGCTGCTGCCCGAGCACCGGTTGCGCACCGAGAAGCAGTGGCGGATCGCCGCGGCGCCGTTGGTGGCTGCGGCCGGTCCGGTCGACGTCGTGCACGCGCACGACTTCAACACGCTGGAGCTCGCCGCGGAGTATGCCTCGCGATGGTCTGCGGCGCTGGTGTACGACAGTCATGAGCTGTGGTTCGACCGCGCACTGCCCGGACGGCCGACGCCGTTGTGGCGTGCGCGTGGGCGGCGACACGAGGTCTCGCTGGCGTCTCGTGCGCGGGTGGTCTTCACCGTGTCGGACGGGATCGCCGCGCGGTTGCGTTCGCGCGGTCTGACGGACGTGCGCGTCGTACGGAACACGTTCCCGCGCGCGGACGACGTACCGGCTGCACCTTCGAAGCCCGAGGGGTTGCTGTACGCCGGACGCGTCGGAGCTGGGCGGGACCTGCCGACCGTGGTGGCGGCGGCTCGTCAGTTGGCGCCGTTCCGCACGGTGCTGATGGGGTCGGTGGATCCCAACTACCGCTTGGATCTGGGTCCCGTCGAGACTGTCCCGGAGCGCTCGATCGACGAGGTCGACGACACGCTGCGCTCGTACGGCATCTCGCTCGTCACGCTGACGAACACCTGCGAGAACCACCGCCTGGCTCTCCCCAACAAACTCTTCCACGCCGTCCGCGCCGGCGTCCCCGTGGTCGCCGCCGACCTCCCCGAACTCCGCGTGGTCGTGACCCAGTACAAGCTCGGCGGCCTGTACGAGCCCGGAAACCCGCAGTCCCTGGCCACCGCTGTCCGCTCGGTCATCGACAACTACACCACCTACACCGACGGCGTCCGCTCAGCCGCCACCGAACTCAACTGGGAACACGACGCCGCCACCCTGGTCGCCGCCTACACCGACCTCGCCGGCTAACGCGGCCCGCACCCGCACCGTCCACCGTCCGTCTCAGGGGTCAACCCCCAAGATGGACGGTTGCCTCCCGAGAATCTCAGTGGGCAACCGGCCAACTCAGGGGTCAACCCCGCAAACGACCGGTGGCTAGCGGGCCCGGCACGTAACCGAGTTCTGCGCATGGGTGGATCTCCCCCTATGGGCGGTAGGTGAGGCTCTATTTTGTGCACAGAACTCACTCGCGCGCTCACCATTCGTGAACAAGCACGGGTAATACTTCACCCGCAACTTTCTGTGTCCGCCTCGTATCAAGAGTTCTGAGAGGGGGCGACATGAATCCACGACTGACTGCCCTTGCAGGGAGCGCTGTACTCGCGCTGACCGCCTTGGTGCCGGCTGCCGCGCACGCACAGGGAACGGCCAAGCCCGACCCGACCAAGCCCGGCGCCAAGGTGCCGGGCACGAGCAGGACGATCACCGCCGCGCAGGCCCAGGCCTGTTTCGTCTGGCAGGGTGGCGTCACCGCCGACGGTTCGCACCACTTCAAGGACCCGACCGCCACCGTTCCGCCCCAGGTGCCGAACGACTGGCAGACGCCCAAGGTGTACAAACCCGGTCAGGTTCGGTTGAGCGCCCGGCAGACGATCGAGCCGAACATCTCCGGCACCGACCGCTATGGGTACCTCGTGATCGGCGACGCGCTCTACTTCAGCGGCTACACGGGATACGAGGACGGGACCACCGACGGTCCGGTCTCGCTGACGCGGGTCGGCGGCGGCTGGAGTACGTTCAGGTTCCTGGAGGCCGCCGAGTACCTGAGCCCGGACAACAAGATCTACCGCAACGCCGCGTACGGGCTGAAAGGCGACGTCCTGTACCGCTGGACCGTCAGCGACAAGGGCGTCTGGCGGTCGACCGGGTCGTTCGCGGGCCTGTCCGCGGTCAAGACGATGACGCTGATCGCGAAGACTCCGACGTACGACACCTTCCTGGCCAATACCCGGGGCGGGGCGCTGTACACGATCCGGCTCACGGTCGGCTCGTCGAAGCCGATCGTCAAGCCTGTCCGCACCCGTAGCTGGCAGGGCTTCGAGACGCTGTCGGCGATGGGCTGCGGTCAGTACGGCACGCTGCTGCTCGGCATCGACAAGGACACCAAGAAGGGCTACCTGTATGCCGTCGGGCACGCGAACGGCCTGTCGACGGTAATCCAGTCGCGCGGCCAGGTCCCGGGAACGTTCGACGACCCGGTCGACTTCCGCTGGGTCCCGATCCCGGTCTACGACGTCGCGAACGGCGACTAGGACCGGCCGGACACCGGTCGACTCCCCAACGCCGCGAGGCGCTCTCGCGTCGCGGCGTCGGCGGGGGTGTAGGTGAGGACGTACTGGCCGTCGTCGCCGGGGAGTTGGAGCGACTCCAGCGAGAAGGTCAGCTGCCCGGCGAGCGGGTGGTTCACCGTCTTCGGGCAGTGCGAGCGGTTCTGGACGTTCTGGGAGATCCAGAACCGCTCGAAGTCGGGGCTGGCGGCGCGGAGTTCCGCGACGAGCGCCGCCAGCTCCGTGTCGTCGGCGTACTCGGCCGATGCCCGCCGAAGCAGCGCGACCGCGTCCTGCGCCACGGTCGGCCAGTCCGCGTAGTACTCCCGAGAGGTGGGATCGAGGAAGTAGACACGAGCGAGATTCCGCTGCTGGGGGTTCTCGAAGTCCGCGACCACCTCGCATGCCGCCGCGTTCCACGCGAGGACGTTGCTCAGCCGGTCGACGACGAGCGCCGGCACGCCCTGCATCGCGTCGAGCATCGCCTTCAACTGCGGGCGGACCCCGGCCTTCGGCGGTACGGCAGGCGGCGCCGCGCAGGCGAGCAGCCGCAAATGGTCCCGCTCCGCATCATCCATCCGCAGCGCGTCGGCCACTGCGGTCAGTACAGCCGTCGACGGGTTCCCGGCGCGACCCTGCTCGAGCCGTACGTAGTAGTCGACGCTCACGTTGGCGAGCAGCGCGACCTCCTCACGGCGCAACCCGGACACCCGCCGGTCCCGGCCTGGCCGCAACCCGACGTCCTCGGGCCGTACCCGGGCCCGTCGGCTCCGCAGGAACTCTCCCAGTTGCGGTCTCGCGCTCACCCGACCAGTATCCCCGCCGCCTGGGTGGTACTGCCGGACCTAGGGTCGAAGCGGATCTCCTGAGCCCGCGCCGGGCGGACGAAGGTGGAGCCATGACAACCTCACGCATCGCACTCGTCACCGGCGCCGCCAGCGGAATCGGCCGCGCCGTCGCCACTCGTCTCGCCGCCGACGGCGCGTCCGTCGCACTGCTCGCCCGGCGGCGTGACCGGCTCGAGAAGGTCGCCGCCGAGATCGCCGAGGCCGGCGGCACGGCGCTCGTCGTACCGGCCGATGTCACCTCCGGGGAGTCCGTCGCTGAGGCCGCGGCACTGGTGCAGGACCGGCTGGGTGATATCGACCTGCTGGTGAACAACGCCGGGGTCATGGAGGTGATCCCGTTCGCCGACGGGCCGGTCGAGGCGTGGCGGCGGACGGTCGACGTCAATCTCGCCGGCGTCATCAACGTCACCCACGCGTTCCTGCCAGCGCTGCGCAGGTCGGCCGCTACGCGCACCACCGACCTAATCAACGTGTCGTCGCTGGCCGGCGAGCGAATCAACCCCGGCATGGCGGTGTACGGGGCCTCGAAGGCGGCCGTCAGCCACCTGACCCGGACGCTACGCGCCGAACTGTCCGGTGAAGGCATCCGCGTCACCGACCTGGAACCCGGCATGATCGACGGCACCGAACTCGCCGACAGCTTCCCGCCCGACCTGCAGTCGATGGTCAACGACCTCCGGTCCACCCTCCCCGCCGTCCCAGCCACCGAGGTCGCCGACCTGATCGCCTACGTCACCAGCCGCCCCCGCGAGGTCAACCTCCCACACGTCATCATCCAGCCGTCGAGAGAGAACTAACCGGCGTGCATCCTCGACAGGAGGTGTCGGTCGGCCGGGTAGTGCACCTGAGCGTGAAACTGTTTGTGCGTACAGTGTCTCGCCGGTGCACTACCTGTCGGGCGTGCACACCATCGCCGCCCCGGCCACGATCAGACCACCAGGTACAGCTTGACCGGGGCGACGCCGACCTCGATCCGCTGGCCCCAGCTGATGCTCAAGGTGTCGGACTCCATTCCGTCGCCGAAGACGACCAGGTCCGATTCGGCCGTGATCGTCAGCGAATCCGGCGCCTTCAGCAGTCCTTCGGTGTTGTCGGTGCCGGTCGCCGGCGACGGCCAGGCCTCGCGCACGAACCAGCACAGCACCGGATCGGTCGGCGTCGGCAGCGCCAGCGGACTGCGGCGTTCCTGCCAGGCCGATCGGCACCAGCCAGTCGATCCGGTCCCGGTGCCGATCAGGATCCCGGACGACGACTGCCGCTCCGGCAGCGCGTCGGGCGCGCTCAGCCGGTAGCGCGCGGACTGGTGCGTGCGGTGGCCGACGTACACCTCGTTCAACGCGACCAGGTGCTGTCCGTCATCGGTGCTGGCGGCAACCATCGTCCGCTCGGCGACCTGCCGTGACACCAGCAGGTCGCCGATCGCCTCGGGTTCGTGCGGGACGAGTACGCCGGGGTTGCGGGCCGGTTCGGGGTTGATCCCGATCACCGGCTGGCCGTCGAGGTACTTCGCCACGTTCGCGACCAGGCCGTCCTGCCCGACGGCGATCACCACGTCCTCCGGCCCGAACCCGAACCGGTCGAGATCGTCGCGCTCGGCGACCGCGCGCCGCCAGTCCAGTGGGATCGCCGCCGAAACGGTCGCCAGGGCGTCCTGCTGCGCCTGGTGCCGCGCATCCAGCTCCGCCAGATCCCGTCCGCGCCCGGCCAGGAAGAACCCGGCCTGCTGGCGCGTCCCGTGCCGGGCGACCAGCTCGGTGAGCTCGGTCGCCCGGTGCACGATCACCGCCCTCGGAGGAAGTGTCATCGCTGTTCGGCCAGCTTGCTGAGGATGGGAGTCAGCAGGTCCGGTGTCAGGTTCAGCGTGCCGATCTCCGGCAGGGCGCCCTGCTTGATCGCCATCGCCAGGATCGTGCCCTGGTCCAGCTCGGCGTACGCCGCCAGCATCGCCTGTTCGGCTGCAGCCTCCGCGGCGCCGATCACCCGCTTGGCGTCCGCCTCCGCCTCGGCCAGGGCCCGCTGGCGACCGGCCGCCGCGTGCGTCTCGATCTGACCGGCGGCCGCCGCCTCGGTCGCCCGGAGGCGCTCGTTCTGGCCGCGCTGGTTGACCAGTTGCTCCTCGCGCCGGGCGAGCTCGATCTGGTTCTGCAGTTCGTTCTCGGCGATCGAGCGCTCCCGTTCGACGGCGAGCGCGCGCCGTTCGTACGTCGCCTTGTCCGCGGCCTGCTGCACCATCTCGCGGGTCGGCGTCTGCAGCGCCTTCTCCACGTCACGCTCGGCCCGCACGGCGACGACGCGGACGTCCTCGACGCCGATCCCGAGGCCGGTCAGCCGCTGGTCCTCCCGCAGGCCGGTGCCGACCGCCTGACGCAGCGCGGTCATGCCCTCGGAGAGCGCCTTGGTCAGCGTCATCCGGGCCAGTACGTCGAGTGCGGTCTGCTGAGCCAGCTCGGTCAGCAGACCGCCGAGCTGCTCGAGCGGCGTGGACCGCCACAACCCGGTGCCTGGGTCGATGCCGAAGTCCAGCCGGCTCGCGGCTAGCGCCGGATCCGTCACCCGGTAGGTGACGGTGGCCTGCACAGCGACGTCCTGGAAGTCCTGCGTGCGGCCGTGGAACAGCAACGGCTGCTCGCGGTCGTCGATCGGGATCTCGCTCAGCGACGAGTTCAGCGCCCGGAACCAGAACGCCTGACCGGCGCCGTCGTGCGCGACCTTGCCGTTGCGCAGGTGCCGCACGTGGGTGGTCGGGTTGGCCCGCAGGTGGCTGATGAACCGGAACCGGGTGATGTCTGCCATCTCGTACTCCTTGTCGTCACTGTGACGATAAGGGGTTGGATGACTTTTCGTCAAGGTGACGATTAGAGTGGGATGATGGACTTCGAGCCGCTCGGCCTGGCCACCGACCTGGTCATCCTGACCGTCCGCGACGGCCGCCTCCAGGTGTTGCTGATCCGCCGCGGCATCCCGCCGTACCAGGGCCGCTGGGCGCTGCCAGGCGGGTTCGTCCGGCCGGCCGAGGACCTCGAGACGACCGCGCGCCGCGAGCTCGCGGAGGAGACCGGGCTGTCCGCGGAGCGGATCCACCTCGAGCAGGTCGCGACGTACGGCGCTCCGGACCGCGACCCGCGCGGCCGAGTGGTCAGCGTCGCGTACCTGGCCCTCGTGCCGGACCTGCCCGCGCCGGTCGCCGGTTCGGACGCGGCGTCGGCGAGCTGGGCCGACGCGACCGACGTCCTGGACGACGCCGGGCGGCTGGCGTTCGACCACCACCGGATCCTGGCCGACGGCGTGGAGCGGGCGCGCGCGAAGCTCGAGTACTCACCGCTGGCCACCGCGTTCTGCCCGCGGGAGTTCACGATCTCCGAGCTTCGCGGCGTCTACGAGGCGGTCTGGGGCATCCCGCTCGACCCGCGGAACTTCCACCGCAAGGTCACCAAGACACCCGACTTCGTCGCCCCCGTAGGCACCACCACAACGCGCGACGGCGGCCGCCCAGCCCAACTCTTCCACCGCGGCACCGCCACCACCCTGCACCCGCCGATGACCCGGGGCTGACCCTCAGCCGAGCGTTCTGCTGCGAACGGCGAGTTCTTCTGCGGTGATCAGGTTGGTGTGGGTGCCGGGGGAGCTGCAGGCCCAGCTGGCGGCGACGGTGCCGGCGGTGGCGGCGTCCGGCCAGGGGGCGCCGTCGAGGTAGCGGGCCAGGAAGGCGGCCACGTAGGCGTCGCCGGCGCCGTTGGTGTCGACGATCGGGCGGTCGGGGAACGTGATCGCGGGGAAGTGCCGCACCGGCTCGCCGCGGACGTGCAGGTAGCTGCCGTCCGCGCCGGCCATCGCGACCACCACGTCGGCGCGGCCGTTCGCGAGGATCCAGTCGACGCCGTCGGCCGGCAGCGCAGTGGCCGAGACGAAGACGATGTCGGAGGCGGTGGCGAAGTCCTTGTGGTGGTCGTTGCGGCCGTCCCAGTCGTGCAGGTCGGTGGAGATCGACCGGTCGGCGGCGATCGCGTCGCCGAGGGCGTCGCGGGCGAAGTCCATGATCGAGACGTGGACGTGCTGCGCGCTGCGCAGCACCGGGCGCCACAGGTTCGGGTCGACGCGCAGACCGCGCGGGTGGCGGCCGTCGTACATCGACAGCCGGCGGCCGTCCGGGGCGACCAGGTTGACCGACCGGCGGGTGCCGCTCGGGTGCAGCACGACGCGCAGCGGGATGCCGAGCTCGTCGTACGCGCGCCGGATCCGCGCGCCCTCGGGGTCGTCGCCGATCACGTCCACCAGTCCGGCCTGCAGCCCGAGCAGGTGGCAGCCGAGCGCGACGCCGTGACCGGTGTGCGCCAGGTACGACTCGATCGGTTGGACCGGGACTGTGTCCACATCCGCCAACGGCAGGCCGGGCACCCGCACGATCGTGTCGATGCCTACTCCGCCGATCACCAGCACATCCAGCTCCACCTGTCCCGTCATACCCGACTTTCGCCAGGGATCACAGGTGTCTTTCGCAAGCTGAACGGATAGTTGGTGTCCGGGCAGAGTCGTGGCCATGCTCAACCGCCGAAAGCTCGTGGTCTCAGCCCTCCTCGCCCCACTCGCCGGCTTCGCCGGCTCGTCGTTGAAGGGAGGAGGAAGCGCCCTCGCGGCGGGCGGGGGTGTGGCGCCGGCGGTGGGGTACGGAAGTGGCGGGACCGTGGCCATCCGGTTGCCGCGGCCGACTGGGGTGTTTCCGGTGGGTACGACGGAGTTGCACCTTGTCGACCAACGGCGGGACGACCCGTACGTGCCGGGGCGGCCCCGGGAGCTGATGGTCAGCGTCTGGTACCCGGCGGCCCGCCCGGCCGCGCCCGCGCCGTACCTGCCGCCGTTGACCGCGCAGGTGTTCGGCGAAGGTGCGGCGATCGCGCTCCAGCAGCCCGTCGGGACGATCGACTGGGCCGGCGCGAAGAGCCACGGCGGCCTGCTCGCACCGGTCCTGCCCGGGAAGCGGCCGGTCGTGCTGTTCTCGCCGGGGTTCGGCGTGCCGCGCGGGCTCGCGTCGATCAGCGTCGCGGAGCTCGCCAGTCGCGGGTACGTCGTGGTCACCGTCGACCACACGTACGAGGTCGCGGGTGTCGAGTTCCCGGGGAACCGGATCGAGGTGCAGACGCTCCCGCCGGCGCCGTACGCGCTGCTCGCCCGCACTGCGCGCTTCGACGACCTGCGCTTCGTCCTCGACGCCCTCGGCCGGCTCGCCCGCGGCGAGAACCCGGATGCGGAGCACCGCCGCCTCCCGGCCGGACTCGGCGCCGTCCTCGACCTCGACCGGATCGGGGCGTACGGCCACTCGGCCGGCGGTCTCAGCTCGATCGACCTGCTGGTCGCCGACCCGCGGATCCGCGCCGCGATCGACATGGACGGCGAGCTCGGCTACGGGTACGACGACCCGGCCGACTGCCCGACCGTCGCGCGAGGGACGACGCGCCCGTTCCTGCTGATGGGCTCGGGCGCGATCGGTCCGGGGCCGCACGACCACCGGACCGACCCGTCCTGGGGACTGTTCTGGGACCGCTCGTCAGGCTGGAAGCGCGACCTGAACCTGCCGAACGGCCGGCACTACAGCTTCGTCGATTACCAGGCGCTGATCCCGTGGTTCCAGCGGTTCTTCCCGGTCCCGCCGGAACTGATCGCGAACACCGTCGGTACGGCGGACGCGGGCCACGTGCTGCGCGCCCTCCGCACCTACATCCCGGCGTTCTTCGACCAGCACCTCCGGCAGCGCCCCTCCGATTGGAGCCAGGCGCTGCCGGAGACGAAGTTCATTGCTTGATCGGCGCACCCGTCTTGGACTGGAGCTCGTCGAAGGTGACGCCTTCGGCGAGCTCGACCAGGCGCAGGCCGTCGTCGGTGACGTCCAGCACGGCCAGGTCGGTGATGATCCGGTTCACCACGCCGCGGCCGGTGTACGGCAGGTCGCACTCGGAGAGGATCTTGTGCGAGCCGTCCTTGGCGACGTGCTCCATCAGCACGATCACCTTCTTGGCGCCGTGCACCAGGTCCATCGCGCCGCCCATCCCCTTGACCATCTTGCCGGGGATCATCCAGTTCGACAGGTCGCCCTTGGCCGAGACCTGCATGGCGCCGAGGATGGCCGCGTCGATCGCGCCGCCGCGGATCATCCCGAACGACAGCGAGGAGTCGAAGAACGACGCGCCGGGCATCGTCGTGACGGTCTCCTTGCCGGCGTTGATCAGGTCCGGGTCCTCCTCGCCCTCGACCGGGTACGGCCCGACGCCGAGGATGCCGTTCTCCGACTGCAGGACGACGGTGACGCCGTCCGGGATGTAGTTCGGGACCAGGGTCGGCAGGCCGATCCCGAGGTTCACGTACGAGCCGTCCTCGAGCTCCGCCGCGGCGCGGGCCGCCATCTGCTCACGGGTGAGTGGCATCTCAGGCCTCCAGCTTCTCGCGCTGCGCCTCGAAGGCCTCGCGGGGTTGCACCGTGCGCTTCTCGATCCGCTTCTCGATGTCCTTGCCGACCGCAACGACACGCTGGACGTAGACGCCCGGCAGGTGGATCGAGTCCGGGTCCAGCTCACCAGGCTGGACGAGCTCCTCGACCTGCGCGATCGTCACCCGGCCGGCCATCGCGGCGAGCGGGTTGAAGTTCCGCGCGCTGCGGTCGAAGACCAGGTTCCCGTGGGTGTCGCCCTTGAGCGCGTGCACCAGCCCGAAGTCGGTGGTGATCGACTCCTCCAGGACGTACGTCGTCCCGTTGATCTCCCGCGTCTCCTTGGCCTCGGACGCCTTCGCAACCGAACCGTCCGCGTTGTACTTCTGCGGCAGCCCGCCGTCGGCGACCTGGGTGCCGACGCCGGCCAGCGTGTAGAACGCGGCGATCCCGCAGCCGCCGGCCCGGAGCTTCTCGGCCAGCGTGCCCTGCGGCGTCAGCTCGACCTCCAGCTCACCGGACAGGAACTGCCGGGCGAACTCCTTGTTCTCCCCGACGTACGACGAGGTCATCTTCGCGATCCGCTTGTCCGCGAGCAGGATGCCGAGGCCCCAGTCGTCGACGCCGCAGTTGTTCGACACGACGCTGAGCCCGGACACCCCCTTGTCGTGCAGAGCGCTGATCAGCTGCATCGGGTTGCCGCACAACCCGAAGCCGCCGACGGCGAGGCTGGCGCCGTCCCCGATGTCCGCCACCGCTTCCTGCGGCGACCCGTACGTCTTGTCCATCAGCTGCTCCGTTGCAGTGGCCGGTGTTGTCTTCTGCCGATTCGCTCCGACTCTAACCAGAGGAACGGTGTCTCGCGATGTGGGCGGTGCCACAGATGTGGCGGCGTACCACCCGGCTGTGTGGTCGGGTCCTACGCGGACGCTTCGGAGGCGTTCAGCGCGGTGAGCTCGAGGATCGCCTCGTGGTGGGCGACGTCCAGGTCGGGGAGCGCGAGCACGGCGGACAGGTGCGCGCGGGCTGCCGGGAGGTTCCCCGAGCCGCGCGCCGCACGGCTCAGGCCGATCCGCGCCGCGGCGACGCTCTCCGGGAGGTCGGCGTGCTCACCGATCGACAGTGCGCGGCTGTAGTCGTCCTGCGCGTCCTCCAGCTTGCCGGACCGTAGGTACAGGGCGGCGCGCTCACACAGCAGCAGGGCTGTGTGGTCACCCAGACAGAGCTCCTCGGCCAGCCGGATCGCCTCCGTGATGACGTCCAGCGGCTCGTCGACGACCTGCCGGAGCCCGTTGAGCGCCAGGAACATGCCCCAGCGGTCCTCCAGCATCCGGAACCGGCCCAGCGCCGTACGCAACGCCTGTACGGCGTCACCCGGCGCAGCCGTGGTCAGACCGGGGTACCCGCGGCACAGCTCGACGGCTGCGCGCGTCCACGCGTCACCGCCCTCGTTCCGCTCCAGCACGTCCTCGACCACGGCGGCCGGCTCGAACGGCCCGAACACTAGTGACCAGAGCAGCACCGTCACGGAGTACCGGAACGGGCCGGTCGTCGTCAGCACGATCTGCTGGGCCAGCTCCACCTGCTCCTGCTCGGCCGTCGCGGCTCCGTGGACGACCGCGAGCAGGTACTCCTCGTCGAGCCCGACCGGGACGGTCCGGCCGAGCATGCTCAGCACGCGCTCCGCCGCGGCCGCGGCCTCGTCCTGAAGCCCGTTCGACCACCAGTACGCCGAGTAGCGCGCAACCAGCCGCAAAGCCGTCCGCAGATCGCTCTCGCAGGCACGCTCGATCGCACTGACGACCTGGTCGCCGTCGAGATCGCCGCTGCCCCCCAAGTTCACGTACCTCATTGTCTCCTGGTCGTGTTAACGCCGGGTCACAGGGGTCATGGGAGTCACGGAGTCAGAAACGGAGCACGCCCCAGGTAGCAGGCCGGTGCATGTCCGCAATGCCCTGCGGCGACCACACCCAGAACTCGATGTCCTCACCCTTCACGTACGCCCCGTCGACGACCTCGTGCGGCCACTCGCAGCGCATCAGGTTCATCCGCCACTCGTCGCCCGGGTTCGGCGGCGTCGCGCGGCCCTGGTTGTAGGCGGCCAGATCCGCCCACGGTACGGCGAGCTCGACCGACCAGCCGGTGTCGGTGTCGGACGGGTCGTTGACCGTGCCGTCGACGTGGATCGCGGTCCGCAGACCGGGCAGGTTCGTCGGGTCGATCGGGACGCCGCCGTCGACGTACGGCTTGGGCAGCGTGAGCTCCCAGATCGTGCCGAGCGGGTTGATCTCGAACTCGTAGTAGTTCAGCCCGTCGCCGTCCGGGTCGAGGAACAGCTCGAAGTTGTTCTCGTGGAACAGCTTGCTGTTGTGCTCGGTCATCGTCGACCAGACGTGCGGCTCCTCGAGCAGACCGCCGACGTACAGGTACCGGTCGTCGTACATCAGCTTGGCCCGGGTCCGGAACCGCGGCGCGGGGCCGTCGTGGATCGGGACGAAGTCCGTGGTCCAGGGCGCGGCGTCCCAGGCGGGGTCGGTCAGGGTGCCGTCGAGACTCGGCGTGGTGGCGGTCCGCGGGCACTCGTAGACGGGCAGGTCAGGCATCGGCACGCTCCAGCAGTCGGGCGACGAGATCGGCGAGCAGGAAGGTGATGGCGGTCAGCGCCGGTACGACGGCGAGGATCCAGGGCGAGTCCAGGTGGCCGGTCAGGAACGCGATGACCAGCGCGACCATGAACGCGACGCCGAGGAACGGGATCAGCTTCGGGTGCGGCATCGCCAGCCGGCTGAGCGCCAGGCCGCCGAGCACCATCGTCACGACGACGATCAACACCAGCAGCGGCAGTCCGAGGGCGCCGCAGTTCGTGGTGTCGCGGAACCGCTCGCAGCTGCGCTCACTCAGCCACACCAGCGCGATGGTCGCGAACCCGCACAGCAGCCCGACGACACCGAGGATCAGCGCGGGCGGCAGCGGCGGGGCGTCGTACCGCCCCTTCTCGGCCTGCTCCGCCTCGTCGGCGGCTTCCAGGACGGCCTCCAGATCCGCTGGCATTCGGTCGCCGTCGTCCTCCTGACTCATTGCCGCAGGCTATCGGGCTCCCAGGCTGTGCGCGACGGCATCGCGCACGTCGGCCTCGCTCGGCGCGGCCAGGCCCTGCTCGGCGGCCAGCTCCGCGAGCGACACCATCGTGACGTCGTGCAGTCCGCAACTCGTGAACGTGTGAAAAACGGTCATGTCCGGGTCCACGTTGATCGAGAACCCGTGACTGGTCACGCCCCGCCGGATCCGCATCCCGATCGAGCACAGCTTCCGGCCGTCCGCGGTCCAGACCCCGACCAGGCTGCTCGCACCCTTCGGGGTGTGCCGCCGCACCAGCGGGAACCCGAGCGACCCGAGCGCGTCGATCAGCCCGTTCTCCACCCACCGCACGACGTCGACCGGCCCGCGCTGATGCAGATCGATCACTAGATACCCGACCAGCTGCCCGGGCCCGTGATACGTCGCGAACCCACCCCGATCAACCTCCACCGCCGGAATCCCGGCCGCCTCCGCCGGCAGATCGTCGAGCCCGGTCCGCGGCCCGTACGTGATCACCGGCGGATGACTCAGCAGAAACAGCCGATCCCCAACCTTGCCTGCAACCCGCTCCTCGACCCACTCCCGCATGTCCTTCGCGGCAACGCCGTACTCCACCTCACCGAGATCAACCCGCTGCATACGTTCAGATTAGGCCGTACGGCGCGCGGTGCAGGACGTCGTACAGGAGGCGGCGGTCGAGGAGGTTGCCTTCTGGTTGGAGCCAGGTGAGGAGGTCGTCGGCGGCGGACTGCGAGGGGAGGCAGGTGACGGCGGTGTCGGTGGTGGGGCGGGTGCTGATGCGGCCGTCGGCGGACGGGTGGACGATCAGGAAGCCGCGGACCTCGGCCGTGCGGAGGCGGCCGCGCCAGGAGGTGACGGCGGCTTCCAGTGCGGCCACGGGGCTGTCCAGCGGCTGGCCGTTGAAGACGAGGGATCCGTAGGCGTCCAGGGAGTACACGCCGGGCGGTCCTACCAGCGAGACGATCAGCGCGACACGGTGGCCGTTGAGCAGCATGTGGTCGACGGCGACCGCGCCGAGTTGCGCGCCGTGGACGAGCTTCGCCGCGGGCAGGGCGGTGATCACCGGATCGAGCAGGTTGGCCGTCCGCCGCTGCAGCAGGACGTCGTACGGCGTGATCGGCGCGGCCAGGGCGTCGTCGACGAGAGGCTCGCCGGGACGGCCCCACAGGTTGAACTCGTACGCCGCCGTGCGGTCGATGGCCCGGTCGAGGGCATGCGCCTTCGACCAGCGGCCGGTGAGGATCCGCGTGACCACGAGGCCGACGACCGTCGCGCCGATCAGGATGCGGCCGACGGCGGACCCGTTGTCCGCCGCGAACGGAAGCGCGGTCAGCACGAGCGCCAGCAGGTAGAACGCCGCGGTCAGGACGCCGAGGGTCATGAACAGGCCGCGGAACGGCACTCGCCGGCTCCAGTGCGGAGGTAGCGCGACCACGATCATCGCGGCGGTGCAGATGCCGAAGGCGATGTCCCAGAAGCCTTGGTAGCTGGCGCTGACCAGGATGCCGATGACCAGGGCGGCGAAGGCGACCAGGGCGATGAGCGCCGGCAGCCGCCAGCGGCCGAACCCCGGGCGGGCTTGGACCAGGCCGGCATCGACCGGCCGAGCCGGGTCGCCGGTCGTACTGGTTGTCCTGGACTCGTCGGCCGCGCGAGGCTGCCCGTCGGACCACGCCTGCTCTGACGACCAGGACTGGTCGGTGGAGCGGGACTGCTCGTCGTACCACGGCTGGTCGGTCGACCAGGTCCAGGTCGGCTCCGGCTCGGGATCCGGCTCCCGGCGCGGGTTGGCGCGCGGTGCCTCCGCCGGCCGGTCGAGGCCGCGGTCGTACGCGGCGCGCTTCGCCGGGTCGGACAGGGTGTTCCAGGCGTCCTGGACGAGGCGGAAGAGCGCCGCGTTGCCGCCCTGGTCCGGATGCACCTGCCGGACGAGCTTCCGGTACGCGGACTTGATCTCGGCGGTGCTGGCCGTGCGCTCGACGTTGAGCACCTCGTAGTGATCGGCCCCGCCCACCCAAGCACCTCCGCGACACGTCCTAACGCACTGAGGGCCAGTCACCGCAGTGACTGACCCTCAATGGTGGTCGGGCTGACAGGATTTGAACCTGCGACCTCTTCGTCCCGAACGAAGCGCGCTACCAAGCTGCGCCACAGCCCGAAGTCGCGAGTAGCTTACATGGGCTCAGCGTCCGGACGAAATCGGGTTATTCCGAGGGACCAGAGTCAGCAGTGTCGCCTCCGGCCGGCAGGCGAATCTGACCGGCGCGTACGGCGATGTACCGAGGCCTGCGGACACGTGCAGCGCCGCCTGACGGCCGCCGTACCCCCAGGTGGTGAGGCCCTTCACGCGGGACGTGTCGAGGTCGCAGTTCGTCACCAGGGCGCCGTAGAACGGGACGGCGAGCTGGCCGCCGTGCGTGTGGCCGGCGAGCACCAGCGGATAGCCGTCGCCGACGAACCCGTTCAGGACCCGCTGGTACGGCGCGTGCGTGACGCCGATCGACAGGTCCGCGGCCGGGTCGACCTCGCCCGCGACGTCGTCGTACCGGTCGCGCTTGATGTGCGGGTCGTCGGTGCCGGCGAAGTCGAGGCGCAGGCCGTTCACCTTGAGGGTGGCCTTGGCGTTGTTCAGGTCCGTCCAGCCGGCGCCGGTGAACGCGCGGCGCATCTCCTCGTACGGCAGGTCGGGGCCGTGCGGCTTGTGCCGCTGCTTGTTCGCGGGCAGCAGGTACTTGCCCGGGTTCTTGAAGTGCGGCTTCCAGTAGTCGTTGGAGCCGAACACGAACACCCCGGGCAGGTCGAGCAGGTCGCCGTACGCGCGGAGCAGCGGAGGGACCGAGTGCTCGCTCGCGAGGTTGTCGCCGGTGTTGACGATCAGGTCGGGCTCGAGCGCGGCCAGGTCGTTGACCCAGCGGATCTTCTTCTCCTGCGTGGGCATCAGGTGCAGGTCGGACAGGTGCAGCACCCGCAGCGGCACCGACCCCTCAGGCAGCACCGGCACGGTGACTTTGCGCAGTGTGAACCAGCGCACCTCGATCCCGGCCGCGTACCCGACACACGCGGCGCCGACAGCCGTGACCGCCGCGGCGGTCTTCAGGGCGGTCCTCGCGATACTCATTTCACCAGCCTGCCACAATCTCAGGTATGTCCAACTCCGGAATGAAGCAGCGCCTGCACGACGACATGACCGCCGCCCTCAAGGCGCGCGACGAGATCCGCAAGTCGACGCTGCGGATGGCGCTCACCGCGATCACCAAGGCGGAGGTTGCCGGCAAGGAGGCCCGCGAACTCAGCGACACCGAGATCGTCGACGTGCTGAGCTCCGAGGCGAAGAAGCGCCGCGAGTCCGTCGTCGCGTACCGCGAGGCAGGCCGCGCCGAGCTCGCCGACAAGGAACAGGCCGAGGCGGACATCCTGGCCGAGTACCTGCCCGAGCAGCTCACCGAGGACGAGATCAAGGCCCTGGTGACCGAAACCATTGCCACCACCGGCGCCGCCGAGCTCGGCCCGCGCGGCATCGGCAAGGTCATGGGCGCCCTCCAGCCCAAGGTCAAGGGCAAGGCCGACGGCGCAGTCGTCTCCGCCGAGGTGAAGCGCCAGCTCGGCGCCTGAGCATCAAAAGACTGAGGGCCTCGTCCGTGGTGGACGAGGCCCTCAGTGCTGTCAGCCGTGGCCGCGGCCGCCGCAGTTGGGGTACTTCGGGTTCCAGGGCGGGCAGTTCGGATTCAGCGTTGTGGGCGGTGGTTGCGGGGTGTTGGTGGTCGTCCCTGGCTTCGGCTGGTTCTTCTTGCTGCCGTTGGAGACGTAGATCGTCACCAGCGAGCCGGCCGGGGCGCCGTCACGCTGCCGCGGGTCGGTGTACGCGACGGTGCCGGCGGTCTCCTCGGAGTTGACCGTGCCGGAGGCGATCGCGACCTCGAAGCCGGCCTGGCGCAGCTTGTTCGCGGCGTCCTCGGGGTTCATGCCGTTCACGAACGGGAGGTCCTTCACGTTGCCGCGCTGGATCACGCTGGACGGCGCGACGAACTTCGTCGTCGGGTAGCCCTGCAGCGCGGCCTTCATCGCGGCCTCCCAGATCGGGCCGGCGGTACCCGAACCGGACGCGTCGTGGATCGGCTTGCCGTTCAGCGTCTGGCCCTGCAGTTCCGTGTACGGCGGGGACGCGTCGGCCACCGTGGCGGCAGCGGCGAGCTTGCTCGAGTACCCGGCGTACCAGACCGCCTTGGCCTCGTTGATGGTTCCGGTCTTGCCGGCGAGGTCGCTCTTGCCGAACTTCAGCTTGCTACCGGTGCCGCCGGTCTCCATGACCTGGTGGAGCACCGCGTTGACTCCGTCGGCGACCTCCTGCGACAGCGCCTGCTTGCACTGCGCGCCCGGGATGCTCACCGACTTACCGGCCGAGTCCTTGACCGAGGTGATCAGCCACGGCGTGCAGTACATCCCGCGGGCGGCGAAAGCGGCGTACGCGTTGGCCAGCTGCAGCGGCGAGATCTGGTCGATGCCCAGGGTCATCGAGGGGACCTGCTGGAGCGCTTCACCGGACTGGGCCTGGTACATCCCCAAGGCGCTGGCGATCTTGGCGATCGGGCACAGGCCCGTCCGCTGCGAGAGCTGCAGGAAGTAGGTGTTGGTCGACTTCTGTGCCGCCTCGATCATGGTCGGGACCGGGACGTTCGTCGTCGAGTTCTTCGGCGAGTATCCCTTCTCGACCGGCACGGTGCCGTTGCAGGTACTGAACTTCTGGCCGCCCATCGGCAGCGGGCTCGGCGAGTTGATCTTGTAGTTGAGCGGAATGCCCTTCTGGATCGCCGCGGCGATGGTGAACGCCTTCATCGTCGAGCCGTTCTGCCAGCCGCCGAACCCGCCCGGGTAGGTCTTCGGGACGTTGTAGTTGTACGACGTCTGGCCGCGCTTGCTGCCGTACGCACGGCTCTGGGCCATGCCCTTCACCAGGCCGGTGCCGGGTTCGACGATCGTGATCGCCGCGACGGCGCGGTCGGTGGTCTGCGAGTGGGTGTCGATCGAGCGCTGCGCGTCGGCCTGGATCTTCGGGTCGAGCGAGGTCTTGACGGTAAGGCCTGCGGTCTTGATGTAATTCGCGCGGTCGACGGTCGACTTGCCGAAGGCGGGGTTGTCCTCGAGGAGCGAGACGACGTACTCGCAGTAGAACGGGTACGGGCCGTTCGCGCAGCCCAGTTTGTTCGGGCGGACCTTGGCCGGGTCGATGACCGGGGTCTTCAGGGCCGAGTTGGCCTGGGCGACCGAGATGACGTGCAGCTCGAGCATCCGGCGGATGACCACGTCGCGGCGGTCCTTGGCGCGCTTGGCGTTGTTGGTCGGGTCGTAGCCGGTGGGGTTCTTCACCAGGCCGGCCAGCATCGCGGCCTGCGGCAGCGTGAGTTGGGACGCGTTCACCGAGAAGTAGTGCTGGGCGGCGGCCTGGATGCCCCAGGCGCCGTCGCCGAAGTTGGCGAGGTTGAGGTACTTCTCCAGGATCTCGTTCTTCGAGTACTGCTTCTCGACCGCGATCGCGTACCGCAGCTCGGCGACCTTGCGCTGGTACGTGTCGGCGGTCGCGGCGGCCACCTCGGCCGGCGTCTTCGCCTTCTCGACCAGGCTGATCTTCACGTACTGCTGGGTGATGCTCGAACCGCCCTGCTGCACCGAGCCCGACGACTGGTTCTGCAGCAGTGCGCGCAGCGTGCCCTTCGCGTCCAGGGCGCCGTGCTCGTAGAACCGGTCGTCCTCGATCGCGACGATCGCCTTCTGCATGATCGAGGCGACGTCCTTGAGCTTGACCGGGACCCGGTTCTGCTCGGCGAGGGTGGCGATCACCGACCCGTCGGCCGCCAGGATGGTGCTCTTCTGCTTCAGCGGCACCTCGTCGAACTGCTGCGGCAGGTCCTGCAATGTGTCGGAAGTCTTCTCCGTGGTGAACCCGGCGAGGCCGGCGAGGGGGATCGCGAGACCGGCGGCCAAGGCCCCCGACAGCACGCTCACCCCGAGGAACAGAACCACAGATTGGACGACTCCCCGGTCGCCCTTCTCCCTGACGCGCATGGTTGTAAAGACTACGGGATCAGCTTTTTGGGTTACCGCTGCGCGTGTGAGTTCGGTCACTCACGCTGGACAAAGTTTATCCGAAAGGACGAGGGCCCGGACAGTTGCCCGGGCCCTCGTTCGGTACGGCGTTACGCGGCGTACTGGTGGCTCTGCACCTCGGCCGGCTCCAGCGCCAGGTCCAGCACCTCGCGGACGTCGCTCACCGGATGCACGGTCAGCTCCGCGAGCACGGACGCCGGCACGTCCTCCAGGTCCGGCTCGTTCCGCTTCGGGATCAGGATCGTGGTCAGCCCGGCCCGGTGCGCGGCGAGCAGCTTCTGCTTCACGCCGCCGATCGGGAGCACCCGTCCGGTCAGCGACACCTCACCGGTCATCGCGACCTCCGAGCGGACCGGCCGCCCGGACAGCAGCGAGGCCAGCGCCGTCGTCATCGTCACACCCGCCGACGGTCCGTCCTTCGGGACGGCGCCGGCCGGCACGTGGATGTGGGCGTTCCGCTCGGCCAGGTCGCCGACCGGCAGCCCCAGCTCCGCGCCGTGCGAGCGCAGGTACGACAGGGCGATCTGCGCCGACTCCTTCATCACGTCACCGAGCTGTCCGGTCAGCGTGACTCCGGTCGGGCCGGTCTCCTTGTCGGCCAGCGACGCCTCGACGAAGAGCACGTCACCACCCGCACCGGTCACCGCCAGCCCGGTCGCCACGCCCGGAAGCGCCGTCCGCTCGGCCGACTCCGGGGTGAACTTCGGCGAACCCAGGTACTCCTTCAGGTCGGTCGAACCGATCGTCAGGTTGTCCAGGTCCTCGCCCAGAGCGAGCTTGGCCGTCACCTTCCGCAGCACCCGCGAGATCGAGCGCTCGAGCTGCCGTACGCCGGCCTCCCGGGTGTACTCACCCGCGAGCACCCGCAGCGCCGAGTCCTGGACGGTCACTTCGTCCGCCGTCAGGCCCGCCCGCTCCAGCTGACGCGGGAGCAGGTGGTCACGGGCGATCGTGACCTTCTCGTCCTCGGTGTACCCGTCCAGTTGCACCAGCTCCATCCGGTCCAGCAGTGGCGCCGGGATGGAGTCCAGCACGTTCGCCGTGGCCAGGAAGACCACGTCGGACAGGTCCAGCTCGACCTCCAGGTAGTGGTCCCGGAAGGTGTGGTTCTGCGCCGGGTCGAGGACCTCCAGCAGCGCGGCCGTCGGGTCGCCCCGGTAGTCCGCACCGACCTTGTCGATCTCGTCCAGCAGCACGACGGGGTTCATCGAGCCCGCCTCGGTGATCGCGCGGACGATCCGGCCCGGCAGCGCGCCGACGTACGTCCGCCGGTGGCCACGGATCTCGGCCTCGTCGCGGACACCGCCCAGCGCGACCCGGACGAACTTCCGCCCCATCGCACGCGCCACGGACTCACCCAGCGAGGTCTTGCCCACGCCAGGCGGACCGACCAGTGCCAGGACGGCGCCACTGCGGCGGCCGCCGACGACACCGAGACCACGGTCCGCACGACGACGCCGTACGGCCAGGTACTCCGTGATGCGCTGCTTCACGTCGTCCAGACCGGCGTGGTCCGCGTCCAGCACGGCCCGCGCCTCGCGGATGTCGTAGCTGTCCTCGGTCCGCTCGTTCCACGGCAGCTCGAGAACGGTGTCCAGCCAGGTCCGGATCCAGCCGACCTCGGGGGACTGCTCCGCGGTCCGCTCCAGCTTGTCGACCTCGGCGAGCGCCGCCTTCTTGACGTGCTCGGGCAGGTCGGCAGCCTCGACGCGGGCCCGGTAGTCCTCTTCCTCGGACTCGGCCTTGCCGTCCAGCTCGGCCAGTTCCTTGCGGATCGCGGCCATCTGCTGGCGCAGCAGGAACTCCCGCTGCTGCTTCTCCATACCCTCCTGGACGTCCTTCTGGATCGTCTCGGAGACCTCGAGCTCGGCGAGGTGGTCCTTCACCCAGCCGACCAGCTTCTCCAACCGCTCGGAGACGTTCGCGTTCTCCAGCAGCCAGGACTTCTGCTCGGTGTTCAGGTACGACGCGTAGCCGGCCAGGTCGGACAGCTCCGCCGGGTCGTCGACGCCCTTGATGGAGTCGATGACCTGGTAGGCGCCGCGACGCTGCAGCACCGAGGTGGTCAGGGTCTTGTACTCGCGGGCCAGCTCGGCGGAGCGGTCGTCGGTGATCTCGTGCATCACCGTCGCGCCCACCCAGAGCGCGGCACCCGGACCGGTGGTCCCGGCGCCGATCCGGACCCGCTGGGCCCCACGGATCACGGCCGCCTGGGCACCGCCCGGCAGCCGGCCGATCTGCTCGATCTCACCGAGCGTCCCGGCCTTGGCATATTTCCCGTCCAGTCGCGGCACCAGCAGCACCTGGTCCTGCCCAGCAGCCTGCGCGGCATCGATCGCCGCCCGGGCCTCGCTGTCGGCGAGTCGGACCGGCACGACCATCCCCGGCAGGACCACCACGTCGTCCAGCGGCAGAACAGGAAGATTCAACGTATCGGTCACGCTGTCACACCCTTTTCAAGATTGAGTCTGACAGGCTCAACCACAGGTGTAAGCAAGTAATTCCCGGACCCCGGAGCGTTCGCTCACGGTGAACTCGCGGAGACCGGACGCCCACCACTCATCAACCCGCCCAACTTGCTCCGCCAGGCGAGGTTTCACGCTCAGCGCCTGGGCGGTCGCCCCACGTGCGGCCGCTTGGTGAGTGGCGCAGGTCCGCATCAGGCGGTGAGGAGGTCGCCGATCTGGCGTAGGCCGGTGAGGTCGTGGACATCGTCAGGGAGGGCCGGGACCTCGACGGTGCGGATCGCGCGGTGGCCGCGGCGGAAGCGGTCGGCGCGTTTGTGGTCGCCGACGACCTGTTGCATCTTGTCCGCGTGCAACCGCAGTACGGCGGCCGTCAGCGGGGACTTGTCCGCTTCCTCGAGCTTCTCCGCCGCGGCGAGGGAGCGCTCCGCCGACAGGTCCGGCGCCTGCGCATTCGTCACCCGGTTGAGCACGACGCCGGCCAGCGGCATTCCCTCGGCGCGCAGCCGCTCGGCGAAGTACGACGCCTCGCGCAGCGCGTCGTTCTGCGGCGACGCCACGACCAGGAACGCCGTGTGCGGCTCCCGCAGCAGCGCGACCGTCTGCTCGGCCCGCTGCCGGAACCCGCCGAACAGCGTGTCGAAAGCGGCCACGAACGTCTGTACGTCGGTCAGCACCTGGGCGCCGAGCACCTTGTTCAGCACCGACATCGCCATGTTCACCCCGGCCGACATCAGCCGGAACGGGCCTTTCGCCGGCGCCAGCAGCAACCGGAGGAACCGGCCCTCGAGCAGCGACGCCAACCGCTCGGGCGCGTCCAGGAAGTCCAGCGCCGACCGCGACGGAGGAGTGTCCACGACGATCAGATCCCAGTCGCCGGTCCGCTCGGCCTGCTTGTGCAGCTGACCGAGCTTCTCCATCGCCATGTACTCCTGGGTGCCCGCGAACGACGAGGAAAGCGCTTGATAGAAGGGATTCGCGAGGATCTGCTCGGCCTTCTCCGGCGTCGCGTGCTGCAGCACGACGTCGTCGAACGTCCGCTTCATGTCCAGCATCATCGCGTCCAGCCGGCCGCCGTTCGCGGCCTCGACCTCGGCCACCGCCCGCGGGGTGTTGTCGAGCTCGGTCAGCCCGAGCGACTGCGCCAGCCGGCGCGCCGGGTCGATCGTCAGCACGACGACTTTCCGCCCGCGTTCCGCGGCCCGCAGGCCGAGCGCGGCTGCCGTGGTCGTCTTGCCGACCCCGCCGGCGCCGCAGGTGACCACGATCCGGGTCGTGGGATCGTCGATCAACGCGTCCAGGTCGAGCTCGGTCATGCCCGGAACTCCTCTGCCAGGTCGAGCAACGTGCCCTGGTCGATGCCCTCCGGCTGCAGCATCAGCTCCGTTACTTTCTTGCCCAGGGCATCGATCCGGTCCCGGTTCTCGCGTTCGAGCCCGACCCGGATGGCGTGGTCGTGGGCCTCCGCGGCCAGCGTCCGCACCAGGTCGGCGCCGATCGTGATCCCGGCCGCCTTCAGGCCCCGGGTGAGTTCGGCGGTGGGCAGTTTCTCCTTCACCGCCAGGGCGAGCGCGTCGTCGTCGAGCGGGCTGTGCCGGACCATGTTCACCACCACCGACCCGATCCGCAGGTCCAGCGCCTCGAGTTGCTCGAACGCGTCGAGCGTCTCCTGGACCGGCATCTCCTCGAGCAGCGTGACCAGGTGGATCCGGGTCACGTCCGAGCGCAGCATGCCCATGATCGCGTCCGCCTGGTTGCGGATCGGTCCGACCTTGGCGAGTCCGGCGACCTCGGTGTTCACGTTCAGGAACGGGGCGATCCGCCCGGTCGGCGGCGCGTCCAGCACCACGGCGTCGTACGCGAGCCGGCCGTGCACCTTGCGGCGGGTCGCCTCGTAGACCTTGCCGGTCAGCAGGACGTCGCGGAGCCCGGGCGCGATCGTGGTGACGAAGTCGATCGCGCCGACCTTCTCCAGCGCCTTCCCGGCGCGGCCGAGGTGGTAGTACATGTCGAGGTACTCCAGCAGCGCGGCCTCGGCGTCCACAGCCAGCGCGAACACCTCACCGCCGCCGGGGCCCTGCGCGATCCGGCGCTCGACGTACGGCAGAGGCGGTACGTCGAAGAGCTGGGCGAGGCCCTGGCGTCCCTCGACCTCGACGAGCAGGACGCGCTTGCCTTCCTCGGCCAGCGCAAGCGCCATGGCGGCCGCGACCGTGGTCTTCCCGGTGCCGCCCTTGCCGGTCACCACGTGCAGTCGCGCCATACGTCCCAGGGTAGGGCGTGGTGCAGGACACACCGTTCCTGACCGGGGCGGTGGGGCGGGGAAGGTCTCGGTACAGTCCCCTTCATGAAGAAGTTCGAGTACTTCACCGCGCCGCTGCTGGTCCACTCGACCAAGGAGATCCTGGACAACTTCGGCCAGGACGGCTGGGAGCTGGTCCAGGTGATCCCGGGCCTCAACCCGGAGAACCTGGTCGCGTACTTCAAGCGGGAGATCGAGGACAAATGAGCCACCCCGAGGAGAAGCTCGCCGCGCTCGGCCTGAAGCTGCCCGAGGTGGCCAAGCCGGTCGCGGCGTACGTCCCGGCGGTCCGGACCGGTGACCTGGTCTACACGTCCGGCCAGCTGCCGCTGCGCGAGGGCACACTGATCGCCACCGGCAAGGTCGGCGACGCGGTCACTCCCGAGGTGGCCAGCGAGTGCGCCCAGCAGTGCGCGCTGAACGCACTGGCCGCGGTCAAGGCGGAGATCGGCGACCTGGCGAACGTGAAGCGGATCGTGAAGGCAGTCGCGTTCATCGCCTCCACGCCCGACTTCACCGGCCAGCCGCAGGTCGCGAACGGCGCGTCCGAGCTGTTCGGCCAGGTCTTCGGCGAGGCCGGCCAGCACGCCCGCAGCGCCGTCGGCGTCCCGGTCCTCCCGCTCGACGCCCCAGTCGAGGTCGAGCTGATCGTCGAGGTCAACTGATCCACCGCCACACACGCAAGGCGAGGCGACCGGCCCAAGCCGGTCGCCTCCGCAGCCTGCCGTCCGAGCGCTCAGGCAAGCCGTGCGACGCCCGCCGCGTGCCGTCCGGGAACGCCGTACGCCGCTCCCGGCCTGTCGGCGCGTGCGGCTTGTTGTTCCGGGAGCCGTCGTGCGTGATCTGAAGTCGCAGCTGATGACCGGCCGGATGGCCGAAGTGGCGCTCGACTACGCCCGCGGCGACCGAACCCCGGTCGCACCCCGCCCCGCCTCCACCGTCATCCTCCTCCGCGACGCGCTCAGCGGTGGGCCGGAGGTTTATCTGCTGCGGCGGCAACGGACGATGGCTTTCGCCGCCGGGATGACGGTGTTTCCCGGTGGGCGGGTCGACGCGACCGACTCCACCGTGGCGGACTCGTGGTCCGGCCCCTCGCCGGCCTGGTTCGCGGAGCGGCTCGGGTGTTCGGCGGAGACCGCGGCGGCGTACGTCGCGGCAGCGGTGCGGGAGACGTTCGAGGAGTCCGGCGTACTGCTGGCCGGCCCTTCGGCGGACTCGGTCGTCGGCGACACCACCGGCGCCGGCTGGGAGGCCGACCGGGTCGCGCTGGAGACCCGGGAGCTGGGGTTCTCGGAGTTCCTGCACCGGCGCGGTCTCGTGCTCCGGGCGGACCTGCTCGGCCCGTGGGCGCACTGGATCACGCCGGAGTTCGAGCCGAAGCGGTACGACACCGCGTTCTTCGTCGCCGCCCTCCCGTCCGGGCAGGTGACGCGGGACGTGACGAGCGAGTCCGACCAGGTCACCTGGATCCGCCCCGCGGACGCGGTCGCGGCCGTCGACGCGGGTGAGGTGCTGATGCTGCCCCCGACGTACGTCTGCTGCCACGAACTCTCGCAGTACGACGACGTGGCCGCGATCCTGGACGCGGCCGGCGAGCGGGCGATCCGGGCGATCATGCCCACCGTGCGCGTCGACGGCGACCAGGCCTATCTGGAGACCACATGACCGAGTACGCCACGCTGGTACGCGCCGACAACCCCGGCCTGATGACGCTGGACGGCACGAACACCTGGATCCTGCGGGCGCCCGGCGCGGAACGCTCGGTGGTCGTCGACCCCGGCCCGCTGCTGGAGGACCACCTCCGCGCGGTCCTCGAGCGGGCCGGCCAGGTCGCCGTCGTACTGCTCACCCACAAGCACCCGGACCACTCCGAGGGCGCCGCGTGGTTCGCCAACCAGGCCAGCTGCGGCGTCCGCGCGGTCGACCCGGCGTTCCGCATCCCGACCGACCACGCGCACGGCCTGGCTGAGGGTGACGTGATCACGGTCGACGGCCTCCGCGTCGAGGTGCTCCCGACGCCGGGCCACACCCTCGACTCGGTGTGCTTCTGGCTCCCGCAGGACGGCTCGCTGCTGACCGGGGACACGGTCCTCGGCCGCGGTACGTCGGTGGTCGCGCACCCGGACGGTGCGCTGGGCCCCTACCTCGACTCCCTCGAACGCCTACGGGCCTTCGCGAACAGCCCGGCCGACGTACTGCGCCTGCTCCCCGGCCACGGCCCCGTCGTGGACGACCCCACCGGCGTCCTCACCTATTACCTGGACCACCGCCAGGAACGCCTCGCCCAGGTCCGCGCCGCGATCGCCGAGGGCCACACCACCCCCGAGTCCATCGTCGAACACGTCTACGCCGACGTAGACAAAACCCTCTGGCCCGCCGCCGAACGCTCGGTCCGGGCCCAGCTGGACTACTTGAACGCCTAGCGGGCGCGGCGTTGGAGGCGGTCTACGTCGAGGAGGACGACGGAGCGGGGCTCGAGGCGGACCCAGCCGCGGGAGGCGAAGTCGGCGAGGGCCTTGTTGACGGTCTCGCGGGAGGCGCCGACCAGTTGGGCGAGCTCCTCCTGGGTGAGGTCGTGGTGGACGTGGACGCCGTCGTCGGCGGTGCGGCCGAAGCGGCTGGCGAGGTCCAGGAGGGCCTTCGCGACCCGGCCCGGTACGTCGGAGAAGACCAGGTCGGCGACCACGTCGGAGACCTTGCGGAGCCGGGAGGCCAGCTGCAGGAGCAGGCCGCGGGCGACCGCCGGGCGGCCGTCGAGCCAGCGGAGCAGCTCGTCGTGGGTCAGCGACATCAGCGAGGCGTCGGTGACGGCGGTGACGGTCGCGGACCGCGGTCCGGGGTCGAACAGCGACAGCTCACCGAACATCTGTCCCGGCCCGAGCACGGCGATCAGGTTCTCCCGGCCGTCGGCGGAGGTGCGGCCCAGCTTGACCTTGCCCTCGACGACGATGAACAGCCGGTCACCGGAATCACCCTCGTGGAACAGCACCTGGCCGCGGCGCAGCCGGCTCTCGGTCATCGAGGCTGCCAGCGCGTCGGCCGCCTCGTCGTCGAGCTGACTGAACAGCGGTGCCTGTCGGAGCACTGCGGCATCCACTTCTGGGCCTCCTAGGACCTTCGACCACGACTCCGGACATGGGATCCGCCACGCCCGTCGACCGATATGTGTACACCCGGTCGCCACAAAACCGTAGCCCCTCGGGTGGCGGCACCGCCACGTAGGCCCGTCCGGACTCGCCGGAGCACTCTCCGGGACGCCTCCCGGATCCGCCCGGCGCCTGTCGGTGGCCGGACGTAGGCTGGCCTCCATGCCGACCCAGCGTGTCGAGGCTCCCGCCTCCGCCGAATCAGCCGTCCTGGTCCCGCTGAAGCTCCCCCGCAAGGCCCCGGTGTTCGTCGACGAGACCCACACCCAGCTGGTCCGGCGGGCGCGGAAGATGCACAAGGTGCTGACCGAGACCTACCCGGACGCGCACTGCGAGCTGGACTTCACCACCCCGCTCGAGTTGCTGGTGGCCACCATCCTGTCCGCCCAGACCACCGACGTCACGGTGAACAAGGTGACCCCGGCCCTCTTCGCCAAGTACCCGACCGCCCAGGCGTACGCCGAGGCGGACCGGGACGAGATGGAGGCGATCCTCAAGCCGACCGGCTTCTTCCGGGCGAAGACCAACAGTGTGATCAAGCTCGGCCAGGCCCTCGTCGACGACTACGACGGCGTCGTGCCGAACAAGCTGGACGAGCTGGTGAAGCTCCCCGGCACCGGCCGGAAGACCGCCAACGTCGTCCTCGGCAACGCGTTCGGTGTCCCCGGGATCACTGTCGACACCCATTTCGGCCGCCTGGTCCGCCGGTTCGGCTGGACCGCGGAGGAGGACCCGGTCAAGGTCGAGCACATCATCGGCGACCTGTTCCCGAAGAAGGACTGGACGATGCTGTCGCACCGGCTGATCTTCCACGGCCGCCGCCGCTGCCACGCCAAGAAGCCGGCCTGCGGCGCCTGCCCGATCGCCCAGTGGTGCCCGTCGTACGGCGCCGGCCCCGTCGACCCCGAGGCCGCCGCGAAGCTGGTGAAGACCCCGGCATGAGATCCGGTACGCCGCTCCGCAGGCCGCACCTCGTATGGGCGGTCGCGTTGGTGCTGTCGGTGACACTGGCGGCGTGTGGATCGGAGCGAGCCGATGACAGCGGTACGCCGTCGTCCGGGCGGACCGCGGTGGCGGGTGCGGACAAGCTCGAGGCGTGCCCGGCCGCGCCCTCGAAGCCGCCGGTCAGCAACGGACTGCCGGACGTCAGCCTGCCGTGCCTCGGCTCGGGCCCCGATGTCCGGCTCGCCGACCTGCGGGGGCCGCTGGTGATCAACGTGTGGGCGCAGTGGTGCGGACCGTGCCGCGACGAGGCGCCGTACCTGGCCGCGCTCGCGAAGTCGGGCAAGGTGTCGATGCTCGGGATCGACTACGACGACCCGCGGCCGGAGCTCGCGGTCACCTTCGCGAGTGAGGAAGGCCTGGCGTACCCGCACGTCGTCGACCGGGACAAGGCGATCCAGCGCGCGCTGAAGGTCGGCGGCCCGCCGTTGACGGTCTTCGTCGACGGCGACGGCGCGGTTGCGTACGTGCACCGCGGCGTACTCACCTCCCAGCAGCAGCTCGACCAGCTGGTCAAGGACAAGCTGGGAGTAACCCCATGATCTTCGCCGACGTGGGGATCCCGGACTGGCTGCGACCGTTGGCCAAGGCGTCCGAGGATGTGGACCCGAACGTGCTGTCCCGGTTCCTGCCGCCGGACGACCCGTCGGTGCGCAAGTCCGCCGTCCTGATCCTGCTTGCCGAGGGCAACGATGGTCCGGAGGTGCTGCTCACGGAGCGGGCCTGGACGCTGCGCAAGCACGCCGGGCAGATGGCGTTCCCGGGCGGCGGCGCGGACCCGGAGGACGGCACCGGCGACAGCGGTCTGGTCCGGACGGCGCTGCGGGAGGCCGAGGAGGAGACCGGCCTGGACCCGGACGGTGTGGTGCCGTTCGGGATCTGGCCGGCGCTGTGGGTGCCGGTGAGCAACTTCGGCGTGTCGCCGGTGCTGGCCTGGTGGCGGGAGCCGTCGCCGGTCGCGGTCGTCGACCCGGCCGAGGTCGCGTCCGTGCACGAGGTGCCGATCAGCGCGCTCGCCGACCCGGCGAACCGGATCAGCTGCCTGCACCCGAGCGGCTTCACCGGCCCGGCGTTCACGATCGGCAACCTCTACATCTGGGGCTTCACGGCCGGTCTGCTCGACAAAATGCTGCAGCTCGGCGGTTGGTACCGCGACTGGGACCCCTCGCACGTCGTACCGTTGCCCGACCGGCTGGTCGAGGCGGCCTGGCGGAGCGAGGGGCGGCGGCCGGCGGACGTTCGCCGGATGACAGCGATCGAGCACGACCTCGGCCATACGCAGGGTCCGGAGCCGGAAGGTGTGGAGTGAGCAAGCTCGACTGGGCGTTGCTGATCGTCACCGCGCTGGTGGCGATCTCGGGATACATCGAGGGTTTCGTGCTGGGCGCCTGCGCCACCGTCGGCCTGCTGGCCGGCGCCGCGCTCGGGGTCTGGGGCGTGCCGAAGGTCCTGGACAACTTCTCACCGAGCGTGTCGGTGTCGTTCGCGGCGCTGGTGCTCGTCGTCCTGCTCGCCTCGATCGGGCGAACGCTCGGGGCCCTGATCGGGTCGCGGGTCAGAAACAAGCTGTCCTGGAAGCCGATCCGGTTCCTGGACGCGCTCGGCGGCGCCGCGCTGGCGGCCGCGTCGGTGCTGATCGTCGCCTGGGTGCTCGGTGTCGCGGTGAGCGGCGCGCGGATCCCGAGCGTGACGTCGGCGGTCCGCGGTTCGCAGGTGCTGGCCAAGACCGACGAAGTCCTGCCGGACAGCGCCGACCGCGCGCTGCAGTCGTTCAACGACGTGGTGAACACGGACCTGTTCCCGCGCTTCCTCGACCCGTTCGTCCCGGAGCGGATCCGGGAGACCCAGCCGCCGGACAGCGGGATCGCCCGGCAGCAGTCGGTGCGGGACGCGTACAGCCGGATCGCCAAGGTCACCGGCGTCGCCAGCTGCTCGCGCGGACTCGAGGGCAGCGGCTTCGTGTACGCGCCGAAGCGCGTGATGACGAACGCGCACGTCGTCGCCGGTGTCAGCTCGCCGCAGGTCGAGGTGGGCGGCAAGAAGTACGACGCCAAGGTCGTGGTGTTCGACCCGGAGACCGACATCGCGGTGCTGTACGTGAAGGATCTGAGCGAGTCGGTGAAGCCGCTGACGTTCGACCTCACCGGCAAGGCCGACGACCCGGCGGTCGTGCTCGGCTACCCGGAGAACGGTCCGTTCGACTCCGAGCCGGCCCGGATCCGCTCCGAGGAACGGCTCCGCGGCCCGGACATCTACGGTGACAAGACGGTCACCCGCGAGGCGTTCTCGATCTGGGCCTCGGTCCGCCCGGGCAACTCCGGCGGCCCGTTACTGTCCGCGAAGGGCGTCGTGTACGGCGTGGTGTTCGCGGCCTCGGTCGAGGACAACCGCACCGGCTACGTCCTCACCGCGCAACAGGTCGCGGCCGACGCCCGCGCCGGCGCCGGGGCCACCCAAGAGGTCTCCACCCAATCCTGCACGTGATGCAGCACCTTCCGCCGGTCGCCGCATTGAAGAGGTGTGACGGTGACTTCGCTGGACGACGTGGTGCGCTCGACGGAGCATCGGCTCCTGCGCCTGGCATTGATGTTGTCCGGAAGCAGACACAACGCTGAGGACCTGGTCCAGAGCGTGCTGGCCCGGGCCCACCGGCAGTGGGAGCGGATCGGCGGTCTCGAGCATCCCGAGGCGTACCTGCGGACCATGGTGGTCAACGAGTACCTCGGGTGGCGGCGGCTGCTGAAGAACCGCGAAGTGCCGCTCGCCGAGCCGATCGAGCGTCCGGCGGACTTCGACCTCGGCGCCCGCCAGGCGCAGCGCGACGCCACCTGGCGGTTGCTCACCCGGTTGCCGCGCAAGCAGCGCGCGGTCCTGGTCCTGCGGTACTACGAGGACCTTGCGGACTCCGACATCGCCGAGATCCTCGGCGTGAGCCCCGCCACCGTCCGCTCGAACGCCGCCCGCGCCCTGGCGACCCTGCGCGACCACCTGTCCGCCGAGGAGGCGAACTGACATGCCCAAGCTGACCGACGACGAACTCGGCGACCTCCTCCGCGAGACGTTCGCCGACCACGAGCACCTGGCCGACCACCTGCCCGAGGCGACCAAGCGCCACCGCATCGCACCGGTCCTGTTCGCCGCGGCCGCCGTACTGGCTGTCCTCGCCGGTGCCTTGTACGGCGTCAGCCGGGTTGGAGCCGCCGACCCGGCACCGCCGGCAGCGACTCCGACGCCCACGCGGACCGCGTCGGACGACGCGCTGATCTGGACGGCCTCGATCGAGACCTTGCTCCGGTCCGTGAAACCCGGCTCCGGCGCCTGGCGGTCGGTGATCGTGCTGGACCAGTCCGACGATGGGACGAACCACCCCCCCAAGGGACCGCCGATCTCCGCGGACCAGCAGGAGATGATGACCTACCTGGTGCGCAGGATCGCGCCGCTCCAGTTCCGCGGGCACCTCTTGCCGGCGCCGCCGACGTGCCAGGACAACCGGGTCGGAGTGGTGATGATCTCCGACGTGGTCGACAAGGGCGACCACGTCGAGGCCCGGGCGAGTCTCTTCCACGACTGCAACCACGCGTCGAACGCGACGTACCGCGTCGAGCACCGGGGCCCGAGCTGGGTGGTCACTGGGACTGTGTCGACGAGCTCGGCGAGCTGGTAGCGCGCAGCCAGTCGAGCAACACGCGATTGAAGGTCTCCGGCGTCTCTTCGTGCGGGAAGTGGCCGGCGGTGGTGATGAGTTCGTGGCGGAGCGGTGCGCTGACCAGGTCCGGAGGTGTGGTCGCGGTGGGGGACACCGCGGCGTCCTGAGCGCCCTGGAGTTGCAGGACCGGTACGGCGACCGGTGTGCGCATCTTCGCGGAGTACTTCCGCCCGTCCGGCCGCAAGCGGGACCGGGCGAACCAGCGGTGGTACTCGAGCGCACAGTGCGGTGCCGGCCAGACCTGGAGCGCGGCCCGGTAGCGGCGCGACGCCTCCGCGTCGGGGAACGTCCCGCCCGGCGCGGCCCAGGCGCGGAGCAGTCGCTCGATGTGGATCCCGTCGTGGGCGAGCAGCCGGCGCTCGGGCAGGATCGGCAGCTGGAACCACGCGCTCCGCGTCAACGCCTTCGTCTGCCCGGACCGAGTCAGCAGCAACGGGTGCGGCGCCGACACGGCTGCCAGTCCACGGACCTGCCGCGGCGTCAGGACGGCGGCCGACCAGCCGATGAACCCGCCCCACCCGTGCCCGACCAGCACGGCATCCGTCGCGCCGAGCGAGCGGATCACCCCGGACACGTCCGCCGCCGCGGTGTACGGGTCGTAGCCGCGCGGCGTCTTGTCGCTGGCGCCGTACCCGCGCAGGTCCATCGCCACCGCGCGGAACCCGGCCGCCGCGACGACCGGCAGCTGATGCCGCCAGGCCCACCAGAACTCGGGGAAGCCGTGCAGGAACACGACGAGCGGATCGTCCGCCGCGCCGCACTCCGCGACGTGGAACCGGGCCCCGTTGGCCGCGACCAGCGAGTGCGACCAGGGGCCGTCGACCAGCAGGTCGACGACTCCCGCCGGGCTCAGCGCCGTACGCCTGGCTCGGGCAGGGCCGGGTGCTCCTCGGTGCCCTTGCCGATCGCCTTGAGGACCTCGACCGACTCCTTCGCACTGTCGATCGTGCGCTGCGGACCCTTCGCGCTCTTCAGCGCCCGCATCCCGATCAGCACCAGGACCACGCCGATCAGTAGGTACGCGCCGGCGACGATCAGGAACGCGATGGCCGGGTGCAAGCCGGCCGCGGTGAGCCCGAACGCCGCGGCGATGCTCAGCAGGATGATCGCGAGCAGCGCGAGGAACGCGGCCGCCGCGAACATCCCGGCTCCGGTCCCGGCCGCTGCCGCGGTCTTCTTCAGCTCGGTCTTCGCCAGCTCCACCTCGCTGCGGACCAGGCTGGACAGGTCCTTGCTGACGTTCGCGACCAGCTGACCGACCGTGGGCTCGTCCCCGTTCTGTCCCATCGACATCGCAACTCCTTCCCACACGTCCGTGGCCCCGACACTACCGGCAGTACCGCGGTCAATCGGCGTACGCGCGGTTTCGGCGAGCCAGCAACAGCGACGCGATCAGTGCGGCGGCCACCGAGGCGATCAGGACGGCGGCCTTCGCGCGCTCGACCTGGGCAGCGTCCGACCCGAACGCGAGCTGCGCGATCAGCAGCGCGACCGTGAAGCCGATTCCGGCCAGCACCGACACCGCGCCGACGTCGCGCCAGGCCAGATCGGAGTTCAGCTCGGCGCGGGTGAAGCGCGCGGTCAGCCACGATCCGCCGAACACCCCGATCGACTTCCCGGCCAGCAGCCCGGCGGCCACGCCGATCGCGACCGGGTCGGTCAGCAGCTGCCGTACGGCGCTGCCGCTCAACGTCACCCCGGCGGCGAACAGCGCGAACAGCGGTACGGCGACGCCCGCGGACCACGGCCGCAGCCGGTGCTCGATCCGCTCGGCCGGCGCATGCTCCTCACCGGGATCGGCGACCACGCGGGTGACCAGGCCGAGCGCGACGCCGGCGATCGTGGCATGGATGCCCGACTCGTGCATGAACCACCAGGCCGCGAGCGCGACCGGCACGTACAGGAACGGCGTACGGACGCGGCGGCGCTGGAGCAGGTACCAGAGGGCGATCAGGGCGATCGCGGCGAGCAGCGGGAGCAGGTGGAATCCGTGCGAGAAGAACACGGCGATCACCAGGATCGCGCCGAAGTCGTCGACCACCGCCAGCGTCAGCAGGAACGCCCGCAGCGCGCTCGGCAGCGACGACCCGACGATCGCCAGGACGGCGAGCGCGAACGCGATATCTGTCGCTGTCGGCACTGCCCAGCCCTGCGGTCTGCCGTCGTCCGCGGCCAGGTTGACGGCCAGGTAGATGATTGCCGGAAGCACCATTCCGGCGATCGCCGCGACCACCGGCACGACCGCCTCGTTGAGCTTCGACAGCGTGCCGACGACCAGCTCGCGCTTGAGCTCGACGCCGGCCAGGTAGAAGAACAGCGTCAGTGCTCCGTCGGACGCCCAGGCCTCGACGGTCAGCGGGCCGAGCTCCGTGTCGCTGAGGTGGTGGTACGCGTCCTGCCAGGGGGAGTTCGCCCAGACCAGCGCGACCACCGTGGCCGCGAGCAACAGCAGGCCGCCGGTCGTCTCGGCGCGCAACGTCTCGGCGAGGAACGCCCGCTCGCGCCCGAGGATGCGGGGGAAGGCGCGCTTCTTCTGCCGGATCCGAGGGTGCTGGCTCATGTCGGCCCTTCGTTTTCGGGGTCGGTCGGACGGACGCCGACCAGACTTCCCGGCACACCCTGCCGAGGATTTTACCCGGTGATCCGCGCGGCCAGCGCCTCGAAATCCGGAACGACGTGATCCGGCGTGCTGAACACCGTCGGGTACGGCGTCTTCCGCCGGTCGACGTAGAAGCCCTGGAGGCCGGCGCGCTGCGCGCCGTCGATGTCCCACGGGTGGACCGCGGCGAGGCCCATGCGGTCGACGGGTACGCCGCAGACCTCGGCGGCGTGCCGGTAGGCGTCCGGGTGCGGTTTCCAGCGCTGCGGCGCCGAGACGTCGAGCCGGTGCTCGAGGTACGGCAGTATTCCGCCGTTTCTGAACACGTTTTCCGACATCGCGGCCGCGCCGTTGGTCAGCGTGACGATCCGGACGCCGGCGTCGTGGATCCGCCGCAGCCCCGGTGCGACGTCCGCGTGCAGCGGCAGCCGGGTGAATCCGGAAAGCACGTTCTGGATCGTTTCCGCATCCGGTTCGATCCCGGCGTCGACGAGCTGGTCCGTCAGCAGGTCGGCGGCCACGTCGCGGAAAGCGGCGTACGCGTCGACCGCGGTCAGCGCGAACCCGTCCCGCAGGATCGCCGCGAACCATGCGTCGAGGCCGTGCCGCGGCAGCCCGGCCGCCGCGAACCCGTCGCGCAGCGGCTCCATGTCGGTCAGGGTCTCGTTGACGTCGAGCACCAGCACGTCGATCATCACGACTCCTCGCTATCTTGGATCGGTCGTTCCAAGATATGATGCCGGGTATGCCGGATGTCAAACATTTCGACGAGGCGGAAGCGCTGGCCGCGGTCGAGCAGCTGTTCTGGCGCCGCGGGAGCGCGGCGACCGGGATCCAGGACGTGGTCGCTGCGACCGGGCTGAGCCGGTCGAGTCTGTACAACGCGTTCGGCGGCAAGGACGACCTGTATGCGGCGGCGGCGCGCCGGTACCTGGAGCACCGGTCCCGGCCGATGTTCGACCGGCTGGCCGCCGACGGGCGTGGCCTCGCGGCCGTGCGGGCGTTCTTCGACCAGCTGCTGCGGTTGCGGTGCGCGGGCGAGTACGCCGGCTGGGGCTGCATGATGGCGAACGCGAACGCCGAGAACCCGCCCGACGCCGTACGGGCGGTCCTGTCCGAGCACCACTCCGTCCTGCGTGGCGCGCTGGCCGCCGCGCTGAAGGTTGCTCAGAGCAACGGGGAGTTGCGCTCCGGGGTCGAGGTCGCGGGCGCGGCTGAGATGCTGACGCTGCTCGCGTACGCGGTGAACCTGCGCTCGCGGTCCGGTGCGACGCGGGCGCAACTGCGGTCCGCGGTCACCGCGGCACTGGACGCGCTCGCCGCCTGATCAGGCGGTCCAGACGCGCGGGTCCGGCCCCTTCGGGACGATGCCGGTCGGGTTGATGCTGTCGTGGGTGACGTAGTAGTGCCGCTTGATCTGGTCGAAGTCGACGGTCTCGCCGAAGCCGGGCAGCCCGTACAGGCGGCGCGCGTACGCCCACAGGTTCGGGAACTCGGTGAGCTTCTGCCGGTTGCACTTGAAATGCCCGTGGTACACAGCGTCGAAGCGGACCAGCGTCGTGAACAGCCGCACGTCCACCTCGCGGAGCGTGTCGCCGAGCAGGTACTCGCGGTCCTTCAGGCGATCCTCGAGGACGTCGAGCCTCGCGAACAGCGCGTCGTACGCCGCCTCGTACGCCTCCTGGCTGGTCGCGAAACCGCAGCGGTACACGCCGTTGTTCACGTCCCGGTAGATCTCGTCGATCAGTTGGTCCATCTCCGCCCGGCCGTCGGGGATCAGCCGCGGGGCGCCGGCACGGTGGAAGGCGGTCCACTCCGTGGAGAGGTCGAGCGTGATCTGCGGGTAGTCGTTGGTGACGACCACGCCCGTCGTCGTGTCGACGATCGCAGGCACCGTCACGCGGCCGTCGTACGACGGATCCGTGCGCAGGTACGCCTCGGACAGGTACTCGATGCCCAGCACCGGATCGCGACCGTCCGCGTCGAGCGTGAACCGCCAGCCGCGCTCGTCGCGGATCGGGTCCACGACCGCGAGGCCGATCGCGTCCTCGAGGCCGAGCAGCCGGCGCACGATGATCGACCGATGCGCCCACGGGCAGGCCAGGCTGACGACCAGCCGGTACCGGCCCGGCTCGACCGGCCAGCGGCCATGGCCGTCCGGTCCTTCGCCGGGCGCCGCGGCTGAGTCCCGGGTGATGCGGCCGGTGAATCTGTTGCCCTGGCGTTTCCATTCGCCGGTCGACGACGTCTCCTGTACGAACTGTCCCGGGGTCATAGCGCTAAAACTACCCCCGCTGTGAATTGCCTGGGGCCGTGAGCCGTCACTGGCCGTGAGGCGGCACCGGACGTTACAGTCGGGCTGACTAGGTCGTCCGCGACAACGCGGTCACGGGCGGCCTGCGCGGTACGACCCCACCGCGGCCCGTGTCCCCGGCAACCGGTTTGCCGGGCAGATTCCCAGGGATACTGACCTCATGGCCCGCCCACGGAACAACCCCGGCGACCTCGCCGAGCTCCCCACCGAGCTGCGGCCCGATCGCCCGAAGGGTGACCAGATCCGCGAGATTCTGGAGAACCTCACCCGCTCGCTGGCCGTCGGCACCGTGCTGCCGTCCGAACGTGTTCTCGCCGAACGCTTCGGCGTCGCCCGGATGACCGTGCGGCAGGAGGTCGACCGCGTCGTGGCCGAAGGCCTGGCCAACCGCCGTCCCGGCGGCGGCACCTTCGTCGCCGAGCCGCGCCCGTCCCGGATGCTCGCGTCGTCGTTCAGCCAGGACATGGTCAACCGCGGCATCAAGCCCGGCGCCAAGGTCCTCGAACACCGGGTCGGCGCCGCCGACGAGCACCTCGCCCGCGAGCTCGAGGAACCGATCGGCACGCCGGTCCTGCACCTGGTCCGGCTGCGCACCGCCGACGGCGACCCGATGGCGATCGAGCGCACCGCCCTGTCCCTGCACCGCTACCCCGGCCTCGACGAGATCGACTTCGCCGAGAAGTCCCTCTACACCGAGCTCTCCACCCGGTACGGCGTGACCCTCGGCATGGTCTCCGCCTCCATCGTCGCCGCCCCACCCGAACCGGGCGACGCCGAACTCCTCGAGATCGACAGCTCGACCCCCTGCCTGATCATCACCGTCGCCCCCCGCACCGCCACCGACCAGGTCATCGAATTCGGCCGCTCCGTCTACCGCTCCGACCGCTACGACATCACCGTCGCCTACCGCGCGACCTGAGGTGTTTGGCTCTGCCACCATCCGGAGCTTGTTGTGATCCGCGCGCGGCTACACGTTCAGGCTGCGGAGGACGTTTGGCGGTTGGCCGCGGTCTGTCAGGCGGGTTACTACTTCTACGGTCAGGGCCTGGAGGAGTAGGGCGCCTACCAGGGTTGAGGTGGCGCCGGTGGGTTCTGGGGTGCCGGGGACCTCGATGAGGGCGTCGCCTGGTTCGCCGCAGTTGTCGAGGACGACGTCGGCGGTTTCGAAGAGGCGTTGGCCGCCGGGGGCTCGGGATGTCACCGCGTTGGAGTGGGCCAGGGAGGTCAGTGCGATCACCTGGACGCCGCGCGCACGAGCACCCAGGGCGAACTCGACGGGTACGGCGTTCCGTCCCGAGTTGGACGCGATGAGGACGACGTCGCCGGCGGTCAGCGGGTTGATCTCGAGCAGGACGTCGGCGAGGCCGGGGAGCCGTTCGAGCAGTGAGCTCTTCTGCAGGCCCTCGTGGAGCATCAGGCCTGGTTCGAGGATCGCCCGTACGTCGGCCAGCCCGCCGGCGCGCCCGTACAGTTCCTCGGCCAGCGCGTGGCTGTGCCCGGTCCCGAACACCCAGAACGTCTTCCCGCCGGCGAGCGCATCGGCGACCAGCCCGGCCGCCACCCGGATCGCCCCCAGTTGCGTGTCGGCGGCCCGCTGCGCGATCGCCAACGCCTTGCCCAAGTACTCCTCGGCCCCAGCCATGCCCCGAACCTATCGTCCGCACGCCAGGCCACGCTAGGCACCCGTCTAGACCACTACCTCGAGCAGCAGCTCGACAGTACGTATAGGCCCACCGGCGCCGCTCACACGCCTGGCGCTCCGTCCGTCACCGACGCAGTGGACGTATACGTACTGTCGAGCTGCAGGCTAGACGGTCACGCCGATCGCCGTGCGGTGGTGCGTCGGGTTGTCTGCCTCGTCGGCGAGGGCGACTGCGAAGTCGGCGTACGAGATCAGGTCCTGCGCGTCCGCCGGCGCCACCCGGTAGCTGCCCTTGCGGGACGGGTCCGCGTGGTTGAAGTCGCCGGTGGGTGCGAGTGACACCCAGTCGAGTGACGAGGCAACGAAGATGTCCAGCGCCGCCTGATGGGCGAGGAAGAACGAGCGGTACTCGGTCGGATACCCGCCGGTGTCCATCAGCAACGTCCCGTCGGCGGTCGGCAGGATCGACGCCAGCCCGACCCACACAAGCCGGGACACGCCGGCCTTCTCCAGCCCTTCCGCAAGCGCCTGAGCCGCCGCTGGGAAGAACTCGCCCGGGTCACTCCCGCCGTCATATACACCGGCGATCACCGCGTCGTACCCGGCGGCCAGGCCGGCGATCCGTCCCGCGTCCGTCACGTCCCCCGCAACCAGCCCACCCTCCGCCGTACGGGCGACCCCGAGCACGTCGTGCCCGCGCCCCCGCGCCTCCGCGACCGCCGCCGCACCCGCCCGTCCACGGGCTCCGATCACCAGAATCTTGCTCACCGCAACCTCCTCCTCCGAAACAGGTACGGCGACCGTAGAAGGGGGTGTGGTTACCGATTGGATACCTTGGGAGGCATGGAGGCGCTGCGAGCGGACATGTTCGAGGAGATCTGCCCGTCGACGGTGCTGCCGTTCCGGATCGGCAGTGACAAGTGGGCGGGCCTGGTGCTGCGCTGCCTGGAGGACGGCCCCCGCCGGTACTCCGAGCTGCGGGTCCCGCTCGCCCGGATCAGCCCGAAGATGCTCACCCAGTCGCTCCGCAACCTCGAGCGCGACGGGTTCGTCAGCAGGGCGCAGGACGAACGACGGGTCACCTACGAGCTCACCGCTCTGGGTCGCAGCCTGCTCGGTCCGCTGCGCGCGTTCTGCGACTGGGCCGAGGATCACTGGGACGAGCTTCTGGACGCCCGCGAATCGTAGGTTGTGCCAACGCTGGCGACGAACCGGTCAGCGCTTAGACTGCGCGGGTGGATGAGCAGACTCCGACCGCCCTGACCCAACTGCCGAGCTGGCTGCTGACCCAGAGTGCGGCCCAGGCGCACCGGGTCGTCACCGAGTCGTTCGCGGCCGGCGGCGCGCGGGCGTACCACTTCCGCCTGCTCGCGACGCTGGTCGAGTTCGGGCCGGCCAGTCAGGCCGAGCTCGGTCGGCGCAGCTCGATCGACCGCAGCGATGTGGTTGCCGCGCTCAACGAACTGGAGGCGGACGGGTACGTCGAGCGCAGCCCGGACCCGGAGGACGGCCGCCGCAACGTCATCACGATCACCACGGCCGGCAAGCGCCAGTACCGGCGGCTGACGAATCTGGTCGGCAAGGCGCAGGAGGAGATCTTCGCCCCGCTGTCGGCCACGGACCGTACCCGGCTGACCACGATCCTCGGCAAGCTCCTCGCCTACCACCAGGCCTAGTACGTCGGCAGCTGCGCGCGGGCGGCCTTCTGGGTCCGGCGGACGCGCAGCTCGCGGGCGTGCACCCGGCGGCGCGCGGCCCAGGAGATCTTCCGGCGTTCCTCGGCGGCGAGAGTCGGCGTCTGGGCGTTCGGCTGCATCGGGTTCACATCAAGTCCGATGCACGCCCGGGCGGTTTGGTTCCGCCGTACACCGGAATTCCCGGGCCGCCCGTCCTCCGGCGCGGCCTGTTCGGCGCAGATTCGGACCGGCTCGGCGATACGCCGGTTCCCGTGGCGGGGTCGGCGTTGGTAGAAAGGTAACCGGGCGCTCCAGCGCGCCGAAGCCAGCGAGGAGGAGTCGTCGACGTGACGAATGCAGAGCCACCCCAGTCCGAGGCACTGTCGAACCTGATGCACGAGGAGCGCCGGTTCGACCCGCCCGCCGAGCTGGCCGCCAACGCGAACCTGAAGGCCGACGCCTACGACCGGGCCGCGGCCGACTTCGAGGGGTTCTGGGCCGAGCAGGCCAAGCGGCTGACCTGGGCGACCGAGCCGACCGAGACGCTGGACTGGAGCAACCCGCCGTTCGCCAAGTGGTACGCCGACGGCAAGCTGAACGCGGCGTACAACTGCGTCGACCGGCACGTCGAGAACGGTCTCGGCGACAAGATCGCCTACTACTTCGAGGGCGAGCCCGGTGACACCCGCGAGATCACCTACGCCCAGCTCAAGGACGAGGTCAGCAAGGCGGCCAACGCGCTGCTCGAGCTGAACGTCCGGCCCGGTGACATCGTCGCGATCTACATGCCGATGATCCCCGAGACCGTGGTCGCGATGCTCGCCTGCGCCCGGATCGGCGCTCCGCACACGGTCATCTTCGGCGGCTTCTCGTCCGAGGCGCTCAAGGACCGGATCCTGGACTGCGACGCGCGCGTCGTGATCACCTCGGACGGCGGCTACCGCCGCGGCGCGCCGGCGGCGCTGAAGCCGGCCGTCGACGCCGCGCTGGCGGACTGCCCCGACGTGCGCAACGTGGTCGTGGTGAAGCGCACCGGCCGGGAGACCGCCATGGTCGAGGGCCGCGACCTCTGGTGGGAGGACTTCGTCGGCAAGCAGTCGGCCGAGCACACGCCGGAGGCGTTCGACGCCGAGCACCCGCTGTACGTGATGTACACGTCCGGCAGCACGGGCAAGCCGAAGGGCATCCTGCACACCACGGGCGGCTACCTGGTGGGTACGTCGTACACGCAGTGGGGTGTGTTCGACCTGAAGCCGGACACCGATGTCTACTGGACCGCGGCCGACATCGGCTGGGTCACCGGCCACAGCTACATCGTGTACGGCGCCCTGGCGAACGCGACCACCTCGGTGCTGTACGAAGGCACGCCGGACACGCCGCACCAGGGCCGCTGGTGGGAGATCGTCCAGAAGTACAAGGTCTCGATCCTGTACTGCGCGCCGACCGCGATCCGGACGTTCATGAAGTGGGGCGCCGAGATCCCGGCGAAGTTCGACCTGTCCTCGCTGCGCGTGATCGGGTCGGTCGGCGAGCCGATCAACCCGGAGGCGTACGTCTGGTACCGCGAGCACATCGGCGGGAGCAAGGCGCCGGTCGTCGACACCTGGTGGCAGACCGAGACCGGGATGCACATGATCTCGCCGCTGCCGGGTGTGACCGCCGGTAAGCCGGGCGCCGCGATGAAGGCGATCCCGGGCGTGAACGTCGACGTCGTCGACGACGCCGGCAACCCGGTGCCGAACGGGTCCGGCGGCTACCTGGTCATCACCAAGCCGTGGCCGGCCATGCTCCGGACGCTGTGGGGCGACGACCAGCGGTTCGTCGACACGTACTGGTCGCGCTGGCCGGGCATGTACTTCGCCGGTGACGGCGCGAAGAAGGACGAGGACGGCGACCTCTGGCTGCTCGGCCGGGTCGACGACGTGATGAACGTCTCCGGCCACCGGCTCTCGACGACCGAGATCGAGTCCGCGCTGGTCTCGCACCCGAAGGTCGCCGAGGCCGCCGTGGTCGGCGCGACCGACCCGACGACCGGTCAGGCGATCGCCGCGTTCGTCATCCTGCGCTCGGAGGCCGGCGACGGCGGTCCGGACGTGGTGCAGGAGCTCCGCAACCACGTCGCCACGGAGATCGGCCCGATCGCGAAGCCGCGGCAGATCATGGTCGTCTCGGAGCTGCCGAAGACGCGCTCCGGCAAGATCATGCGCCGGCTGCTCCGTGACGTGGCCGAGAACCGCGAGGTCGGCGACGTCACGACGCTCGCCGACTCCACGGTGATGGACCTGATCAAGACCAACCTGGAGGCGGGCAAGTCCGACGAGGACTGACAACTCGCAAACAACAGGCCCCCGGGTGCATCCCGGGGGCCTCTTGTTGTCAGAGGAACGACGGCAGCTGCTCGAGGGCGGTCACCTCGGGCGGTGGGAACGCGGCGGATGGGCCGTTCGGGCCTTCCTCGGGACGGCGCAGGTAGCGGTCGACGAAGCGCTGCGTCGTGATCAGGACGTCGGCGCACTGAGCGGCAGTGAGCTTGCCGTCCCGCACAGCCTCACCCAGTTCGTCGAGGTCGAGGATCTGATAGCGATCCACCGCGGGCGGGATCAGGAAGTCGACGTACAGGTCGTGCACGATCAAGTCGTCGGCGTCGGTGCGCTCGATCTCCACCAGGTCGACGTACCACCAGCCCTCGACCGGCCCCTCGAAGACGCCCGGCTTGGTCAGCTGCACCCCTTCGCCGAGCAGCAGATAACTCCGATCGACGGCCGGCCGGCCCGGCACCTGGTACCGCGGGAGGATCCGCACGTCGTACGCGACGACCTCTCCGACCTGCCGGGCCGGACACCACTGCCCGGACCGGTGCAGGACCCTCATGCCGGCCGGGCGCGGAAAATGATGATTCCGACGTGCTCCGAGAGCCATTCCTGCTTGTGCGGAAAACGCTCTTTGTTCTCGTCGGACAGTTGCGGTTCGAGCACGTGCTCGACCCGGAAACCGTTGTCGGTCAGCGCGTTGTGGATGCTGGAGAACGTGTCCGTCGTGTGCGTGATGGTGATGTCCGGATTCCATCGCGACGGGTACGAGTACGGGCCGACCGTGTGATACGCGTCTCCCAGCGCGATCCCCTCCTGCGCGGAGCGCTCCACCGCCCAGCGGATCGGGTGCGCCATCGAGACCACCAGCACGCCGTCGTCGGCAATCAGGGACCGCACGGTGCGAAGGGTTCTGCCGCGGTCCTGGGCGTAGGCGAGCGACTGCAGGAACAGGACGACGTCGAACCGCCGGCCGTCCAGCGCGGAGATCTCGTCGAGCGTCGACAGGTCGCCGGGGACCAGAGTCACGTCTGCGCCGGCGGGTGGGGTCAGGAACTGGCCGCCGACGTCCACGCCGACCGCCGAGGCGGCGCCGTGCTCGCGGACGAGTTCGATCGTCTTCTCGCCGTTGCCGCAGCCGATGTCCAGCACGGTGCGGCCCTCGACGGGGCCGATCAGGGAGCGTTGCGCGTCCCATTCCATCAATTGGTCGAGTGAGTCGTCGCGGGCCCGGGATCGTTCGTAGTCGGTCGTCAGCGTTTGCCAGGGGTCCATGCCGCGAGGCTATAGAGGTCTGGCCCCTGGCGAGGACTATTTTCGAGGCATGACGGCCGTGCTTGCGATCATTCATGCCGGGCTGGCTGCGGGCTGGGTCGGCGGAATGGCGTACTCGTTGTTCGTGGTACAGCCGAAGCTGAAGAGGTACTTCGGACCCGACCAGGACGGTCGCGAGACGCTGACCGCGGTGATTGCCTCGGGCAACAGGTGGAAGGTGATCGGCCTGATCGCCGTCGTCGCGCTCACCGGTGGCGGCCTGCTCCTGATCAACCAGGACCACTGGCAGCTCCATGCCGTCAAGGGACTGCTCCTGCTGATCGCGACCGGGATCTTCTGGTACGTCTCCTGGCGGCACTGGCCGCAGCGCATCTTCGCGACCACGGCCGAGCTGCCGAAGCTGCAGTCACGCTTGGTGACACTGGCGACCGCGATGCTCGGACTGGCCGGTACAGCATTCGCTCTGGGAGTGCTCGCCGCACACCTGTGAAAAGCGGCGCACCGTAGTGTGCGCATTCCGTCGCGGATCGTGGGTAGTTTGACCTGGTGACCCGCCCTGTTCATCCTCCGACAGACCCCGCCGAGCAGCCTGCGACGTACGGCGAGGTCTTCGGTGTGGCCGAGTTCCGCTGGCTGTGGCTGGCGCAGCTGGGCTCGGTGATCGGGGACCAGCTGGCCCGGGTCGCCCTCGCCGTGCTCGTCTTCGACCGGACCGGCTCGGCCGGGCTGTCCGCGGTCACATACGCGCTGACCTTCCTGCCCGACATCGTCGGCGGCCCGCTGCTGTCCGGCCTGGCCGACCGGTATCCGCGCCGCCGGGTGATGATCTGCTGCGACATCCTGCGGGCGTTGCTGCTCGCCGCGATGGCGATCCCCGGCACCTCGTTGTGGATCCTGTGCGTCCTGCTGGTCGCGGTGCAGCTGCTCGCCTCACCCTTCCAGTCCGCGCGGGCGGCCCTGCTGCCGTCGATCCTGACCGGCGACAAGTTCGTCCTGGCCAGTTCAGTGACCAACATCACCGCGCAGGCGGCTCAGCTGGCCGGGTTCGTGACCGGCGGCACGCTGGTGGCGGCCTTCGGCGTCGAGAAGGCGCTGCTGGCCGACGCGGCCACGTTCGCGTTGTCCGTGCTGCTGCTGAAACTCGGCGTCCGGGAGCGCCCGCTGCCGCAGTCGGCCGACGCGCGTCCGGGCTGGTGGGAATCGTTGTCGGCGGGCGCCGGGCTCGTCTGGAGCGACCGGCGGCTGCGCTACCTCGTCGCGCTGGCCTGTGTCGCGGGTTTCTACGTGAGCGTCGAGGGACTTGCCGCGCCGTACGCCGCGGCGGTCGGCGGCGGACCGATCGCCGTCGGGATCCTGCTGGCCGCGAATCCGGCCGGCCAGATGGTCGGCATGCTGCTGCTGACGCGTGCCGCACCGGCGCGGCGGCTCACGCTGATGGGGCCGCTGGCGATCGGGTCCTGTGCACCGCTGATCGGCTGCGTCGTCCAGCCCGGGCTGTGGATGACCGTCGTGTTGTGGATGCTCTCCGGACTGTGTGCGTCGTACCAGCTCGCCGCCAGCGCGGCCTTCGTGCTGAACGTCCCCGACGCACAGCGCGGCCAGGCGTTCGGCCTGGCGCGCACTGCGCTGATCGTCTCCCAGGGAGTCGGAGTGCTCACTGCCGGGGCGGCGGCAGATCGGTGGTCGCCGGGTTTGGTGGTGGCGACCGCCGGTATTGTCGGTGTGCTCGTCGCAGCGGGCGCGGCGTACGGATACGCCGGCGCTACGCGACAACCGGCATGAGTGGTCACCAGTCGTTGTTCTGCATGGCGGCGGCCTCCTCTCGCGGAATCCGGGCGAGGTAAAACCAGAGAAGCCATGACAATGCGTGCACATCGCGGCTACTCTGTGACAAGGACCGACTGTGAGGCGGGGGTCTTTTTCATGAGTATCCGGCATCGGCTGGCGCACCGTCGCCTGCGCCGGCGTCAGGACGCGGCGTGGAGCCCGACCAAGTGGGCGTTGTGGTCGCTGCCGCGCACGGTGCTGGGCTACGTTCTGGCGGTCGAGATCATCACCGCGGTCGTCGTCGCTTCGACGTTCGACCTGGTCGCGGTCACATCCGGTGACTGGATCCGGCTGCTGGTGCTGGCCGCCGGATCGGCGATCCACATCGAGGCCGCCCGCGACATCGAGCGGCTGCGCAAGGTCGGCGCCGAAGGCATTCCGTACACGAACCTGAAGGGGATGTGGACCTTCGCCGGCGTCCTCATCCTGCCGCCGCCGCTGGCGGCCGCGCTGATCGTCAGCACCTACGTCCACTCCTGGCTGCGGGTACGCCGGGTTCCGCCGTACCGCTCGGTCTTCACCGCGACGACTGTGGTGCTGGCCGGAGCCGCCGGTGCCGTCGCGCTGGCGGCGATCCGCCCCGGCGTCTATCCCGGCTATCCGGGCGGTCCGCTCGGACTCGTCGCCGTCGTCACGGCCGGTCTGGCGTACTGGTTCGTGAACTTCGCGCTGGTCGCGGGCGCGATCATGCTGTCGAACCCGGACTCCCCGGGGCGCAACGCCATCGGCAAGCTCTCGGAGCAGCTGATCGTGGCCGGCTCGCTCGGGCTGGGCGTCGCCACCGCCGCCTTGCTGCTCAGCCAACCGTGGGCCGTCGCGGTCCTGCTGCTGACCATCCTCGGCCTGCACCGGGCGCTCCTGGTCGAGCAGTTCCAGGCGGCGTCGCGCACCGATCCGAAGACCGGCCTGGCGAATGCCGCGTTCTGGCACGAGATCGCCCGCCGCGAGTTCGCCGGCGCCGAACGCACCAGCTCCCGGCTCGGTGTGCTGTATCTCGACCTCGACCACTTCAAGGCCATCAACGACACCTTCGGTCACATGGCCGGTGACGAGGCCCTGAAGGCGGTCGCCGCCGAGCTGCGCCAGGAAGTCCGCGACAACGACCTGGTCGGGCGGCTCGGTGGCGAGGAGTTCGTGATCCTGCTGCCGCAGACGTCCGCGGCCGACACCGCGCTGGCCGCCGAGCGGATCCGGCGCCGGGTGGCCGGCCTGGCGGTCACGATCCCGACCCCGAACGGGCCCGTCCTGTGCGAGACGATCACGTGTTCGATCGGCGCCGCGACGTACCCGGAGTCCGGCAGCAGCCTCGACGAGCTTCAGATGGCGGCCGATCTGGCCATGTACCAGGCCAAGGACGCCGGGCGGAACTGCGTGGTCTCGGCACCGGCCAATGGCGGCGACCTGCCTGCGTCCTGACTCCCCGGGCTCCGGGCCGCGGGCCGGAGCGGTAGGTGATGTTTGGATGCCTGTGCCAGGATTGCGCTTCCCGACGGAGGTGATCACGATGGCGCAGGAAGCATTGCAGCTGCTGGTCAGCATGCACCGGATCGTCAGGCACCTGCGCCGCAGCAGGACCACCACGCTGCTGCATCCGACGCAGTTCCTGGCGTTGATGCTGATCGCCGACGAGCAGCCGATCCGGATCGGTGAGATCGCCGCGCGCGTGCCGTGCTCCCAGCCGACCGCGACCACCACGGTCGCGGCACTGGAGGAGTCCGGCCTCGTCCGGCGGGAACCGGACCCGGTCGACGGCCGGGCGACCGCGGTGGTGCTCACCGAGGCGGGCGCCCAGACCGTCGCGGCGTCCGGCCGTCAGGCTGCGGACGAGCTCGCCAAGCTCCTCGACCGTCTCGACGAGTCCGACCGGGCCCTCGTTCTGCAGGCAGGCACGATCCTGAATCGCGTGACCGACGGGCTCTAACGCAGCCCTGGTACGACAGTCACCGTGTACGGCGGGGTGCCGGGCGCGACGTCCAGTTGGCTGTTCACCCACAGCAGCCGGCCGCGGTCGCGGGCGATCGTCGTCGGGGTCGCACCGGCCGCGCCGGGCCCCGAGTCCGCGACCAGCGTCGCCTGGGTGAGGTCGTCGTTCAGCATCGCGAGCCGGGTCACGTACTTCCCGCCGCCGGCGTTGTGGACGGCGTACAGCCGGTGTCCTTCGAGGAGGTAGCCGTCGCCGGACAGGATCCCGTTCGGGACGTCCAGGACCGTCACCTGCCGGCTGCGCAGGTCGATCCGGTACGTGACGTCCTGCCCCTGCTCGCCGACCAGGAGGACGCGGCCGTCGGTGACGATCCCGTTCAGGAAGTACGGCGTCGGCTGGATCCGGTCGCGGGTGATCCACGGTTCGAGCTCGCCGAGACCGTCGCGGGTCAGCGGCGCCCTCCAGATCTGGTTGTGCGCCGAGTCGGTCACGTAGACGGCGTCGCCGGCGATCGTGAAGTCGTTGAGGAACGAGCCGTCGGCAGCCTTCCGTACGCCGAGCAGCCGGCCGCGGGCGTCGTACAGGAAGAGCTTCGACGTGCTCGCCCCGGCGACCAGGACCCGGCCCCAGCGGTCCAGGTGGATGCCGGTGGCCGAGGTCCGTCCGTCGCTGCCGGCCTCGAGGAACAGGCTGAGGCGGGACGAGCGGGTGGTGCCGCGGTACACGGCGCCGGTGGCGACGCTGGTCACGTACATCGTGCCGCCGGGCGTGACCGCGATTCCCTCGAGGTTCTCGCCGGGCGTGGTCGAGACGACGTACTCGGTCGGGCGATGGACGGGACTGGCCTGCGCGGTGACCGCCGGGGTGGCCGCGGCCAGGGCCAGGACGGTGAGGACTGCGAGACGTTTCATCGGGCCAGCGTGGGATCGTACGACGTCCGGCGGCGACCGGATTCGGCCTGGGCCGAAGAGGTCTGGGCGGGAGACCCGGCGGCCGTCACAATCGGGGAATGATCCGGGTCCATTTCACCGCGTCGGACCTCGGACGGGTCACGTTCCCGGCCGAGCCGCACCCGCTGTGGGAGGCAGCGCTCGCGGCCCGGGCGCTCGGGGACCGGTCGATTTCACCGGCCGCGCGACGCTGGCGACGTACGGCGGCACCGCGGGTGCAAGGGTCGATGCGGCCACTGTTCAAGCTGATCTCGCCGGGCGGGTTGTTCCCCGACTTCCTCGTCCCGGACGTGCCGGGGCCCGATCTGGACTCGGCGCTCGAGGCTTTGCTGGATACGCCGGCTGATGTCATCCGGGGCGAGTTGGAGCCGTGGTTGCCGCCGGACATCGACAGGTACATGCGCGGGTTGCTGGACGGGCGCGCCGGATCGCGGCGGGCGCTGGGGGCGGCGGTCCGGGACTTTCATCGGCAGGTGCTGGTGCCGTCGTCGGGTGAACTGCAACGGCGGTACGGCGCCGACCTCGGAGTCCGGTCGCGCGCGGTCCTGCACGGCGGGACCGATGCGCTGCTGTCGTCACTGCATCCGGACGTCGAATGGTCGACGCCGGTGCTGACCACGTACGGCCCGGAGGACGACTGGACCGCGGACATCCACCTGGAGGGCCGCGGCCTGGAGCTCTATCCGTCACCGCTGGTCTCGAACTGCCTGGCGATGGACGCACCCGACCGACGCCCCGTCCTCGTCTACCCCTGCGCCGACCTGACCGAGCCGACCGTCGAAGCCGCAGACGCCCTCGCAGACCTCCTGGGCCGCACCCGAGCCGCTGTACTCCGCTCCCTCACCCACCCCGCCACCACAACCCAACTGTCCCGCCGAGTAGGCATCTCCCTGGCCTCCACCTCAGAACACACCCGAGTCCTCCGCACCGCCGGCCTGATAACCACCCACAGAACCCAAGGCACCGCCCTCCACGCCCTGACCCCCACCGCCCACAACCTCCTCACCGGGGCATCCCAGGGCATCCAGGGGCAGATAGCAAAATCCACCCCGAACACCTGAATCCAGCGCTACAGTTGTGGTTGCCGAGGGACACGAGTCCCCGGAAGTGAACCCGGCAGCCCTCCGGACGGTGGACGAGCCGGGTTTCGCGCTGTCAGGGCACTTTGACGTGGCAGAAGGGCGGCGACCGACTTCTTCCATTCTCCGCCCCGTACCCAGCTCCAGGCGACGGCGTCCGGGATCCAGAGAAGCGGATCGCTCTTCGCCGCCAACACATCCCAGCGAAGCGTGTCGTGACACCCGAAGCGGTGCGCCGCCTCCCGCAAGCACCTGCGATCGTGCTCGTAGGTCGAGTCATCGCGCTCGATCACCAGACGTTCTGCCGACGTTGCGGTGTCTCTGACGATCGCGTCCAGACACCGTTTGCGGGCCTCGTGAGAGTTCACACGGACCGGGTACAGGTCGACCAACAGCCGAAAGTCGGTGACGACCTGCAGGCTCTTTGGCATCCCGGGGCAGATTGGAAGAGGGCTCAGACGCACGCAGAACAAGGGGATACGGTGGCGATTTGTGCCAGGGGCCGCCGGAGGAGATGGTTCGGCGGCCCCTGGGCGTGGGGTCAGTTGCGGTGGATGGTGAAGGTTGTGGTGGTGTTCTGGATGTCTACCGCGTTGTTGGTGAGGGTCAGGTTGTTGAAGGTGACTTCGCCGCGGGCGGGGCCTTCGCCTGGTTCGGGGAGTTCGTTGGCCCAGATGGCGTAGCCGGACTTGGCGTCGAACGCGTCGCCGGACTTGCGGGCGCCGGAGACCGTGGTGTTGGTGAAGACCGTGTCCGCGACCGGAAACAGCGGGCTTCCGCCGACGTAGTCGGTCTGGAACATGATCCCGGAGTAGGTCGGATCGACGACGTCCAGGTCGGAGACCCGGATGCCCTGGAACACCTTGGTCGCCGAGTAGATCCACACCGCGGGGAAGGTCTGGTTACCCCAGAAGTGACCGCCGGACCGGACGACCGAGGCGTTCTGGAACTGCGTCGGCGGCGTGGCCCCGAACCCGTTCATCGGGATCCCGAAGTCCAGCGAGCTGATCGTGATCCCCGGATAGGTGAGCATGTCGGCCGCGTACAGGTTCCGGAAAACGTTGTTCGTCCCGCCGTACACGGCGAACCCGGCGGCCCGCCAGGTGAGCATCGCCGACAGGTTCTCGAACACGTTGTCCCGGACCTCGCCGCCACCGTTGTCGGTGGCGTTGAACAGCGCGAAGCTGTCGTCACCGGTCGAGCGCGCCTCGTTGTTGCTGACGGTGTTTCCGGACGACCCGTTCGTCATGTTGATGCCGTCCGCGAACGTGTCCCGGATGCGCGAGTTCTTGATCACCGAGTTGTCGGTGTTCGCGCCCCAGTACAGGCACATCTGGTGCTCGATCCAGATGTTGTCGATCGTCATGTTCGACGTGGCCGCGAAGTTGAACACCTTGCCCGGGCCGTCGTTGCGGCTGTCGTAGTTCCCGAGGTACGAGAACCCGCGGAACGTGGACCCGTTCGCCGACGGCTGCGCGTCGAACCCGACATCGGTGTTCGACTGGTTCTGCGGCGCCACGAACCGCGTGAACCACGGCCCGGCGCCGACGACCTGCACGGCCCGCCCGGAGACGTTGAACTTCGAGGACGTCTGGTACTCGCCCGCCGGCAGGTAAACACCCTGCAGCGTGGAGTCCTGCCGCACCTGGTCGAGCGCGTTCTGCACGTCCTGCTGGGTGAACCCGTTCGGCGTCACGAAGCCCGCGCCGGGGTTCGGGACCGCGGTCACCGCCTCGGTGTCGAGGAAGTCGATCGAGTACGTCGTACCGTTCGCCGGATCCTTCTGCAGCCGGATCTTCGTGCCCGCCGGGTAGGTCTGGTCGAGCATCAGGTTCGCTTCGTCGTAGATGTGCCGCGCCGGTCCCGAGCCGGGCGAGTTGTTCGGCGACGCCTCCGCGCCGTACAGCCAGGAGTACTTCGAGGTGAGCGGCAGCGACTTCGCGAAGGTCCCGTTCACGTAGACGCTCAGCGACGAGGATTGGCCGCCGCCGCCGGCGGAGTCCGGGATCGAGAAGCGTGTGACGAGGGTGTTCGTCGCGGCCCGCGTGGTGAACTCGACGTACGCGCCGTTCGAGTTCAGCGTCACCGCGCGCCGCCCGGACGCCTCGCCGGCCAGGTCGCCGATCGTCCGGTTCGGCCCGATCACGGCCGCGCCGCCGCCGACCGCGGCGTCCTCGGCCTCGAGGTGGTCGTACGGCATGTTCGCGCCGCGACCGACGAACAGCGGTCGTTCACTGGTGTTGTTGGTCCGCTTCACCGGCAGCTCGTTCGCGTCGTCGGCCAGCACTACACGCACGGTGTAGCGGCCGTTCGACGCCGTCCAGTTGCCGAGAGCAACAGCAGGGGTGGTCGCACCGGCCGCGATCGACCCGGTGTAGGCGCCGGTCAGCGTCGTCACCACGGACGAGCCGTTCAGCACCGTCAGCGTGATCCCGTGCGCACCGGACGCGGAAGCCACACTGCCCTGGTTCCGCAACGCCACGGAAAACGCGACGGAATTTCCTGCCGACGGATTTCCGGGTGTCCAGTTCACCGCGGCCGCCACCAGGTCCGAGCTCGCCACCGGCGTCACGACCAGTGGCCCGGACGCCTGGGCAGTGTTGTTCCCGTCGTTCTGCTCGATCACCGCGTTGGCCTCGTCGACCTTCGCGCTGAGCGTGTACGAGCCGGCGTCCCGCGTCCCGATCGACGCGCTCACCGTGGTCGACGCACCGGCCGCGAGGGCGCCGACCGCCGCCGTGCCGACCTTGGTCGCGCCGAGGTAGAAGTTGACGTCCGTCGCCGCGGATCCGCCGGTGCCGCCGTTGTTGACGGTCGCGCGGACGGTGATCACGTCCGTCTCGACCGGCGAGGTCGGTGTCCAGTTGACGTTGGAGAGCGTGAGATCCGGGTTCGGCGCCGGCACGCCGAGCACCTGCAGCTCGGCCACCTGCCCGGCCGGGGCGCCGGTGTTCCCGGTGAAGTTCAGCCGTACGTCGGCGACGCGCGCGCTGACCGGGATCGTCACCGCGTTGCCGTTCGCCGGGGTGAAGTCGTAGGCCGCCGAGCCGACGATCGTCGTGAAGGTCGAGGAGCTCTGCTCGCGCCCGAGGATCGAGACCGTCTGCGTCCGCGGTCCCCAGGCCGGATCGGGGTTCAGCCGGATCACGACGGAGCTGAGGTCCGCGTTCGCGCCGAGCTGGGTGGTGAGCGTCGCGGGGTTCGCGTTGCCCTCCCAGTACGTCGTGACGTTGTCGTCGTTGGCGTTCGTCGCGACGAAGGTGTGCACGAACCCGGACGCGGTGATCGGCTTGTTCAGCGCTAGGTTGCTTCCCGTCCCGCCGCTGCCGTTCCGGGTGACCATGTTGCTGTTCGCGGACTGGTTGCCAGCGGCATCTTTCGCGCGGACGTAGTACGCGATCGACACGTTGGCGGGCTGGTTGTCGGTGTAGGTCAGTACGTTGCCGGCCACGCTGGTCCGCAGCTGGCCGTTCGCGTACACGTCGTACCCGGTCACGCCGACGTTGTCGGTCGACGAGTTCCAGGTGAGCTTGATCTGCCCTGCGCCGGGCTCGGTGAAGGCCAGGCCGCCCGGGGCGGTAGGAGCCTGGGTGTCACCGGTCGCAGGCCCGTAGACCTCGAGCTCGGACAGCTGCCCGGCCGGCCAGCCGGTGTTGGCGGTGACTCGGATCCGGACGTACCGCGTGGTGGCGGTGCCGTAGTCGACGGTCACGGTGTTGTCCGGCGGGCTGAACGTGTGCGCCGCGGACGCGGACAGGTCGGTGAAGTTCTGCCCGTCGGTGCTGCCCTGGACCGCGAGCGTCTGGTCCCGGGCGCCCCAGTTCGCGGTCGGCAGTTTGAGTACGACCTGGTTGGTCGCGACCGAGGACCCGAGGTCGACCTGGACCCACTGGGGGAACGCGTTGTTCGCGCTCTCCCAGTAGCTGCTCTGGTTGCCGTCGGTGACGTTCGACGCGACGTAGTTCTGGGTGCTGCCGCTGGCCGACGCGGCCTTGCCGGCGGCGAGGTTGGGGCCGGCGAGGACGGCGGCCTGCGCGGCCGGCGCCGGCCGGACGAGGGGTGCGGCCGCGAGACTCGCGGCCAGCAAGGCGGTCAGCAACCGCCATCGGGGGTTTCGCATGAGACCTCTCCTGGTGGGCGGGACAGGGAAGTGCCGCCGCACAGGGAGTTCAAAACTTTCGTAGGTTTGCTCAATTCTTGCGCGGCGATGGCTCATTGTTACGGCACCACTACGCGGGCGTCAACGGTTCGTGAACGACGAAAGGGCCGGCTCGCAGCATCTGCGAGCCGGCCCTTCGAGGTACTGCGTCAGTGCTTGGCGGGACCCTCCGCGCCGGCGCCGGTCATCGAGCGGACCGAGAGCTCGTTGTACCGGGCCTCGCTGGACCGGTCCTTGCCGAGGTACGTGCCGAGCACGCCGAACAGGAAGCCGAGCGGGATCGAGACGATGCCCGGGTTCGACAGCGGGAACCAGGCGAAGTCGGCGTCGGTGATCATCGACGTCGGCTTACCGGACACCACCGGCGAGAAGATCACCAGCACGACGGCCGAGATCAGACCGCCGTAGATGCTCCAGGTCGCGCCCGCGGTGTTGAACCGCTTCCAGAACAGGTTGTACAGCAGCGCCGGCAGGTTCGCCGAGGCCGCGACTGCGAACGCCAGCGCGACCAGGAACGCGATGTTCAGCTTCTGCGCCGGGATCGCCAGCGCGATCGACACCGCGCCGATCCCGATCGCCGCGAACCGCGCCACCCGCAGCTCCTGCTTCTCGGTCGGCTTCTTCTTGGCGATCACGTTCGCGTAGAGGTCGTGCGCGAACGACGACGACGAGGTCAGCGTCAGCCCGGCCACCACCGCGAGGATGGTGGCGAATGCGACCGCCGCGATCAGTGCGAGCAGGACCGCACCGCCGGTCGAGCCGGCGCCGCCGCCGACGGACTCTGCCAGCAGCGGCGAGGCGACGTTGCCCTTCGACGCCTGGACAGCGGAGCCCTTCCCGGTGTCCAGCAGCGCCGCGGCGCCGAAGCCGAGGGCCAGCGTCATCAGGTAGAACGCGCCGATCAGGCCGATCGCCCACTGCACCGAGCGACGCGCGGACCGCGAGTCGGGCACGGTGTAGAAGCGGATCAGGATGTGCGGCAGACCCGCCGTACCGAGAACCAGCGCGAGGCCCAGCGACAGGAAGTCGATCTGGCCGGTGAGGTCCTTGCCGTAGAGCAGGCCCGGCTGCAGGAACGCCTCACCCTTCCCGGACTTCTCGGCGGCCGTGCCGAGCAGGTCGGAGAGGTTGAAATGGAACTTCACCAGCACCAGGAAGGTGATCAGCACCGTGCCGGCCATCAGCAGCACGGCCTTCACGATCTGCACCCAGGTGGTGCCCTTCATGCCGCCGATCGTCACGTAGATGATCATCAGCGCGCCGACCAGGATGATCACGCCGGCCTTCAGACCCTCGCTCTTGACCCCGAGCAGCAGGCCGACGAGCGAGCCCGCACCGACCATCTGGGCCAGCAGGTAGAAGATCGACACCACGATCGTGGAGGTCGCGGCCGCGGTCCGGACCGGACGCTGCTTCATCCGGAACGCCAACTGGTCGGCCATCGTGAACCGGCCGGAGTTCCGCAGCAGTTCGGCGATCAGTAGCAGCGCCACCAGCCAGGCCACCAGGAACCCGATCGAGTAGAGGAAGCCGTCGTACCCGTAGAGGGCGATCGAGCCGGAGATGCCGAGGAACGACGCCGCGGACATGTAGTCACCGGAGATCGCGAGGCCGTTCTGCGCGCCGCTGAACGAGCGCCCGCCGGCGTAGTAGTCGGCCGCGGTCTTGTTCTGCCGGGACGCCCACCAGGTGATGTACAGCGTCACGGCGACGATCGCGGTGAACAGCGAGATGGTCAGCGTACGGTTGCCCGGCTCAGCGGCCAACGGGAGGGCGAGCGGGACGAGCAGCGCGTTCACCGGCGACGCTCCCTCTTGTACTTGGCGTTCAGGCCGTGGGCGAGCGGGTCGAGCTTGCGGTTGGCGAACCGCCCGTACAGGGCTGCGATGAAGAACGTCGACACGAACTGCAGCAGGCCGAAGACCAGCGCGACGTTGATGTGCGAACCGCCGATCTTGTGGCTCATGAAGTCCCGCGCCCAGTTGTTGCAGGCGACGTACGCCAGGTACCACGCCATGAAGGCGATCGTCCACGGCACCACGAAGTTCCGGTAGCGCCGCTTCAGCTCCTTGAAGTCGGCCGCGTCGTGCACCGCTTCGTACGCGCGGGCGTCCCGCTCGTGCACCACTTTCTCGTCCATGAGTTCCCCTTCACTGGACCGAACAGGTGCACGTTAGCCGCAAGTCGCCCGTTTGTGACCTACTGCAACCAAAATGTTCTTAGAGGTGCGGGGCCACCGGGCCGTCGAGCGTTCGGCGGTAGTTCGCGAACTCGCTCGGGTGGGTGCGGAAGCAGCCGGTGAAGTACGGCATCCGCAGCGGCTCCGGCGGCCGGGCGGTGTGCTCGTAGATCAGGTCGATCTGGTCCAGGACCTGCTCGCGCCTGGTCTCCTTCAGGACGGCGACCCGCGAGTGCGACCGGGCCAGCTGCCGCAGGCCGTTGCGGTCCAGGTCGTGCCAGTGCCGGAACCGGGCCTGCTCGATCATCGTGAACAGGTTCGACTGCTCCAGGATCGGCGCCGGGTCGAACCGGTCGCTGCCTCCGAACCCGTCGCCCTGCATCACCTGGAAGAGCCGGCGGACCCACGGCACCACGGTGTCGGCGTTGTTCCAGAGCAGGCCGAGGACGCCGTTCGGGCGCAGCACCCGGGCGATCTCCGGCAGCGCGCGGGTGTGGTCGAACCAGTGGAAGGCCTGTCCGACGATCACCGCGTCCACCGACGCGTGCGCGAGCGGGATCGACTCCGCCGCGCCGACCATCGTGTCGATGCCGGTCCGCCGGCGGCAGACCTCGAGCATCTCCTGGGACGGGTCGACGGCGATCACGTCGTGACCCAGCCCGGCGGCGACCGCGGCGAGCTTGCCGGTGCCGGCGCCCAGGTCGAGCACCTGCAGGCCGCGGCCCGGGCCCAGGATCCAGATCAGCGCCTCGACCGGGAACGTCGGCCGGCCGGCGTCGTACGCGTCCGCGACGGCGCCGAACGACGTCGCCCGGGCGGCGTGCGCGCTGTTGTCCGGGACTGCGGCGGAGTCCCCGGCCGGATCATTGGTGGTCATCACCGTAAATCATGCCGTAGCTCTGGGCGCGAAGCCTGCTACTCGCCGAGTTTCTTCTGTTCGATGTGCGCGTTCAGCGCGGCCAGCTCCGGGTGCTCGTCCAGGATCGCGACCAGCTCGGCGCAGCCCAGCCGGGTCGCGTCGAAGTCCTCGATGAGGGCGTCGAGCAACTTCCAGTCGTCCGCGGTGTCGAGGGTCAGCCGGTACTGCGCTGCTTTGGACGACGGGCCGCCCGACCAGGGCAGGTTCAGCAGCCGCATCTCGCCGGAACGGTTCTGGTGCAGGTACGGCGTGACGTGCTCCCGGTCGGCCTTGAGGGTGGCCTTCGCCTCCGCGTCGTACAACCGGGCCGCGGAGAAGATCTCGAAGTCCATGCCGCGCGGGTAAGTGCGCTCGAGACAGTTCGAGATGTAGAGGTCGGGGTCGTTCTCGGCGCGCCACCGATCGACGCCCGCGGCAACGATCTCCGGATCGATCAGCGGGCAGTCGGAGGTGACCCGGACGAGGCCGTCGAGAGCGTGCTCGCGGGCGGCGCCGGCGAAGCGGCTGAGGACGTCGTCCTCGCTGCCGCGGAACACCGGGATACCCAGCTCCGCGCACAGCTGGGCGACGAGGTCGTCGTTGAAGTTCGTCGTGGTCGCGACGATCACCGGCAGGCCGGTGCGGCCCAGCCGGTCGAGGTGGTGCTCGAGGTACGAGCGGCCGGCGACGGCCAGCAGGACCTTGGCCGGCAGCCGTGTGCTGGTCACGCGGACCTGCGTGACGATGCCGATCTTCAGCTGTTCCATCGGAACATCTCCCGGATTTCTGCGGGTCCGGCGACGTGGTCGACGCCCAGTTCGGTGTCGGTGAACTCGGCCGCGACCGCCGCCGGTACGTACGGCTGGTCCATCTCCGGCCACAGCCGCTTGATCCGCGCCTGACCGCCGAACGACGGGTGCTCGTTCTCCAGCACCATGGGATCACCGTAGACCCCGGCGCCCAGGCCGAGCGAGGCGCCGTACAGAACGGCGGAGCTGAGCCGGTTGGAGGCGACCCGCTCGTGCCGGCGCAGCTCACGCAGCTGCTTGACCAGGAACTTGGCGTCGGTCCGGCGCCAGTGCAGGCCGCGGTAGCCGTGCGTGATCACCCGGAACCCGGCGTCCTTGTAGACGTTACGGATTGCGGGCTTCTCGTACTCGTTCCAGTACAGGCAGACGGTCACCGGGCCGGTCTCGTGCTCGTTGATCGAGGCAACGATCCGGCCGTGGTCGCCGAGCACGTGCTGGCCTTCCCAGCCGTGGAACGGGTAGAAGATGGTGCCCTTGGCCCGCTTGTCCGGCGTCGCCAGCTCGGGGTGGATCCGCAGCAGGTACAGCCAGACCGAGCCGATCACCGAGTAGTTGCGCAAGCCGAGCGCGTGGCCGCGGCGGCGGACGCTGTCGGACCACACGAACTTCGGCATCCCGGGCGCGAAGTTCGTGCCGTGCGCGAAACCGTCCAGGATGTTCCAGCCGTGCTGCAGGTAGCCCCAGATCCGCGGCGGTTCCGGGAGCCCGGCGTACGACGCCATGATGTTGGCGTGCCCGTAGAAGTGGTTGGCGTGGTGCATCAGCGGCGCCGGACCTTCCGCAGGACCCGCTTGAGCCGGCGGCGGATCACCCGGGCGGGGTTCATCACCGCGTGGCCGACGCGGTACGGCCGCGAACGGCGGATACCGCTGACCGTGCCCTCGAACAGGATCGCCCGGGCACTGGCGTGCGCGAGCTCGTCGGCGAGGCGGGCGACGGTGGTGAGCTGCTCGGCGCTGCCGCGCGGACGGACCACCTCGTCCGGGCTGAACTCCTGCTCCGGCACCGTGATCCCGGCCATCGCCGCGAGCCGCGCCGTCAACGCGTGCGGATCGGCCGCCGCGGGCCATGGTTGCCGCGAGCCACTGTCCAGCGCGCGCTGCGCGAACCGCCGCAGGTGCCCGACGACATCCAGCTCCTGCGCCTCCCCGAACAGCCGGTACGCCGACCCGTCGAGGATCACGTTGTCCGGCGACCCCGCGCCGCCCGTTCCCAGCCAAGCCACATAACTGGGGATCGTCCTGCGCAAGGCGGCCTGATCGTCGGATCGCAGGGCCGCCAGGAGGTGCTCCTCCAACAGAACGCCTTCGCCCTCGGGGACCACGCCTTCGGGCAGCGCGGCAGGTGCTGCGGCGCCGACCACGAAGTACCAGGCAGGCGCCAGCTCGAACGCCAGCCTGGCCGCGGCTGCGTCCAGCACGACGCGATACGGGTCCATCAGCACGGGGCCTTCGTTGCGCGCGGCAACAGCCCGCGCCGCGACCACGGCGGCGAATCCTTCGACCGAGGTGACCGCAACCTCCGCCTGGACAAGCGACGGGAACACCGCGTACGCGGCTTCGTTGTCGAAGCCGGCCGTACGAAGGGCTGTCACGAGTGGTTTGAAGCCGGCCGGCGCGCGGTCTGCGACGTCGCGGCCCCAGTCCTCGTCACGGGGGAGTGCCGCGGTGATGTCCGGCTGCACCAGCCGCTCGAAGCCGAACGCGTTCGTGGCGCCGAGCAGCAGCCGGCCCCCAGGCTTCAGCAGGCCGGTGAGCCGATCGAGACCGTCCGCCCAGCTGAACCCGGCGGTGTCCGGCCCGACGAGCCGCTCGAGTCCGTCCAGCGCGACGACCACGTCGTACCCGTCACCCACGCCGCTCTTCTCGTCGACCGCGAACCGGTCGACGGAGCCGCAGAAGACCTGCCCCTTGACGTCGTCCAGCAACTCGGCGAGTTCCTCCGCGTCCGGCGCCGACCGGACCAGCAGATCGACGGACGCGACCTGGGCCGCGACGGCCGAGACCAGCTCGACAGCATGCGGACCGGCGAGCAGAACGGCGTCGTCGGCGGTCAGCGTGGCGGCCAGGAGTGCTCCGGCCGCGGGTCCGGCAGCCGCGGGACGGGCGTCGCCGGGGCGCAGATCCGACCAGTTGAGCATCTCCCCGCCGACCAGATTCGATCGGGTCACATCGGTCACGTTAGCCAACCAGAGTCAGAAGGGTCTCGATCACCCGGTCGACGTCACTGTCGGTGAGGTCCGGGAAGAGCGGGAGGGAAAGTTCCTCGGCGTAGAAACGCTCGGCGTTCGGGCACAGGCCGCGCCGGTATCCCTGGTGGGCGAAGACGGGGTGCCAGTAGACCGGGATGTAGTTCACCTGGACACCGATTCCCGCGGCGCGCATCGCCTCGAACACCTCGCGGCGGCGTCCGCCGAGCACGCGGACCGGGTACAGGTGCCACATCGGATCGACCCCGGCCCGCTGCACCGGCGTTCGCAGGCCGTCGGCGGCGGCGAAGGCCGCGTTGTACCGGGCGGTGATCTCCGCGCGGCGGCGCTTGAACTCGGCGAGCCGTCGGAGCTGGGACAGGCCGAGCGCGGCACCGAGGTCGGTCAGACGATAGTTCACGCCGTACTCGTGGACCTCCTGGTGCCACGGGCCCTCGTCGGTGATCTCGAAGCGCGACGGGTCGCGGACGAGGCCGATGAAGTGGAACTCGTGGGCCCGCTGGGCGATCGCCGGGTCTTTGCAGACGACCGCGCCGCCCTCGCCGGTGGTCAGGTTCTTCGTCGGGAAGAACGACATGGTGGTGACGTCGGCGAGGTCGCCGACCGGGCGGCCGTACGCCGATCCGCCGACGGAATGTGCCGCGTCGGCGAGGGTCTTCGCACCCACCCGATCGGCCAAGGACTGCAGCGCTGCGTAGTCGGCGGCTTGGCCGGCATAGTCCACCGCTGCGATGACCCTGGAACGTTCCGTCAGCGCAGCGTCCACGGCCGCCGGGTCGAGGAGGCCGGTGTCGTAGTCGACATCGGCGAAGACCACGCGAGCGCCGAGCATGGCGGCGCAGGAGGCGGTGGCCACGAAGGTCATGGGGGTGGTGACGACCTCGTCGCCGGGGCCGACGCCGAGGGCGGCGTACGCGATGTGGAGTGCCGCGGTACCCGAGGTGCAGCTCACCGCCCGGTGTCCGCCGGCCAGCTCCGAGATCGCGTTCTCGAAGGCGCTGACCGCGGGGCCGGTGGTCAGCCAGTCGCCGCGCAGTACGGCGGTGACCGCCTCGATGTCCTCCTCCGCGATCGACTGACGCCCGTAGGGGAGCACGTCAGACGTCGCTCTCGAGGATCTTGCGGATCTCCTCGATCGAGTACCACTGGTCGTTGGTGTCGGAGGCGTAGTGGAAGCCGTCCGGGACCGGTGTGCCGTCGGCGGGCGGCTGGTAGCCCCAGGTGGCGAGATCCGGCTGGAGCACGAAGCGGTTGCCGAGCGCGAGCGCCCGGCGGCCTTCCTCCGGGCTGATCATCTCCTCGTGCAGCTTCTCGCCGGGGCGCAGGCCGACGTCGTGCATCGCCGCGCCGGGCGCGATCGCCTCCGCCAGGTCGGTCACCTTCATCGACGGGATCCGCGGCACGTACAGCTCGCCGCCGGTCATCAGGTCGAACGAGTCGACCACGAACTCGACCGCCTCCGGCAGCGTGATCAGGAACCGGGTGCAGCGCAGGTCGGTGATCGGCAGCGGCTGGCCGCTCAGGTGCAGCGCGCGGAACTTCGGGATGATCGAGCCCCGGCTGCCCATCACGTTGCCGTACCGGACGACGCTGAAGCGGGTGTCGTACGCCGCCGCGTAGTGGTTGCCGTTGATGAACAGCTTGTCCGCAGTGAGCTTGGTCGCGCCGTACAGGTTGATCGGGCTGGACGCCTTGTCCGTGGACAGCGCCACGACCCGCTGCACGCCGGAGTCGATGGCCGCCTCGATGACGTTCTGCGAACCGACCACGTTGGTCTGGACGAACTCCCACGGGTTGTACTCACCGCTGTCCACCTGCTTCAGCGCGGCCGCGTGCACGACGTGGTCGACCTTGTGCATCGCCCGGTTCAGCCGGGCGCGGTCGCGGATGTCGCCGATGAAGAACCGCAGCCGCGGGTCGTCGCCGAACGACTGCCGGACCTCCCACTGCTTCAGCTCGTCGCGGCTGAAGACGATGATCCGCCGCGGGTTCAGGTGGGTCAGCGCGTGCCGTACGAAGCTCCGGCCGAACGACCCGGTACCTCCGGTGACCAGGATGTCGGAGCCGGTAAGGATTGACACGCGAGCGGGACCCTTCTGACGGACAGTTCCGAACCGCACACACGCGGTGCAGACCTCGAAACAATAGCTGCCCCGTTCAGTACCTCCTCAATCCACTGTCTCAGCACCGCGACATCAAACGTACGCTGGGCCGAGTGAGACGCGTCGGGGTGCGGTGTGATGTCGGGCCGGGCCGGGGGATCGGGCACGTGATGCGCTGCCTGGCGCTCGCGGAGGAGGTACGGCGGCGCGGGGTCGAGCTGGTGTTCGTGTGTGACGCGTACACCGTGCCGTGGGCGGCGGAGCAGATCGCCGCGCGCGGGATGGTGGTCGAACGCGCGGTTGGGAGCCCCGACGAACACGTGGAGCTCTTCAAGCGGCTGCGGCTCGACGCGGTCGTCTTCGACTCCTACGACCTGGACGCGTCGGTCTACTCCGCGGTCCGGGCAAGCCTGCCCACGCTCGCGATCGTCGACGGCGACTTCCGCGGCGCCGAGGCCGACGTGCTGGTCGACCAGAACCTGGCCGCCGAGCTCGACCACCCGTCGCTGCCGCGGGATGCGGTCCGCCTCGCCGGCCTGCCGTACGTGATGATCCGCGACGAGATCCTTGGCCACCGCCCCAGTACGCCGCCCGCCACAGGCCGCGCGAGCGTCGTACCGCGGGTGTTCGCGTTCTTCGGCGGCACGGACGCGTTCGGCGCCGGGCCGTACGTCGCCCGCGCGCTGGCGGCGACCGGTCTGCCGTTCGAGGCCACCGTGGTCGCGCCGGCACCGGATCTCGCCGCGCGGATCGCCGCGGTCGAGCTGCAGCCGCACCAGCGGCTCGACGTGATAGGCCCGACGGATCAGCTGGCGGCCCGCGTCCGCGAGGCCGATCTGACCATCAGCGCCTCCGGTACGTCGACGTGGGAGCTGCTCTGTCTCGGCGCCACCGCGGCGTTGGTGTGCGTGGTCGACAACCAGGTGATGGGCTACGAGCGCGCTGTCGGCACCGGCGCCGCCGCCGGCCTCGGTTTGTTGAGCGCGTTGCAGCAGGACAGCTCGTCGGCGGATCAGGTGCTCAAGCGGCTGCTCGGCGATCCGGCCGAGCGTGGCCGGTTGGCGAGAGCGGGGTGGGAGCTGGTCGACGGCCGCGGGCGTGAACGAGTTGCTGACGCCCTGCTCAGCCTCATCTGAGTTCGTAGATCGTCGCGTCCAGCGTGGCGTGCCGCAGGCGGACGTAGTTGCGGAGCGCGGGTGACACCTGGCCGGCCCGGTGGTCGGCGTACAGCCAGCGCACGCCGGCCTGGCGCAGTCGCTCGATCGCGGCGGGCGTGGGCGCCTTGAACGCGATGTCGTTGGCGACCAGCTCTTCGCGGTTCCAGTACGGGATGAGGCTCGGGTTGCCGTCGTTCTCGAGGGCGATCCGGTTCGCCTGGTTGGAGTACGACCAGCCCTCGATCAGGACCGGCCGCTCGGACAGCGCGGCGAGCCAGAAGTGCCGGCTGTCGCAGAGGCCGTCGCGCTCGATGATGCAGTGCGCGTTCGTCGCGACCAGGTCGCCCGGCGCGCTGTTCCGCCGCAGCCACTGCGCGGCCCCGGCCTCGGCCGCCGTCGCGCCGCCGCGGAACGGATGCGCGAAGACCAGGTTCGACGCCTTGTCCGACACGAATCCCTGCAGCGGGACGAGCGTCGCGCCGATCATGCAGGCGGCGACCGCCGCACCGATCAGCGCGACGAAGAAGCTGCCCGGCCGCCGGGACAGCTTCCAGCCGACAGCCACCAGCACCGCGACGGCCGCCACGGCCACTGCAGTCCACGCCCACGGGCCCTTGATGCCGCGCAGGTCGCTCGACTGCGAGCGTGCAGCTGCCAGCGCGATCAGGCCGAGAAGTCCGGCTGCGCCGACGAGCACCACGGCCCGCCGGTCGCCGAGCCGGCCGACCAGATTCGCGAGCCCGACGGCTGCGAGGACGGCGATGACGGGGAAGGCCGTCCGCAGGAAGTACAGCTGACTGACGCCGGACTGCGTCGTGAGCACCGTGCCCAGCAGCCCGGCCACCGCGACACCCGCGAGGAACACGGCACCGGTGTCTCGCCATCGCCGGCCGAGGAAGAACAACCCCGACGCGGCCAGTGCCCAGCTCAGCAGAGTCGTTGCCCCGGACAACAACTGGGCGTGCGGGTTCGACACCAGCATCGGGTACGGCGCCAGCTGGACGAACGTCTCGAACGGCTTGATCTCCGTCCCCCACGTGCTCCCGCCGAAGATCGCGATCAACGCCGCCACGAACACCGTCAACGACAGCAACCCGCCGAGGAACGCCGGCCGCGTGCTTCGCCGTACGAGCCCCAGCTGCAAGAACGCGAAGGCGAACCCGGTGCCCACCAGCGGCAGGATCGTCGACTTCGACCCGGCCGCGATCAACGCGAGCAGGACGAGCAGCACCCACCGGCTCCGCGGCCTGCCGTCGGCCCGCAGCAGATCCACTGCCACCACGCAGAACGCGAGCGTGATCAGGACCCCGAGGTTCTGCGTCGGACTCAGGTACGCCGCCACCGCGGTCGAGATCCCGCCCAACCCGGTGCTCGCGAGCGGCTGCACAGCTCCGCCGAGACCGGCAACGAAGACCGCGAGCGGCCCGGCCCACGTGGCGCCTGACTCGGTGGTCGGCGCCAACCGGCCGGCCAGCGCGAACACCAGCCCGCATCCGGCGAGGAACAGCGGCAGCCAGCTCAGCGCGTGGATCAGATCAGTGAGGTCGATCCGCGTCCCCCACTGGGTCGCGGCAGTCGCCTGGTGGAAGAACGTGTGGTACTTCATCGGCTCGCCGCCGAGCCACAGCGTCGAGATCGGTACGTCGTACTTCGCGCTCGCCGCCAGGGCCTGCTGGAAAGCCAGGTCGGGGTAGGCGCGCAGCGGATCGGTGTACGCCGGCAGGAACTGTGCCGGGCCGAGCCGGTACACGATCAGCAGCACGACCGCGGTCGACGCCGCGAGCAGCCAGGCCTGCAGCGGGCGCACGGGTCGCTCGACCCGCCGCCAGACCCGGGCGCGGGCGTCACCGTCCACGAAGGTGATCACCAGGACGACCGGCGCCCACACCCACGACCACGCCTGCAGCCCGATCGACGCGCTCGCCAGGTAGACCAGAACCTGCCCCGCCGTACCGACCGCGAATCCGGCGGAGAGGTCCTCCACCAGGTTGCGCCCGTACCCGCCGATCAGCCGCCACAGCGCGAACCCGGGCAGCGCGACAGCGACCGCCGTGAACAGCACGAACCGGGCAACCTCGAAGACCGTCGCCTGCAGCGCGAGCAGGACGATCGCCAGCACCACGACCGAGAGCCCGGCGACCAGACCGGACAGCGAAGGCCCCGCGGTCCGCGGCCCCCGCCGCCTCGCTCTCGCGCGCATGCCGTAACACTAATGTGAAATCAGTCGCACCACGAATGCAACGTGTCACTCCCCGTGAGGCCTAGGCGGCTCGGATGCCCTAAGCTCGACGGCCTATGAGTTGGTACGACGCGCTCGAAGCCGGCGAGCTGACCGTGCGGCCGTCCGTGGACGCCGCGAAGCGGTTCGGCGTCTCCATCGACCGGATGTCGGTGTCCGCCTCGGCCGGGACGCCGCTCGCCGACGTACTGTCCGCGGTCGAGAAGTCGACGGCCGACGTGATCGTGCTGCGCTACCCGGCGCGCGAGACCACCTGGTTCGCGGCGCTCGCCGATGGTCCGCGCCGGGCGCTGCTGGCCGACACCGTCACCGCTTGGGCGCTGCCCGTGGGCAAGGGCCGCCGCCCGGCGCCGCTGGCCGGTTTTACGGCGCAGGTCGAGCCTGACGTCGACGACGACCTGGTGGACGACGTGGTCGCGGACGTCTTCGGCGACTCCGGCAACCACTACTGCGCCGACCCGGTGTTCGACCGGGCGCTCGCACTGGCCGGCCGGCAGGAATGGGCCCGGCGGCGGATCGGTGCGGCGGGTGCCGTCGTACTGCGTGGGCCGGATCGGCGGGTGCTGGCGCTGGCGGCCGTCGACGAGCAGCGGTCCTGGACCGAGATCCAGTTGGCCGGCGTCGTACCGGCCGAGCAGGGCCGCGGCCGGTACGGTCACCTGCTCGCGGCGGTCGAGGACGCCTGTACGACGCGGCGCCTGGTCGTCACCACGCAGGCCCACCAGATCGGCATCCAACGCATCTGGTCCCGGTACGGCTTCGAACCTGTGCATAACCTCCTGACGGTCCACCTCGTTGCCGCTACGTAGATCTTCGTAGCGACCGCGAGGGAGGGCCCACCGGAGTGACGCCGCGGTTGAGCGTTGTGGTGCCCTTCTACGGCGTCGGCGAGTATCTCGGTGACTGCCTGGACTCGATCGCGCGGCAGGCGTGGGGCGATTTCGAGGCGATCCTCGTCGACGACGGCTCGCCCGACGACAGCGCCGTCGTCGCGAAGGAGTTCTGCACCCGGGACCCGCGGTTCCGGCTGATCCAGCAGGACAACGCCGGCCCCGGTCCGGCCCGGGACACCGGGATCCGCGAGGCCACCGGCGAGTACCTGGCGTTCGTCGACGGCGACGACCTGGTCTCGCGGTACGGCTTCGCCGCCCTGGTGCGGACCCTCGACCGCACCGGCTCGGACTTCGCCGGCGGCAACGCGCGGCGGTTCAGCAACAGCTTCGGGGTCCGGCCGTCGTGGCTGCACAAGCAGCCGTTCGCGCGGGTCCGGCACGCCACGCACGTCACCGAGTTCCCCGACCTGGTCCTCGACCGGATGCTCTGGAACAAGGTCTACCGGCGGTCGTTCTGGACCGAGCACGGCTACACGTTCCCCCCGATCCGGTACGAGGACTACCCGGTCGCGCTCGCGGCGCATCTGGACGCGGTGACCGTGGACACGATCACGCAGGCGGTCTACTACTGGCGCGAGCGGGAGTCGGGCGAGTCGATCACGCAGCAGAAGTTCCAGCTCGGCAACATCCGGGACCGGGTCACGTCGGCCGGGATGGTGATCGACCTGGTCGCGGACGCCGCGCCGGTGGTCCGCCGGCGGACGCACGCACACCTCGCGCAGATCGACGTCCTCACGCTGATGTCCGCGTTCGGCTCGGCCCCGTCCGAGGACGAGCAGGCGCTCGTCGACCTGTCCCGCGAGCTGCTCAGCCGGCTCGACGAGGACGTCCTGGCGGCCACCCACCGGTACGACCGGATCCAGCACGCGGCGCTCCGGTCCGGCGACGTCGAGCTGCTCCGGCGACTCGCCGTCTTCCGGAACTCGGGCGGCCTCCGCGGCGGGGCGCGCGCCGTACCGCGGGCCTGGCGGCTCGAATACAACTATCCGGGGCTCGGCGAGCCCGTCGTGCCCCAGGCGCTGTACAAGCTCCGCGAGCAGGACCTGACCCTCGCAACGAGCGTCCGCGAGGTCAGCTGGATCGACGGCAAGCTGTCGGTGAAGGGCACCGCAGAGATTCGCCACCTGGAGACGTTGCGTACGTCGACCCTCGAGATCGCACTCGCCGTCGGCAAGACGACATACCCGCTGGACGTACGGCGATATGCCGCGCTGGACCTGCACGGGGACCAGACGCTCGTCGGGTTCGAGGTGCTGCTGGACCAGGAGCTGCTCAGCCGGTGCACCGGCGCACCCGCGCACTTCGAGGTGCGGATGCGATCGGGACGGCGGGAGCGGAAGGGCATGCTCGGCGGTCAGGGCCCGGGGAGTCCCGGGTGGCCGCCCGGCGCCTGGATCGACCCGGCGAACTGGATCCAGCCCGGGCCGGGGACGCGCGGCTGGTTCTCGCTGCGGCGGCTGACGGATCCGTGCCGGCTGACCGCGGTCGAGCAGATCGGCGACGAGCTGGTGCTGCACGGCACAGCGTCGTTCGACGAGCCGGAGCTGTACCTGAGCCGGCCGGTCGTCGGCGGCGAGGAAGAGATCCCGTTGGAGATCGACGGGCGGGACTTCGTCGCGCGGGTGCCCTTCCGGGACATCCTCGCTGCGGCGAACCACGACGACCCCTTCGGCCAGCGCACGACCCGGGTGTTCCGCGTCCGCGGGCCCGAGGGCCAGCAGCGCGTGCTGCTGTGGACCGCGGGCGACGCGGCCGTGTCGTGCGTCGTGGACGATCGCGTGGTCACGCTGACCCGGTCGACCGGCGGTTACGTGAACCTGCACGAGGCGCCGATCCGGACGACCGCCGTGGCTGCTGTCGCCGACGGCAAGCAGTTGGTGGTGCGCGGTGCGGAGCGTGGTGATGTGACCTTCGCCTGGCGGCGGTACCTGGCCGATTCCGACGAGCATCTCGATGTCCCGTGCCGTCACACCCGCACCGCCGAGGGGTGGTCCGCGGCGGTCGACGTCGACGCGCTGATCCCGGTGACCGCGGTGCAGGTCTCGGTCGATCCGCTCGCCGCGCTGGCCGACTGGATCCTGTTCGCAACCGCTCCCGACGGTACGGCGCACGCCGTCCAGTGCGAGCCGTTCCTGTGCAGCCGGTTGCCCTTGGCAATCACGCACGGGACGCACGCGCTCGCCGTCCGACCCCATGCCGGCACTCTGCACGTCGAGGTGCGCTGATGCATCACCACAACCATTACTACGGCCAGACGCACATCCTGTCGCGGTACGCCGGGTTCGACTTCGACCACCCGCCGCGGCTGCGGGGGTACCTGCAGCACGGGTGGAACATCGGCTGCGGGTGGAACCCGGTGCACGAGTTCTACGACGGCGCCTGGCGGTTCACCTGGAGCGACGCGCCGAAGCGCCGCGGGCACGCGCTCGGCCGGCGGAACTACCACAGCATCGGCGCCCCGTTCCTGTACCTGACGGAGCTCGAGCCGGAGCCCGCTGTGTCGGACCAAGATGGGCCGGTCGAGCGCGAAGGCACGCTGTGGTTCCTCTTCCACGGGTGGGAGGGCGGCAAGATCCACGGCGACCACCAGCGGCTGATCGACGAGATCCGCGAGACCGAGCCCGGCCCGGTGACGTTCAGCCTGTACTACACCGAGTACGACCGGCCCGAGGTGCGCGGGTTCTACGAGGACGCGGGCTTCCGGGTGGTCTCGTTCGGGCGCCGCGGGTTCTCGTACGAGGGGACCGATCGGCGGTTCCTGTTCAAGCAGCTCGCCGAGCTGCGCAAGCACAAGCGGGTGGCCGCGAACCGGCTGTCGACGGCGATCTTCTACGGCGTCGCCGCCGGCTGCGAACCGGCGGTGTACGGCGACCCGATGGAGATGGACGGCGAGAACCCGTTGTTCGGCGGTCAGGGCCGGATCGAGCGGCTCTGGCCGGAAATGCTCGGAAAGACCGTCGACCTCGAAGCCGCCCGGGCCACCACCGACGTGGAACTCGGCAAGCCCTGGATGATGCCGGCCGCGGAACTGCGGAGCCTGTTCGATTGGAGAGAGCGTGTCTGAGGTTCAGGTGGTCCGCGGTGAGATGCAGCCGTGGACCGATCACACGACGCCGCGGCCGGCGCTCGCCGCGCTGCTCACCGACGTCGTCCCCGCCAACCGGCGGACGCTGATCCTCGGGCCGCACGCTCCGCAGCTGATCGAGTCGGTGCTCGCGCATTCCGCGGACGTGTCGATCCTGGTCCGCTCGGTCGCCGACGCGCAGCAGCTGGGCGAGGACTTCGGCCCGTGCCTGCAGGTGATCGCGGGCGCGCTGGACGGGCTCCAGGCCGAGCCGTACGACGTGATCATCGCGTCGGACGGTCTCGACCGGGTGCTGGGGTACGACAGCGCCGATCTGTCCTGGACCGCACGTCTGGAGGCGGTGCGCGCGCTGGCCGGTCCGGGCGCGGTCGTCGTCCTCGGGCTGGAAAACGAGTTCTCGCTGGTCAACCTGCTGGACAGCAGGCCCGCGCACGAGCGCCACGGCGACGACGAGTGGCGCCCGCTCCACGACGACCCGACCCGGCCGGTCTCCGTCGACCAGTTCCGGGCCGCGCTCCCGTGGACCGCCGAGGTGTACGCCGACTTCGCGTCACGCACCTTCGTCCGCGCCGATGTCGCCGCCGCGTCCCGCCCGGGCGAGCTACCCACCCGGTTGGCGGTCGCCGCGCTGGAAACGATCGACGTGCCGCTCCTGTCTCCCGCCCACGAAGGCATCGACACCGCCGCCCGCGCGGGGCTCCTCCCGGCCGTCCCCACCGGCTGGCTGGCTGTCGTAGGCGTCCAGCCCCCGCACGACGTCTACGCTCAAACCGCCGACGCCGTCCTGACCGCCGGCCAGACCCTGACAGGCTGGGACATCGCCCTGACCGGCGATCCCGATCCGGCGGCGGAGCTCCTGTCCTTCGACCCTGCGGTCGTGCCTGCGACGGTGCCCGCGGGGGTGTCGGTCGAGAGTGTGTTGTTCCGGCTCGCGGCCGCGGAGGATGTGCCGGCGTTCCGGAAGCTGGCGGCGGAGCTCGGCGACTGGGTGACTGCCTCGCGGGTGATCGTGCGGTGGGACGACGTGATCTACGACGGCGAGTCCTTCGCTCACGGTGTTTCGGGGTGGGTGACCGAGGAAGCCGTGGAGAAGGAGGATCTTCTCGCAGCAGCTTGGGTGCGGTTCCACGAGCGGTTGGTCGGACAGCATCGGCGGCATCCGTGGCCGCCGTGGATGATCGGCGACGACCTCGTCTCCGCCTGGCTCGGCATGTCCGGTGTCGAGCCGCCCGAGCCGACGCAGGCCACGTCTCCCGACACGGTTGCCGCCACCACCGAACAAGTTGCTCACGGCAAAGAGCTGGCCGACGCTCTGGCCGTCGTACTGGGGAAACCTGCCACCGTCGACGTGCGCACCAGCCTCGCCGAGGCCGAGGACGCCAAGCAGGAGCTGTTCGAGCTGAAGGGGCACGTCTACGGTCTGGAGCGCACCCTCGGCTTCCGCAACAAGGCGATGAAGACCCGTGAGAACCGCATTCGCGAGCTCCGCGGTCAGCTCCAGCGGCTGACCACGGCCCACGACCGGATCCGCGGATCCCGCACGTACGCCGTCTCGCGGGTGATCTTCCACGCGGCCCAGGTCCGCAAGCCGAAGGTCGTCGCCCGCAAGCTCGCTCGCCGGATCCGGAAGCGGTGAAGCGGCCGCGCCTGAGCGTGGTAGTGCCGTTCTACAACGTGGGGGCTTACATCGGGGACTGCCTGGACTCGATCGCGCGGCAGACCTTCGGCGACTTCGAGGCGATCCTGGTCGACGACGGGTCACCGGACGACAGCGCCGTGATCGCCAAGGAGTTCTGCGTCGACGACTCCCGGTTCCGGATCGTCGAGCAGCAGAACGCCGGCCTCGGACCGGCGCGCAACACCGGCGTCGAGCATGCCACGGGGGAGTACGTCACGTTCGTCGACAGCGACGACCTGGTCACCCGGCACGGCTACGGGATGCTGATCCGCGTGCTCGACCGGACCGGCTCGGATTTCGCCGGCGGCAATGCGCGACGGTTCAACAACAGTTACGGCGTACGGCCGTCGTGGCTGCACGCGCAGGCGTTCACGGCCGACCGCCTGGCCACGCACGTCTCCGAGACGCCGCAGCTGGTGCTGGACCGGATGGTGTGGAACAAGGTGTACCGGCGGTCGTTCTGGGACGAGTACGGCTACCGCTTCCCGGCGATCCGGTACGAGGACTATCCGGTGACGCTCAAGGCGCACCTCGACGCGGTCACCGTCGACACGCTCGCGGCGCCGGTGTACTTCTGGCGCGAGCGCGAGTCCGGCGACTCGATCACGCAGCAGAAGTTCCAGCTCGCGAACATCCGCGACCGGGTGGTCTCGGCCGGCCTGGTGCTGGATGAGGTCGAGGACGCGCAGCCGGAGATCCGGCGGCGGGTGCACGCGCACTTCCGGCAGATCGACCTGCATGCGATCCTCTCGGCCTTCGGTACGGTCCCGGCGGAGGAGGAGCAGCACCTGGTCGAGCTCACCACCGAGCTTCTCGACCGGCTGGACGCGGACGTGCTGGTGAACTCGCCCCGCGTCGCGCAGCTCCAGTTCGACGCGTTGCGCGCCGGGGACCTCGGGCTGCTGCGCAAGGTCGCGCTCGACCCGGACACGGCGCAGGACCACTTGCAGCTCGCGAGGACCGACCTGACGATGGCGACCGGGGTGCGCGAGGTGACCTGGATCGACGGCGACCTCTCGATCAGCGGCACCGCCGAGATCCGGCACCTCCAGTCGAAGCCGTCGAGCCTCCGGATCGCCCTGGTGATCGCCGGCCGCAGCCACCGGCTCCCGGTCCGGCGCTACCCGGCGACGGACCTTCGCGGCGCGGAAAGCCTGGTGGGGTTCGAGGTTCGCGTCAGCCGGGAGCTGCTGGCCAGGTGTACCGCAGGCCCGTCGCACTTCGACGTCCGGCTGCGGGCCGGCGGGATCCGCCGGCGGGACCTGCTGCGCGGGCAGAAGGCCGGCAGTCCGGGGTGGCCGCCGGGCGCGTGGATCGACGCGACGAACTGGATCCAGCCCGGTCCGGGCAAGGACGGGGCGTTCGCGCTCCGGCGGCTGGCGGATCCGTGCCGGTTGACGTCGGTCGAGCAGACACCGGACGCGCTGATCCTGCACGGCCGGTCGGCATTCGACGAGCCGTCGTTGTTCGTCAGCCGGCCGCTGTCGGGTGGCGAGGAGGAGTTGCCGCTCGAGGTGCACGGCCGGGACTTCACCGCGCGGTTGCCGATCGGGCCGATCCTCGCCGAGGTCAACCCGGACGACCCGTTCAGTCAGCGGACGACGCGCGCGTTCCGAGTCCGCGGGCCGCATGGACGCGAGCAGGTGCTGCTCTGGACAGCGGGCGACCGGCTGGTGTCGCATGCCGAGGGCGGTCGCGCGGTGATGCTGACCCGGTCGACCGGCGGGTACGTGAACCTGCACGAGTCGCCGATCCGGATGACCGCCACCGCCGCGGTTGCCGCAGGCACCATGTTGGTGGTGCGCGGACCGGACTGGGGCGACGTCGACTTCAGCTGGCGACGGTACCTGCCGGACTCCGACGACCACGTCGACGTCCCGTGCCGGCGGACGGTGTCCGACGACGGCTGGGCTGCCGTGGTGGAGATGGCTGCCCTGGAGCCGGCCGAGTGGATCCTCTTCGCCACCCTCCCCGACGACACCGCCCACGCCGTCCAGTGCGAGCCGTTCCTGTCCAGCCGCCTCCCCCTCACCATCAACCGCTCCCCCCGAACCCTCGCCGTCCGCCCCCAAGCCGGCACCCTCCACCTCGAGGTCACGTAGCCGGAACTACCGGCGCGCCACCATCAGTTGGTGGGTGACGGGCCAGTCGACGGGATCGCCGGTGGGGGTCGTGATGGTGGCGACGGGGGCGATGCGGTTCTCGATCACCCAGTCGTTGCGCCAGGCGTTCGAGGCGGGGTCGATGGTGAAGCCGGCGCGTTCGGCGATCGCGGACCAGCCGGCGAAGGTCAGGCCGCAGAACTGTTCGTGGGTCTCGCTCAGCCAGTTGTCGACGTAGTCCTTGCGGGTCAGGAAGTCCATCGCGTCCGCGAGCCGCAGCACCAGCCCGTCGGCGCGGACGTCGTACGCGAACGGGACGCGGGCGTTCCGCCGGAAGTCGTGGGCGAACTGGAAGAACCTCGCCCGCGTCGACAGCCTCCCGACGTACGCCGCGGGGTCGGCGAGTGCCTCGAGCTCCGCGACGCCGTCCGGGTTCTCGCCGTCGCTGTCGTCAAGCCGTAGAACGACGGGACGCTCCGGCTCGTCGGGGCCGCAGACGTCGGAGTTGATCCAGACGCCGTCCGGGGCGGTATGCGCGAACAGCGCGTCGGCGAACCGCTGGACCGTGTCAGGCCGCGACCCATCGGCGTACGACCAGATCTCGTGGGTGAGCGCGAGCGTCAGCGTGGTGTCGATCGAGCGCGGCGGACTCCACCCATTTCTTCCGGCCGCGGAGCCGAGCATGTTGCGCTGGTAGAAGTAGACGTTCGGGTTGCTGAAGAGGCCCTGCTCCTTCTTGTGCTCGCACTCGGCGAACAGGTGCCGCGCGACCTCGACGCCGATCAGGTCCGACTCGTGGAAGCGCGGGTCGCGGTCGGCGAGCTGCAGCGTCGCGCCGGTCGCGCAGCCGATGTCGAGGATCCGGCCGGGACGCACGAAGTCCTTGATCTGCAGCCATTTCCGCTCGGCCGCGGTCTCGAACGCGTCGGCGTACGTCTTGTAGTCGCGGGTCGTGGTGAGGCCGCCGTCGTCGCCGACCACCGGGTCGTTCACGCAGCGGGCGATGTGTGCGTCCAGGGCGTACCGCTCGAACACGTCCACGGTCGCCGGATGCGCGAACTCCTTCCACTGCTCGTCGCCCGCGGCGATCATCAGCAGCACGTCCCACGGCCGCGCCGTACCGTCGGGCTCGACGTCGATCACGGAGTACCCGAGCTGCTCGTACAGCTTGCTGACCGCGGGCGTCGAACAGGCCACCAGCGTGTTCTCCGGCGTCAGCCGCACGAGATCGTCGGTGCCGGCCTCGATCGCCTTCACCGTGACCTCGGCGAACTCGCCCGTCGGCGGGGTGTCCACCACCCCGACCACCAGCGAGCGGATCCCCTCCGCCACGCTGAACCGCTCGATCGCCGCTTCCCGCCGATCGAACGCCACCGGGTTCCGCTTGGTCGTGCGGTGATTGGCCGACGTCACGGCCCAGACCACGGTCCGGTCCGCGTGCCCGCGCAGGAACTCGGCCTGGAAACGCGTCAGGACATGGTGCCGCCCGGGGAACAGCAGATACATCAGAGCAGGTCCCAGGTGAGCGGAGTGCCGGCCTTGGCGTCGGTGCGGAACGGGCGGCCCTCGACCTGGGTGAAGAGGTCCGGGGCCAGGCCGCCGGCGGGCCGGATCGAGCGGACGTTCTCGAACGTGATCAGGTCGCCGGCCCGGACGTCCTGGGTGACGAAGAGCGAGCGTCGGAAGCGGAGGACGTTCTGCTCGGCCTGCTTCGGGCCGATGACGGGCTCACCGAGCGACAGTTGCGCGACCCGGGTGCTCTCGACGAGCAGCTCGAGCTCCCACGGCTCCAGCGAGAACGCGGAGTCCACACCGCCGTCGACGCGCTTCAGCGTCACGTGCTTCTCGATCACGGTCGCGCCGAGTGCGACCGCGGCCACCGCTGCGCCGATGCCCATCGTGTGGTCGGAGAGACCGACCTGTACGCCGAGGGCGTCGCGCAGGACCGGGATGCCGCGCAGGTTCGACTGCTCTGGCGGCGCCGGGTAGCTCGCCGTACAGGACAGCACGATGATCTGCTCGTTTCCTGTCGACCGCGCGGCCCGGACGGCGGCGTCGATGTCGGTGAGCGTCGCGGAGCCGGTGGAGATGATGATCGGCTTGCCGGTCTCCGCCATCCCGCGGACCAGCGGCAGGTCGCCGATCTCGTTCGAGGCGACCTTGTACGCCGGGACGTCGAGCTTCTCCAGGAAGTCGATCGCGGTGCTGTCGAACGCGGACGAGAACGCGACCAGCCCGAGCGACGTCGCCAGCTCGAAGATCGGCTCGTGCCACGCCCACGGCGTGTGCGCCTCCTCGTACAGGTCGTACAGCCGCGCCTCGCTCCACAGTTCATGCTCCGCCGGCAGCCGGAAGGCCGGCAGGTCGAGGTCGAGTGTCATCGTGTCCGCGGTGTACGTCTGCAGCTTGAGCGCCTGTGCACCGGAGTCGGCGACCGCGCGGACGATGTCCAGCGCCCGCTCCAGGTCGCCGTTGTGGTTCCCGGACATCTCCGCGATCACGAACGGCTGGTGATCGGGCCCGACCGCGACGCCGCCGATCTCGATGGTGGTGCTCATGACTTCCCCTTGCGTCGATCCTGTTCACGCAGGCTGATCGGAATCACCCTGATCTCGCGCCCGTCGGCGTACCGCGTCTGCGGCGTACCTTCGACGAACCGGAACCGCCGGTTCATCTGCCGGACCACCGTGTTGTGCTCGAGCACCTCTCCGGTCAGCACCTCGAGACCGAGGTCGTCGAACGCGTACGCCGTGGCCTCGCGCATGACCTCGATCCAGGCCGGCAGTGTCTCGCCCCGCTCGGCGAGACCGTCCGCGTCCAGGAAGAACCCCCAGGCGCCGGACGGGCCGTCGAGATCGAAGAAGTTGACGACCCCGGCGGTCGTGCCGTCCCGGGTGTAGATCAGCACCCGCCGCGATCTGTCCGCGGACGCCTTCGCCCACCAGGCCGCGTGCTCGTCCGCGGTGATCTCGTGTGCGGTGATGCTGACGTCACGGTTCGCCTGCTGATTGCGCAGTCGCCGGATCGTGTCGACATCGTCCTCGGTCGCGGCGCGCAGCATGGTCCTAACCTAGCGTCTTCCCGGAAGGCCGCTGATGTGTAAACATCTTTCCACTTCACCGGAAAGAATAGTCGGAGAGTGACATGAGAGTCTGGCGAGTGATGGGCGTTCTCGGCGTGACGGCGGGACTGATGCTGAGCGGTCTGACGGGTACGGCGTCGGCCGTGGAGACGGACGGGCAGCAGACGTGTGCGCCGAACGCGTCCACCCCGCTCCGGCAGTTCCGGGCGAGCTGGGTCGCGTCGGTGGTGAACATCGACTGGCCGTCGAAGACCGGGCTGACCGCCGCGCAGCAGCAGGCCGAGCTGATCGGCTGGCTCGACGACGCGGTCCGGCAGAACCACAACGCGGTCATCCTGCAGGTCCGCCCGACGGCGGACGCGTTCTGGCCGTCCAAGGTGGAGCCCTGGTCGAAGTATCTGACCGGCGTGCAGGGCGGCGACCCCGGCTACGACCCGCTGGCCTTCGCGGTCGCCGAGGCCCACAAGCGGAACCTCGAGCTGCACGCGTGGTTCAACCCGTACCGGCTGTCGATGGACACCAACATCAACGGCCTGCTGCCGACCCACCCGGCGCGGCAGCACCCGGACTGGGTGGTCTCGTACGGCGGGAAGCTCTACTACAACCCCGGCATCCCCGCGGCCCGGAAGCTGGTCGAGGACGCGATCATGGACGCGGTCTCGAACTACGCCATCGACGGCGTGCACTTCGACGACTACTTCTACCCGTACCCGGTGGCCGGCCAGGTCTTCAACGACGCCGCGACGTACGCGCAGTACGGCGCCGGCTTCTCGAACATCGCCGACTGGCGGCGGAACAACATCGACCTGCTGATCCAGGAGCTCGGCCAGAAGATGCACGCGGCCAAGCCGTGGATCAAGTTCGGCATCTCGCCGTTCGCCGTCTGGCGGAACAAGGCCACCGACCCGGAGGGCACCGACACCACGGCCGGCGTGCAGACGTACGACGACCTGGCCGCGGACACCCGCAAGTGGGTCCGCGAGGAGTGGATCGACTACATCGTCCCGCAGGTGTACTGGGCCGGCGGGTTCGCGCCCGCGGACTACAACAAGATCGTGCCGTGGTGGGCCGAGCAGGTCCGCGGGACGCACGTCCACCTCTACATCGGCGAGGCGACCTACAAGGTCGGTACGTCGACGCAGTCGCCGGACTGGTCGGACCCGAAGGAGCTGAGCGACCACCTGGCCTTCGACAGCACGATCCCCGAGGTGAAGGGCAACATCTTCTTCTCCGCGAAGGACGTCCGCGCGGACCGGCTCGGTGCGACCACGCTGCTCAACAACACCTGGTACACGCGGCCGGCGCTGATCCCCGCGATGCCGGCCCTCGACGCGCGGGCGCCGCTGCCCGTGCACGCGGTCCACGCGGCGCGCACGGGTGACGGCGTCCAGCTGCAGTGGTCCAGGACGTCGAACGACACCACGTCGTACGCGATCTACCGCCGGGAGCTCCGCGGCGGCGACCACTGCCCCGACAACGACGCGCGCAACCTGATCGCCACGGTCCGCTCGACGGGCGCCGCTCAGTCGTACGTCGACACCACCGCGACGCCGGGCACCGCGTACATCTACTCGGTGACCGCGCTCGACCGGCTCGCCAACCAGAGCATCGCGATCCCGGCAGTCACCGTCCGCTGAGCCGGCTACGGGCTGGTCGTCGGTCCCGGCGTGGTCGTGAACTGCGCCGGGACCGGGGTAGTCGTGACCTGCGTCGGGACCGGAGTGGTCGGAAAGCTGCCGGTGGTCGGCAGCGGGCCGGTCGGGAACGGCTGCGTCGGCTGCGTCTGACCGACTGACGGAGGCTCGGTCGGCACCCCTGGAGACTGCGAGCCGGTCGGGAAGCTCGGCGTCCTGGTCGGCAAGCTCGAGGTGTTCGTCGGGCTCGTCGTCGGCGACGGGGTCTTCGTGGGGAACGGGGTCTCGGACGGCGGCGGGAAGACCTGGTAGACCCGGACGGTGCCCTGTTGGAACCGGAGCTCGGTCAGCTTGTCCAGGTTCTTCGGCGCCGCGCCGACCCGCTCGTCGAGCAGCAGCCAGTGCACGCCGTACTTCGTGCGCAGCGTCTCGATCACCTGGCGGCTCGGGTTGCTGAACACCTCGTCGTTCAACCGCAGTTGTTCCTGGTCCCAGTACGGTCCTTGCACGCCCGCGGGGTAGGTGTCGTCGACCCGCGTCCGGTACGCCCAGCCTTCGACGAGCACGCGGCGCTCGGCGTACCCGGCGATCCAGTACGACCCTGTCCCGCAGTGCGAGGCCCGCGGCTGGTGGCAGTGCAGGTTCGTCGCGATCCGGTCGTTCGAGCCGGAGTTCCGCCGGATGAACTGCGCCGCCTCGATCCCGCCGGGGGCGATCGACTCGTACGACGTCAGCGGTGGTTCCGCGAACCGCCGGACGGACGCGACCGTCGGCGACACCGTCGTCCCGACGAGAACCGCGACCGCGATCACCGCCCAGGTCCGCCGGGAGCCGCGCAGGATCAGCCCGAACACGCCGATCCCGAGCACCGCGATCACCAGCGCGACGGCGAGGCTCTGCCCGAAGCAGTCGGCCGTCGTGCACGACCTCGGCGACCGCTCGCGGCCCCAGTAGATCGCCGCGGCTCCGATCAGCAGCGCGACCCCGGCGATCCAGAACTGCCGGCCCTCGAGCGATCCCAGTCCCCAGGTCGCCAGCAGGACGCCGAACACGAACCCGGTCCGCACGAAGAACAGTTGGGTCTCCCCACGATCTGCCAGCAGCGACGCGCCCAGCACTGCCGCCGCGAATCCGGCCACCAGGAAGACCGGCATCGGGTCCCGGGTCACCCGCCGCCTGATCAGCAGCGCGCCGGCCAGCGGCATGACCCACCCGATCACGATCACTACCGCGATGATCGGGACCGCGGAGCCGCCGCCCATCCGGTCCGCGAGGCTCTCGAAGGTCGCCCCCGGATCGAACCGCACGCTCGACGCGGCACCCTGCAGGACCAGGAAGAACGTCGCCGTGTACGCCGCCGCGACGCCGACCCCGAGCACCAGCGCGCGCAGGTTCACCCGCCCGGCCCGCACCGTCAGGTAGATCCAGGCGACCGCGAGCCCGGCCGCGTAGACAGGCAGCGTCGTCGCCTTCGTCAACGCCAGCGCGGCGATCAGCACGCCGGCCGCGACGAACAGCCGGAACAACTGACCGCGCGTCGTCCCCGGCCGTCGCCGGAGCAGCAGCGTCGTCACCGCGATCAACGGCAGCAACAGCACCGTCGAGAACGCCTGCGGCGGATTGGTCAGCTCGCCCAGCGAGAACGGACCGTCCGCAAACACCCGGTCCGACACCGTCCACGGCCACGCGACCAGATCGCCGCCGGCCACCACGAGCCCGGCCGCGATCGGAGCGGCGACCGCTCGCCCGGTCAGCAGCATCCCGACCGCGGCCGCGCCCAGCACGGTCAGCAGGATCCAGGCGAACGGCACCATCCGGTGCGTCAGCACGTCGAGCGGCACGCTGGTGATCCAGTGCACGGACGCGATGTGGTCGTACGCCGCCCAGTGGCTCGTCAGCCACCCGCCGTCGGCGTACGGGACCCGCGGCGGGAAGTGGTGCGTGACCTCACCGGCCAGCGCGAGGTTGTGCGGAGCGTCCGAGTCCGGCCGCAGCGCCTGTGCGCCGTTCAGCGGGATGAGTTGCGAGCCGGCCCGCACGAACCACGCGGCCGCGACGCCGACCGCGACCATCATCCCGGCCATCGACCACCAGGGCGTCGGCCGTTCGGGCAGCGTGCGGCGGGGCAGCGCGCGCCACATCCCGAATGCCAGCGCCGGCATCAGCAACGCCGCGAACGGCATCGCGAACAGCATCCCGATCGGATAGAGCAGCGCCTCGACGGCCAGCCCGAACGCCGTACCGAGGATCACGTCCGCGGACAGCCAGCCGACGCCGCCGGTCAGCCTCCGCCAGAACATCGTGCCCGGGACGACGACCACGACCAGCAGATAGGCGAGGTAGGCGGCCGGCATCCACGGCGGGTGCTCCTGCAGCGCCACGAACCATGCCAGTGGGAGCACGGGCAGACTCGCCGCCGCCGCGGTCCGTATGCCCCGTCCGGTCGCACGCCGCCGGCCCGCTCTGATCATCTGAGTCCTTCGAACTTGTCGGTTGGATCGGATAGTCTTTGTCACTGGTTGTGATAGCCAAACAACCAGCAGTTGCAGGACCGGACAACCGCGGCCGGGCGGGCCGTGGCAGTGCGGGGAGCCTTCTTGCGCAGTAGGGCACGGCTGTGAACCGCGAACCTCAACCCGCAAGGGTTGGAATCCCCGCCTTCGGGCGGTGGAGGACGTCAACGGCAAAGTGTATGAGTCACCGAAGTCACGGTGTGTGGGGACTCTACGGAGCACGCGTGGAGTCCCCAAGCCTCGAACGCTAGGCTTCGGGACTATGAGTTCGGTGGATCGGAGTCGGGTCAGGGAGTTGATGGGTGAGGTGATGACGGCACAAGGCCGGGCATTACCGGCCGACGACATGGCGGACCTGCGCGAGATCGGGTTCCGGTCGCTGGACTTCTCCGAGCTGGCCCTCCGGGTGGAGGACGAGCTCGGCGACGAGCTGAACTTCGATGCCCCTGGGCTGCGCCGGATCGCGACGGTCGGCGACGTACTGGACTTCATCGAGCAACTCCAGTCGGCGTGAGCAGCCGGCGCCGCACCACCGCGCTGATCGGCGACGACAACACCGTGGTCGTCGCGGGCAAGCGCCTGACCTGGCGGACGCTACACAAACTGCCGCAGCTGCCGTCGCCCGCGGCCGTTCTGGTGGACAACGGCGCCGACGCGCTCGCGGCCCTGCGCCACCACGCCGTGCACGGCACCGAGCTGCTGGTCGCCACCGAGTCGCGCGTTGACGAGCGCATGCGCGAGGAGCTGGGCGAGTCCGGGTTCGCGGTCGTCCTGCCCGATGGGGCAGTCACACCCGCCAGACTGAAGCGCGTCGAGGAGTCCGGGCGGGCCTGGCTGCTCACTTCAGGCTCCACCGGCCGTCCGAAGCGCATCGGCCACACACTCGAGTCGCTGACCACGGTCACCGCTGACCAGCCGCCGCGGACCTGGCTCCTGCCGTACTCGCCCGGGACGTACGCCTGGTGGCAGGTCGTCACGCTCTCGCTGACTCAGGCCGACCAGGGCCTGGTCGTGATCGAGCCGCACGAGCTGGAGAACTGGCCGGCGATCGCCGCCGAACACGGCGTCACGGCCGCCTCGGGTACGCCGACCTTCTGGCGGCAGGCGATCTACCGGGACGCCGACGCGCTCGCCGGCGTACCGCTGGAGCAGATCACGCTCGGCGGCGAACCGGTCGACCAGGCAATCCTCGATCAGCTCCGGGAGCTCTTCCCGGCCACCCGGATCTCGTGGATCTACGCGTCCTCGGAGGTCGGCGCCTCGATCGTGGTGCACGACGGTAAGGCCGGATTCCCCAGGTCCTGGCTGGACCGCGACCCGCACCCGGAGCGCCCGGTGGTCAGCGTCGACGGCGACGAGCTCGTCATCCGCTCACCGCACCACGGCGCCGGCCTGGTCGGGGCGGTCCGCACCGGCGACCGGGTCGAGTTCGACGGCGACCGGGTGCTGATCACCGGCCGCCTGGACACCGACGAGATCAACGTCGGCGGGTCGAAGGTGTCGGCGGGCGTCGTCCGCAACGTCCTGATGGGCCATCCGGGCGTGTCCTGGGCGCGGGTGTTCGCGCGCAAGGCCCCGCTGGTCGGCCGGATGGTCGCGGCCGAGGTCGTCCCGAACCGGTCCCTCGGCCCGATCACCGACGCCGACCTGGTGCAGTGGTGTTCGACCCGGTTGCCGGACTACGGCGTACCGCGGCGGATCAGGTTCCTCGACGAGATCCCGCAGAAGGAAACCCTGAAGAGCGATGTCTGACGTCACCACAGTCCCGCCGGCCTCGGTCGTGCTCGTGTCGGGCGGTTCCCGCGGCCTCGGCCTGGCGATCGTCACCGATCTGCTCGCGGCCGGTCTGAAGGTCGCCGCGTTCGCCCGGACGGTCACGCCCGAGCTGACCGCGCTCGGCGAGAAGTACCCCGAGCACCTGTACTACGGATCCGTCGACATCAACGACACCGCGGCCGGGCAGGCGTTCGTTCGCGAGGTCGAGAATGCCCTGGGGCCGGTCGATGCCTTGGTCAACAATGCGGCGATCGGCCAGGACTCGTTGCACGTCCACACGTCCGCGGAGCACCTGGCCGAGATCATCCAGACGAACCTGACCGCACCGCTGGTCCTGACCCGCTTCGTCCTGCGCCGGATGCTCGCGAAGGGTCTGAAGGGCCGGATCGTCAACATCACCTCGATCTGCGCGCAACGCGGCTACCCCGGCCTGGTCGCCTACTCGGCCACCAAGGGCGGGATGGACGCGGCGACCCGGTCACTGGCCCGTGAACTCGGTGGCCGCATCCTCGCCAATGCGATCGCCCCGGGGTTCTTCGCCTCGGAGATGTCGGCCGTCCTCGGCCAGACCCAACTCGACCAGATCGTCCGCCGAACCCCGACCGGCCACCTGACCGAGCCGGAGGACGTCCTCCCGCTGGTCCGCATGCTCCTACTCGACAACACCAACATCAACGGCCAGGTCCTGGTCGTGGACGGCGCCGCCTCGATCTAGGGCTCGCAGGTCGCTCAGAAATCCTCGTTGGAAAACCAAGGAAAGAGATAAAGACAGCGGTCTATTCAGAAGTCTCGAGTAGGCCTTGCAGGAAAGAGATTCAAGAAAGAAAGCGATTCAGAATGGTGGCCGGCTTCGGCGGTCAGCCGTCGGTTTGTTCTGCGCGACGTCAGCGCTGGTGCTGATGTACCTGCGGCAGAACGTCGGTCAGACGGGACGCGTGGACATCGACGGCGCCAGCCGGCCGACCGTGTCGCGGATCTACCGCTCGATCATGCCGGGCAGAAGAGTTGGAGTTCCACACGTCAACTCTTGACCCAGGTAGGTCGATCCACTCGACCCCTGCACTCGGATTAAAGCCGCGCCGGGCACCGCGCGAAGGGTATACAAAGCATGGGCCAGCCGTCGGAGGCGGCTGGAAGCATTCACCCGCTCCCGGCCTACCGCAGCACAACAGCCTCCTGCCCGCAGGCCTGCGGGTAGGAGGTTGTTGTGTTGTCCGGGCTCAGCCGGTGGCTGCGAAGGCGGCCGCTTCCCGGAGGGCAGCCTCGTCGGCCCGCCATCGCGAGCGGTCGGCGACGGTCTCCACCACGACGCCCTCGACCGCCCGCAGGCCGACGTCTCCGGGCTCGGTGGGCTCGTTGGGCTGGGTGGACTGGGTGGGCTCGGTGGGCTCGGACTCGCGCGGGTCCGTCCTGCCGCTGGGTGGTCGGGCGCGCGGGGGTGCTGTGCGTCGGGCTGTGGCGGGGCTGGGTGCGGGTTCGGCCCAGCTGGGGCGGGCGACGTGGACGATGCCGTCGAGGATGGTGATGTGCCAGCGGCCCCTGTGCAGGTCGACGTGGTGGCGACGGCAGAGCAACGCCAGGTTCGAGACTTTGGTGTCGCCGCCGTCGATCCAGGAGATCAGGTGGTGGGCGTCGCACATGATCGGCGGGGCTCCGCAGACCACGCAGCCGCGGTCGCGGGCCTCCAGCGCGCGGCGCATCGCCTTGGTGACCAGGCGTTCGAGGCGCCCGACGTCCAGCGGTTCGGAGTTCGAGCCCAGCACCAGGGGGATGATGTTCGCGTCGCACGCCAGCCGCCGGATCGTGGCCGCTGACAGTCCGCTGTAGACGGTGCGCCCTATCGCGTCCGCGGTGGCGGACCTGAGGTCTTCGAGGTCGATCGTGACGGTGATGTTCGCCTTCGCCCCGTACCCGGCCACCCGACGATCCTTCCCCACCCTCCCAGCACCCCCCGCATCGCCCGCGCTGCTGGCGCTGCCCGCGTTGCCGGCGCTGCTCGCCGCGGCTGTGGGCGCCGCTGCAGGTCCGGTCGGTCCGGTCGGTCCGGTGGGCGCGGTGGGTCCCGTGGTGTCCCATGCGGCAGCGGCGATGCTCAGGGCGCCGGACAGGGCGTCGGCCTGGCGCTTGTCGCGGGGGCGGGGGTCGTGTTCGCCGTCGACGGTCTTGTGTGGGCGGGCGCCGGCGTGCACGACGGCGCGCAGGAGTTCGGCGTTCTCGTTGGCCAGGAAGCCGTTGAACTTCACGCCGTTGTCGGCAGCCGAGAGTGTCAGGGACTCGCGTTCATACGCCTTCAGTTCTTCTGGTTCGGGGCCGTCGGAGTCGAGCAGGTCGGCGATCTCCTTAGCGGCGGTGCGTAGTTCGCCGGGTGACAGGTGGCCGGCCAGCCCGACCAACTGCTCCGCGGCGGCGTCCAGGTGTTCCACCGGGACCCGCGGCCGGACCCGGTCGAGCCCGAACACGATCGCGGCCGCCTGCGCTGGCCGCAGCAGCCAGCCATCATCACCACCGGCCTCGGATCCACCGTCCCCGGATCCGCTGTCGTCGGGTACGCCGTCCCCGGATCCGCTGTCGGGTATGTCGGCGGTCGTGGCGGAGGCGGGCGAGGCGGTGCGTTCGAGGGCGGTGGCTACGGCCGGGTAGTGGGTGGCGGTCTGGGCGAGGCGGAGGGTGCGGCGGGCGGCCGGTGGGTCCAGGCGGTAGCGGAAGCGCAGGAGTTCGGCGGTGTCGCGGGCGCCGAGCTCCTCGGCGTACCCGGTGGACTCGATGGCGGCGATCACGCTCAGCCGGTAGGCCTCCAGGCGGGCGAGCTCGGCTTCGACTGTGTCGAGGGTGGACAGCAGTTCGCTGCCACTCATCGACCACGCCGGCCGTTCGCCTAGAAGTTCCATGGCATTGACTCTAGACGGCGGCACCGACAGTTTCCGAGCCGGAATCCCCTTATTTTGTGGGCTTTCTGTGGGCCCACGCCAGCAAACACCCTGGCATCTTCAGGACTGGGCGTCCTCGGTTGCGGACGACTGCCCCCCTCGGTCCGCAGCTCGATCGCGGCACCAGCCGAGAGAGGAGGAGAACTTCAGCGACTGGTCCGGCGGGCGAGTTCGGTGAGCCGGGAGCGGTCCAAACGGCGACAGACGTCACCGGCCCACGAACCCGGCCACGCGCCCGAACCCCCAGGCTCTCTGCTTGTAAGGGCTTCTAGGCGGGCTTGATGTTCGCGTTGCGGTGGAAGACGTTCTCCGGGTCGTACTTCGCCTTGATCGCCGCCAGTCGGTCGTACTTCGCGCCGTACGACGCGCGTACCCGGTCGTCCACGCCGGTGTCGCTGATCGCGTTCACGTAGCTGCCGATCCCGCGGCTCACCGGGATTGTTGCCGCCCACAACGAGCGGGCCCACTCGCGGTCGTGCTCGAGCAGTTCGGGCGTCGGGCAGACGGCGATGATGAAACCGGCGTACCCCGGCGCCCGGCTGCCGCTGAACGCGGTGGCGTCGTCGGGGACCTTCGAGTACGCGTTGTCGAGGCGGTAGAACAGCACGACCGAGCCCGGCGACTGCTTGCGCGGCACGTGTTCGGTGAGCACCGCGATCGCCTCGTCGGTGAAGTCGTCGAGGTAGAAGCCCTTGTCGTAGGCGTGGAATCCCCAGCCGTTCGCCTCGTCGAGCATCTGCTGCAGCGCGAGGTACGGCATCGGACTGGCGAACTCGAACAGCGGCGGCACCGTCGCGCGGATCTCGTCCAGGACGGCCGCGTGCTCCGCGGCCGACCCGAAGCTCGGGACGATCAGCGCGTACCCGGGCCGGAAGTGGTACTCGGCCGGCACGAACGGAGCCGGCGGTGCGCTGATCGCGCCCACCACGATGTTCACCTCGGCCGGCAGCTTCGCGATCACCTCGCGGGCCATCCGCAGCACCTCGGCGCCCTGGTCGAGATCCCAGAACATCATGCCGAACTGGATCATCGGCGCGACCTCGTGCAACTGGAACTCGAACTCCGTCACGATGCCGAAGTTGCCGCCGCCGCCGCGGATCGCCCAGAACAGGTCGGGGTTCTCGTCGTCGGACGCGCGCAGGATGCGGCCGTCCGCGGTGACGACCTCGACCGACAGCAGGTTGTCGATACTGAGACCGAACTTCCGGCTCAGCCAGCCCATCCCGCCGCCGAGCGTCAGTCCGGCGACACCGGTGTGGCTCACCATGCCGGCCGGCGTCGCCAGACCGTGTTCCTGCGCCGCCGCGTCGAGCTGACCGAGCAACGCGCCGCCGGCGGCCGTGGCCCGGCGCGCCTGCGGATCGACCGTGACTTCGTTGAACTCGCTCAGGTCGATCATCAGCCCGTCGTCGACCGAGCTCATGCCACTGATGCTGTGCGCGCCGCCACGGACCGCAATCTCCAGTCCGTGCTCACGCGCGAACAACACCGCACGGCTGACGTCCGCAGCGCTCCGGCACCGGGCGATTACGGCCGGGTGCAGGTCCTGGTCCGCGTTCCACAGCCGGCGCGCGTCGTCGTACCCGCCGTCGTCAGGGCCGAGCACCGATCCTTCGAAGTTCTGTCGCAGATCGCCGATCCCACTGCCGGCAAGTTGAGTCATGACGAAGCCTCCCCCTGTGATGTCCCCTGTAGGCAGGATCGTCCCGACGCGGGCTCAAAGCAACGGGTCTGATGGTCTGATTCCGGTGGAACGCGTTGTCCGAATCGTACGTCGCCTTGATCTGCCGCCGGAGTCTGTCCACAGGTTCCGCGGACGCCGTTTGGGTCGACCGTGCGCGACTGTCAGACTCGTCCGCGTGACTGATCAGGAAATCCTCCGGCTGTTGCCGATCGCGGCGGCCGCCGTTGCCGTCGCCGACGACCGCGCAGACACCCAGCTGGCCAGGCTGGGGGCGTACGACGAGCGCGACCAGGCGGCCGTGGATCGTTGCCTGCAAGGATTCCTGAATGCGTTGGTCCGCGGTGCCTGGGAGCGCGGCTGGGCGCCGGCGGATGTGGTCCAGCACGGACGGCGCCAGCTGGAGGCAGCCGTCGAGCCGTTGTTGCTGGCCGCGATCTCGGCCGAGCACGAGCAGTATGCTCCCGCCGCCATCGATCCGCGCTGGCTCGACCAGCTCACCGATCTCGGTGTGCCGCAGCCGTTCGCCGAGCTGCGCCTGACCGCGTGGGCCGCGACCGCGCGGGTCGGCCGCTACCTGAGCCTGCATCACGCGCTCGCGCTTGCGGGCTTCCTGCAGACCCTGCCGGTGATGGCCCGCCTGCTCCCGCTGCCCGGTGCGCCGGCCCGCGCGGCACGCCCCGCCGTACCCGTGGACGGAAAGATGCTGGCGCGGATCCGGGCTTTGCTCGCGAAGGCGGAAGCGACCGAGTTCCCGGACGAGGCGGAAGCGCTGTCCGGGAAGGCGCAGGAGCTGATGGCGAAGTTCTCGCTGGACAGTGTGCTGGTGACGGCGGAGGAGGAGATCCCGGACGACTCGTCGGCGCGCCGGCTCTGGATCGACACGCCGTACGTCTCGGCCAAGGCGCAGCTGGTCGGCGCGGTCGCCGCGGCGAACCGCTGCCGGACCGTCGTGATCGAGGACCTGGCCGTCGTCACGATCGTCGGCGCCGAGCTCGATCTGCAGCTCACCGAGATCCTCAGCACCTCGCTGCTGGTCCAGGCGAACCGGGCGATGATTGCTGCCGGCAAGCACATCGGTCAGCGCGGCGAGTCGCGGACCCGGTCGTTCCGGCAGTCGTTCCTGATGGCCTATGCGCAGCGCATCGCCGAGCGGCTCGAGCAGGCCTCCGCCGCGACCCAGGCCGCCGTGCCCGAGGCCGAGGCGGGCCGGCTGCTGCCGGTGCTCGCCAAGCGGGAGGAGCAGGTGGATGCGTTGTTCACCCAGCTGTTCCCGAGGACGACGACCCGGCGGACCCGCATCACCAACGGCGCCGGGTGGCACGCGGGCCTGGCCGCCGCCGACCAGGCGCAGCTCGAGGCCCGTCGGCAGGTGCGCCGGTGAGGACCGAGGAGACGTCGATCCCGGGAGTGGTGCATGTCGGGCTGCAGGTCCAGCCGCACGACGACGGGTGGTTCAAGGAGAACTTCCACCGCGAGAAGCTGGCCGAGCTCGGCATGGTCGTCGTCCAGCACAACGTCGCGTACTTCGAGGACGCCGGCATCGTCCGTGGGATCCACGCGGAGCCGTGGGACAAGTACCTGTCGCCGTCGTCCGGCCGGGTGTTCGCCGCGATCGTCGACCTCCGCGACAACGACACCTTCGGCCGCGTCGAGACCTTCGAGCTCGGTCCGTCGGACGCGCTCTACGTGCCGCGCGGCGTCGGCAACTCATTCTGCACGGTGGCGCCGCACACGACATACAACTTCCTGGTGAACGAGCACTGGTCGCCGGAGCGGGTGGCGGTGGACCTGTTCGACGCGGAGCTGGCGATCGAGTGGCCGGTCCGGGAGCTCAAGTACACCGAGCGGGACGCGGCTAACCCTTCGCTGGCTGCGCTGCGGGAGCAGCGGGCCTGAGCCCGCAGAGCACGATGTCGAGCAGGCGGTGGGCCTGCTCCGGCGGGGTGTCGGCGTTGTGGGTGATGCCGCCGACGAGCCGCATGACGTCGGCCAGCTCCAGCTCCGGCCGGACGTCGCCGGTCGCCTTCGCCTTGTCCAGCAGTAGTTGCCCAGCCTCCTGCACATTCACCTTGCAGGCCTTGAAGAACGGGGACTCCTTGCCGAGGGCATCGATCAGCTCGGTGGCCAGGCTCTTCTTGGACAGCCCGTAGCCGACGAAGCTGCGCAGCCACGCGGCCAGCGCGTCGAACGGTTCCAGCTCCCGGTCGAAGTCGTACGCCCGGTCGCAGACGGACTGGATCTCGTCCACGTAGACCGCCTCGAGCAGCGCGGTCCGGCTGGGGAACCGGCGGTAGAGCGTGCCGATGCCGACTCCGGCCCGGCGGGCGATCTCCTCCAGCGAGGTGTCGGTGCCGTGCTCGCCGAAGGTCTCCCGGGCGGCCGTCACCAGGCGGTCGTAGTTCCGGGCGGCGTCCGCACGGGTGGGCCGTGCGCACGGCAGGGGTTGCGGCGCCAAGTTCGACCTCCTCACGGGTCGGTCCAGAATATCGCTTGCAAAGCGGAGGGTGCCTCCGTATCGTATCCGGAGGAGCACTCCACTTTTCCTTCCACAACTGTAGCCCCTCCGGGGTAAGGAGCAATATGTCGGCAACATCCTCAGGCCCGGCCGGCGCCGGAACCGGCACGCCTGCGCGGCGGCCGGGGGTCGTGCTCGCGGTCATCCTGGTCACCCAGCTGATGGTCATCCTCGACGGCACCGTGGTGAACATCGCGATGCCGCACATCCAGCAGGCATTGCACTTCAGCCCGTCGAGCCTGTCGTGGGTGCAGAACGCCTACGCGCTCGCGTTCGGCGGCCTGCTGCTGCTCGGCGCCCGCGCCGGCGACCTGCTCGGCCGCCGCCGGGTGTTCATCACCGGTATCAGTGTCTTCACCCTCGCGTCGCTGCTCGGCGGCCTCGCCCCGAACGCCGAGCTGCTGCTCGCCGCACGCGTCCTGCAGGGCATCGGCGGCGCCATCGCCGCGCCGGCGGCCCTGACGCTGCTGATGCTCACGTACCGCGAAGGTCCCGAGCGGATGAAGGCGCTCGGCTACTACAGCCTCGTCTCCTCCGGCGGCGGCAGCGTCGGGCTGGTGCTCGGCGGCATGCTGACCGACTGGGTGTCGTGGCGCTGGGGCCTGTTCATCAACGTCCCGATCGGTATCGCCCTGGTCTTCGCGGCCCGCCGCGTGCTGAGCGAGACCGCCCCGGAGACCGGCCGGTTCGACGTGGCCGGTGCGCTCACCTCGACGCTCGGCATCACCTCGCTGGTGTACGGGTTCATCCGGGTCGCCGAGGCCGGCTGGTCGTCGGCGGAGGTCCTGGTCGCGTTCGCGGCCGGCGTCGTGCTGCTGGTCTCGTTCGTCCTGATCGAGCGCCGCGTGAGCCACCCGATCGTGCCGTTGCGGTTGTTCAAGTCCGCTCAGCGGTCGGCGTCGTACCTCACCATGCTGCTCGTGGTCGGGACGATGTTCGGGATGTTCTTCTTCCTGACGCAGTACCTGCAGGGCGTGCTCGCGCTGAGCCCGCTGACGGCCGGTCTGGCGTTCCTGCCGCTCACCGGTCTGCTGTTCACCGCGTCGCGCGTCGTACCGAAGCTGGTCGCCCGGATCGACGGGGCGAAGCTGCTGGTGGCCGGGTCCACCCTGGTCACGCTCGGCACGATCTGGCTGACCCGGCTGGACGCGCACAGCACCTACCTGCACGACGTGGTCGGTCCGATGCTGCTGTTCGGAGCGGGCGCCGGGATGATCTTCATCCCGCTCGTCGGCCGCGCCATCTCGGGTGTCGCGCCGGAGGACTCGGGCGCCGCGTCCGGCATGCTGAACGTGGTCCAGCAGGTCGGCGGCGCGCTCGGCCTGGGCATCCTGGTGACGATCTTCGGTACGGCGAGCCGCAACTCGACGGCGACCGCACCGCGGGAGGTCCTGGTCCACGGCGTGCACGCCGCGTTCGTCGGAGCGCTCGTCTACGCGGCCGTGAGCCTGGCGATGATCGTGTTCACGGTCCGGCCGTGGACGTGGTTCCGCAGCGAGCCGGAGCCGGTCGAGGCCCCGGTCGTCGCGGACTCACACGTCTGACGGAAGGGGCAGCGCGTAGTCGGTGAACTTCTTGTGAGTGGTGAAGCCGAGGTTCTCGTACAGGCCGAGCGCACCGGTCGGGTTGTCGGCGTCGACGCCGAGACCGGCCCGCTGGTAGCCGGCCTGTGCGCCCTCGGTGAGCACCTTCGCGATGGTCGCCCGTGCCAGCCCGCGGCCACGGTACGCGCGCCGCGTGCCGACCTGGCCGATGTACAGCTCGCGGACGCCGGTCGCCTCGGTGTCCGCCTCCCACTCGTAGCAGTTCACGTACGCCGCGACGGTGTCGCCGTCCAGCACGAGGTACGACTGCCCGCCGCGGAACGCCCGCGAACCGATCGACCGTGACCGCCACGTCTCCGGAGTCGGCGGCGCCCAGCCCCAGTGGTCGGAGAACGCCTCGAAGTGCGCCAGCCGCAGGGCCTCGTCGTACGACGGGTCGTATCCCGTCAGCCGGAGCCCGTCGGCCACCGACGCCTCCGGCACCGGCTGGTCGAGCGGACGGCGCATGTCGAAGAAGAACCGCTCGGGCTTGAAACCCAGGCCCTCGAACAGGCTGCTCGCGCTGACGTTGTCGCTGGCCGCGCCGGTGCCGACCAGGCCGGGCACCTGCGGGTGGGTGGCGGCGTGCACTTCGCCGGCGCGCTGGATCAGCCAGCGCATCAGCACCGTACCCAGGCCGCGCCGCCGCCATTCGGGGTCGATCGTGCCCTCGGTCCGTACCCGGTCGACGTCGACCACGGTGTGCGGCACGTGCAGCTGGCCGTAGCCGACCATCCGGCCGTCGGCCCACAGACTGATGCTGTCCCGGCCCAGGTCTACGTTCGGGCGGTTCACGGCCTCGGCCAGGTCCGCCGCGGCGAAGTTCTCGCCGTCCTGGTCGGCCTTCTCCTTGGCGGCCATCAGCACCGCCCACGCCTCGACGTCACCCTTGTCGATCGGGCGCGCCGCGATCCCCTCCGGCCAGTTCATGGCTCGACGGTACGGCGTCCGCCGGGCGACGGCACGCCAATTAGCCGAGCTGCTCGGCGAGCCAGCGCACCGCCATCGGGTAGCGGTACTCGATCCCGCCGTGGGTGCCCTCGAACAACTCGAAGTGGATCCGCTCGTCCGCGAGACCGGCCTCGCGGGCGGCCCGGTGGAACGCGGTGGCGCCGAGATCCAGGTAGTACTCGTCCTGCCGGCCGGCGTCGATCCAGACCGCGCGCAACGAGCGCAGCGCCTCGGCGTACTGCGGCTCCTTCACCATCTCGACCGGATCGCGGGACAGCCAGCGAGCCCAGATGTCCGGGATGATCGCCCCGAGGTCGTCGAACGGCATCAGCACCGTGCCGTCGGGCTCGGCGGAGTACGCCGACGCATAGCCGTACATCTCCAGCAGGTGCAGGTCCTCGTTGGTGGTCCGGCCGGTCTTGGTCGCGAGCACCTCGAAGTACTTCTCGTAGCTGCCGTCGTACTTGTCCCGCAGCGTCCGCGCCCGCTCCGGGAACTCGGGCCGGTAGCAGACGTCGAAGAGCGCGTCACCGGCGTGCGTCGCGAGCGCCCCGAACACGTCCGGGCGCAGCAGCGGCGTCACCATCGCGGTGTAGCCGCCACTCGACTTGCCGGTGACGGCGCGGTGGTCGCGGTCGGGGATCGTCCGGTACGTCGCGTCGACCCACGGCACGATCTCGTCGCACAGGTACGACTGGTACTGCCCGGTGCCGGGGGAGTCGAGGCACTGGCTACCGCCGTACTTCGTCCACGAGTCGACGAACACGACGACGGCGCGCGGCACGCTCTCGTCGGAGAACATCGCGTCCAGCAGCTCCGGGTACGGCTGCCGGAACGGGACCCGGTTGAACCACATGCCGACGTGACCGGTGTAGCCCATCGTCACGTAGATCGCCGGGTACCGCTCGCCCGCGTTGGCCGGGTCGTCGTACCCCGGCGGCAGGTAGACCAGCACCGGACGCTCGTGCGGATCGCCCAGCGGGTTCCCGCGGAGCAACTCACTCGTGTACGTCGTCTGGTCCAGACGTCCCTTGAACTCGGCCGACCACGGCAGCATCGGTCCTCCACTCACATCGCATCGGGGGCCTCGATCCCCAGCAGGCCGAGTCCATCCTGCAACACTTTCCGGGTCGCGGTGCAGAGGGCGATCCGGCTTGCTCTGGTCTCGCCTTCGCTGCTCAGCACGGGGCACTGCTCGTAGAACACCGAGAGCGCCGAGGCGACGTCGTACAGATAGGTGCAGAGTCTGTGCGGCTGGAGTGTCTCGGCGACCTGTTCGACAACGGCGCCGAAGCCGGTGAGGAGGAGAGCGAGCCGCTGCTCGGCCGGGTCCTTCAGCTCGGTGACCTCACCTGATACGTCTGCTTTGGAGAGCAGTCTGGTGAGCCGGGCGTGGGCGTACTGCAGGTACGGGCCGGTGTTGCCGGTCATCGCGACCATCCGGTCCAGGTCGAACACGTAGTCGTTGCCCCGGTCGCTCGACAGGTCGGCGTACTTGACCGCACCGATCCCGACGGCTCTCGCGGTCGCTGACCGGTCGACACCTTCGCGTCCCGCCAGCAGCGCGTCGGCCCGGGCGACCGCGCTCTCGAGCAGGTCGACGAGCTTGACCGTGCCGCCTTCTCTTGTTTTGAAAGGCTTTCCGTTCGGTCCGAGGACGGTGCCGAACGAGACGTGCTCTGCGGGTACGTCGAGCCAGTGGGCGGTTCTCGCGAGGGTGAAGATCATGTCGAAATGCAGGGCCTGCCGGTGGTCGACGACGTAGACGATCCGGTCCGCCTTCAGGGTGCTCACCCGGTGACGTACGGCGGCGAGGTCTGTTGCGCTGTAGCCGAATCCGCCGTCGGACTTCCGGACGATCACCGGAAGCGGATCGCCGTCCCGGCCCTGGAACCCGGGGAGAAACGCGCACAGGGCGCCGTCGGACTCCGTCAGCAGACCCTGCTGATCCAGGTCGCTGACGACGTGCGGGAGGTCGTCGTTGTAGGCACTCTCGCCGACGACGTCCTGTCTGGTCAGTGCGGAACCCAGCAACGCGTAGACCTGGTCGAAGTCGTCGAGGGACACGTCGACCATGTGCCGCCACATCGTCCGCGTCTCCGGAGCACCCGACTGTAGCGCGACGACCCGCAGCCGCGACCTGTCGGCGAAGGCGCCGTCGGCGTCGAAGTGCTTCCGGCTCCGCTCGTACAGCTGCTGCAATCCCTGCAGATCAAGGGAATGCGCGGTGATCCCCTCGTCGAGCAACTGCTCGATCATCATCCCGTACTGCGTGCCCCAGTCGCCGACGTGGTTCTGCCGGATCACGTCGTACCCGACGAACTCGAGCACCTTGCACAGCGCGTCGCCGATCACCGTCGACCGGAGATGGCCGACGTGCATCTGCTTCGCGACGTTCGGCTGCGAGTAGTCGACGACGACCCGCCGGCCGTTGCTGCCGAAGGTCTCGGGCTCGTTGACCGCCCTGGCGAGCGTCTCGGGCAGCAACGTCAGATTGATGAATCCAGGTCCGGCGATCTGCGGCGGCCGGCAGAGGTCGTCGAGCTGTAGTTCGGCGATCAGGCGCTCGGCGACGCCCCGCGGCGGCAGGCCGAGGGCGTTGCCGATCCGCAGCGCGACATTGCTCTGGTAATGTCCGAACTCGGGCTTGGTCGCCGACCGCAACTCCGGGTCGTACGGCGTACCGAAGGCGGCCGCGGCGGCAGCGGACAGTCTCGTGGACAGGACAGGCAGAACTGCGGACATGACGTGGTCCTTCACCGAAGATGACGCGACTGGAACAGGCTGAGGTGTTCAGACAGTGCGTCGTCGTCGCAGGCTGAAGCGCACACGCGAGGTGTGGACAGGCTTCAGGCTGATCGACATGTCAGCCATTATGCACGAAGTACGCCGAGGGGGCCGGGGACCGGTCGGCCAACGGCGTGATCGCCGGGAGCTCGAGCTCGCCCAGGAACACCCGCCGGACGACGCGCTCGGCCGCGCGGCCGTCGTCGAACTCGCAGAACTTCTCCCGGAACAGATGCCGGTGCTTGGCCGCCTCGGGCGCCGCGAACGTGCCGTTGCGCAGCGCGGTGAACAGCTCCTCGGCGGAGCGCGCGACAACGCCGGGCGGGAACTCGGCGACATCGAAGTACGTGTCGGTCCGGTCGTCATCGAGGAGCAGGATCGGCCGGTCGAGATTGGCGTAGTCGAAGATGATCGACGAGTGGTCCGAGACCAGGACGTCAGCCGCCAGCATCAGGTCCTCGGCCCGGGACTGCTCGTCGATGCCGAGCACGCGGGTGTGCTCGCCGGCCGCGGTCGCCAGCCGGTCCGAATCGAGGCGCTCGTCGGACGCCGGCGCGTAGAGGATCACCAGGTGCGAGTCGTCGTACCCCAGTCCGGCGCGGATCGCGCGGACCTCGTCGAGTGTCGCGGTCAGCAGCCGGTCGTTGCGCGGGTAGCCGTACTCGAGCTCCTCGAAGTACGAGGGGTAGATGCGCTCCCAGATCTCCGACGAGTACCGGTTCGAGGACAGGTTGAAGTCCCAGCGGTCGACCGCGCGCATCAGCTCGTCCCTGCCCTCCACGGTCAACGCCGCCGTCGTCAGCGGCGTACCGTGCTGGGTCTGCAGATGCACCTGGCCCTGGCGCTTGTCCAGGTCCTTGGGCCAGTTCGCGTCGCTGACGAAGTACGTCGCCTTGCCGAGCAGCTTCTCGTACGCCGGGGAGTCCGCGACGACGTACTCGACGCCCTCCGGGATCGCGCCGACGTGCTCCTCGTCGACGACCCAGACCCCGCGCAGCTGCGGCGCGAGCTCGGCCGCCTTCTCGCAGATCGCGCGCGGATTGCCGGCGTACTGCGTGCACCCGCCCGCGGCGTACGCGACCAGGTTCGGATCGAGCTTGCCGCGGCGCAGCAGCTTGCCGACCCGCTTGCGCGGGCTCGGGGCGTGCAGCATCCGCGCGCTCAGCTTCAGCGTCGAGTAGGTCGCGTAGTCGTCGTGGATCAGCAGCCAGCGCTTGAACCCGCGGGCCGTCCGGTCGGTGCTGTAGCCCCCGGGCTTCCACCGCTTGGCGAACGCGTGGGCGGCGTGGAAGAACTCGGCCCGGTCCTCGGTGTCGATCCGCTCGGGCTTGGCGAGCACGGCGAGGATGTGATCGAGCGACCGGTCGAAGGCGAACCGGCGCCAGCCGGCCAGGTCCGGGTCGGACTGGATGAACGCGTGCACCCGGTCGTACTGGTCGAAGATGTCCCACTGGCGGCGGCCGCTGGTGGCGTGGATGTTGCCGCCGGTCCGGTGCTGCCGGTAGTGCACGACGACCCGGTCCAGGGTCGCGATCCGCTCGGCGGTGAGCATCGTCGAGTAGGTCCACGGCGCGTCCTCGTAGAAGCCGCTGGTGAACGCGAAACCGTGCCGGGTCAGGAACTCCCGCCGGTGTGCCTTGTTCCAGACCACCTCGAGAAAAGTCAGGAAGATCGGCCGCTCGGCCGCCGTGAACACCCCTGCGCCCTCGCGCGCGAACGCGTCGTGCCGCTGGCTGCCGAGCACCCGGCCGTCCCAGTAGATCCGCTCGTAGTCGAACATCACGATGTCCGGCTGCCGCGCGTTGTCGATCCGGGTCGCGATCGCTTCCAGGGAGCCGGGCAGGTACTCGTCGTCGGCGTCCAGGAAGAGCACGTACTCGCCGCGGCACTCCTTCAGGCCGGCGTTGCGGGCCGGGCCGAGGCCGATGTTCTCCTCCAGGTGCAGCGCCCGGACCCGCGGGTCGGCGGCGGCGTACTCGTCCAGGATCCGTCCGGAGCCGTCCGGGTCCGCGTCGTCGACCCCGATCACCTCGAAATCGCTGAACGACTGACCGAGCACCGAGTCCAGGCACGGCCGCAACCACGCCCGCGAGCCATGGCAGGGGACCACGATGCTGAACCTGGGGACGGTGCCGAGCGCCATGCCTAGTCATCCTAGGCCGTGCCTGGTGGTCCCACGTCGTCGCGAGCAGGTGCTCGGCGCGGTAGCTCGGCGTGCTGGAGCGAAGGGCGCGATGCGGATCCATCATGTCCTTTGCTCCAGTGCGGCGAGATGCCGTGCCGAGTGCCGCGCAGTAGACGTGGGGCCGCCAGGCACGGCCTTAGGGTGCAGGTATGAGTGTTGACGTGTTCGAGCCGTTGGGTGGTCTGGAAGGGGTCGGGTCGGCGGCCCGGGCGGCCCGGGACGCGGTCGACGTCCTGCTCCGGGACCGGGGTCTGCGCCGCGTCGGTTCGGACATGACCGCGGAGGCGCTGCTGCGTGGGGCGCACGCGTCCGCCGCGCTGGCCGGCAGTACGGCGACACCGGACGACGTACGCCAGGGCACCGCCGACGGACTGGCCTCCGGCGCGGTCCGGCTGACCGGCGAACTGATGACGCTCGCTCCGCAGCTCGACAAGGCCCCGGTGCAGGTCTGGACCAGACTGCACCAGTTGGCCGCGGCCGATCTGCTCCCCGAAGACCAGTTGGGCCATCTCCGGACCAGTGCGGAACCCGTACCCGACGACATCCCCGGACTGCCGCCGGCCCCCGGCGCCGACGAGATGTGGGAGCGGTTGAGCGCTCTCGCGCAGAACCTCACCCGCCCGACGAAGGCGCCCGGCCTGGTCGTCGCGGCGATCGTGCACGCCGAACTCGCCGTGCTGCGCCCGTTCCCGGCGGCGAACGGACTGGTCGCCCGGGCCGCCGAGCGCTGCCTGTTGGTTGCCCGGGGCATCGACCCGGTCGCGGTCACGGTCCCTGAGGGTGGTCACTATGTGTTGCGAGCCAGCTATGCGTCCGGCCTCACCGACTACACAGCGCGAGGACTGACGGGTGTTCGTGATTGGCTGCTGCGATCCTGCGAGGTCGTGACAAAAGGTGCCGAGCTGTCGCCGCTCGCCTCCTGAGCGCGTCCCCGGATGCTCGGCCGAACGTGCGAACGGCGCTCTCCTGGGAGAACGCCGTCGCTGGCACGTTGCCCTGGTTACCATGCGTGCACCGGTTTGCCGCCACAGGACTGGCCTGGGTCGCGCTGCCCGTTTGGGATGGGCTGGTCGCCGCGTGGGTACCTGAGTTTCCGTGCAATCTCTACCGGACCCGAAGGTCCTTTGTTGATTCCTTTGTACTCCTGAAACCCCTTTCTGGGAAGGGGATGCGGCGTGCTTCATGGAGTTGAGAAGTATGAAGCGCGCTTCAGCTCTCAGCTCGCCCGGGCCCGGCGGCGGGAGGCCAGCAGCAGCGCCCCGGCGGCGATCGCGGCGACCACCCCGGCCGCCAGCGCGGGACGCCGTACGCCCTGGAATCCGATCCGCTCGGCCGGCTCGGCGAACTCCAGGATCGGCCAGCCGCGCTCGACCGCGACCCGGCGCAACGCCTTGTCCGGGTTGACCGCGTACGGGTGCCCGACGGCGGCCAGCAGGGGCTCGTCGGTGATCGAGTCCGAGTACCCGTAGGACGCGGCCAGGTCGTAACCCTCCGCCGCGGCCAGCGCCTGGATCGCGGTCGCCTTGTACGGACCGTACGCATACTCGGCGATCTCGCCGGTGTACTTGCCGTCAGCAACTACCATCCGGGTGGCGATCACCCGGTCGGCGCCGAGCATCGCGCCGATCGGCTCCACCACCTCGGCGCCCGACGACGACACGATCACCACGTCCCGGCCGGCCGCATGATGCTGCTCGATCAGCTCCACCGCCTCGCTGTGGATCATCGGCCGGACGATGTGGTCCAGGGTGTCGGCGACGATCGCCCTCACCGTCGACACGTCCCAGCCGGTGCACATCGCGGAGATGTACTCCCGCATCCGCTCCATCTGGTCGTGGTCCGCGCCGCCGAGCAGGTAGACGAACTGGGCGTAGGCGCTGCGCAGCACGGTCCGCCGGTTGATCAGGCCGCCGGCGTAGAACGGCCGCGAGAAGGCCAGCGTGCTCGAGCGAGCCAGAATGGTCTTGTCCAGATCGAAGAATGCCGCCGATCGAGCCGTCCCAGGGTGCGCCATGGAGTCGAGGATAGAGATCGGAGCGAAACGCCGGGGGACCCGGGCTTTTGTGTGGGCCGGTATCCCGTTAGACTGGTGAGCAGTGTGACAGTGACACTGGCTGGAAGCGCCTGATCGGGTGGGACCAGCGCCTGGGTGACACATAATCGGTTGAAATCGAACTGAGATGTGTGAGGCCCGGTCCAGGGGGTACATACCCTCTGACAGTGGCAGACTGTCGCCTCCTGAACGGCCCCCGGCTCCTCCCCCCGAGCCCGTGGCCGAAGACGGCCCCCGGTCACCCCCCCGCCGGGGGCCGTCGCCTTTCCCGGCTCAGCCAAGTAACCGTAAAGATTCTCGTTTTTCTGCGCGTGGGAGCGTTCTCACTTTATGTAGGGTCTTGACAATGTAATTGCGCGGTCACAGGTTGTAAGGCATGAAACCGCCTGCACACCGCCCCCAGGCAGCGGTCGTCATCAGCCTGCTCGTCGTAGTCATGACCTTCCTGGTCCCCGGTCCCGCCTCCGCGGCCACCAACCTCGTCACGAACGCCGGCTTCGAGTCCGGCACGCTCTCCGGCTGGTCGTGCCCGGCCGGCAGCGTCACGACGACCGCCCCGCACTCCGGCTCGTACGCGCTGTCGGCCACCCCGAGCGGGAGCGACATCGCCCGGTGTTCCCAGTCGATAGCAGTCCAGCCCAATACGGCGTACACGCTCTCGGCGTGGGTCAAGGGCTCGAACGTCTACCTCGGAGTGGACGGTGGTCCTTCGACGTGGACCACCAGTTCCGGCTGGAGCCAGCTGACGGTGCCGTTCACCACTGGCGCCTCCAGCTCCGTCACGATCTACGTCCACAGTTGGTACGCACTGCCGGCGTACCAGGTCGATGACGTCGTACTGGACGGGCCCGGCGGGACGCAGGACACCACGCCGCCGTCGACGCCCGGCGGCCTGACGGTCGGCAGTCCGACCTCGAGCTCGCTGAAGCTGACCTGGTCCGCGGCGTCCGACGCGAACGGTATCGACCACTACGACGTCGTCCGCGGTACCGGGGCGGCGCAGAGCGTCGGCAACGTGACCAGCTGGACCGCTACCGGGCTGAGCGCCTCCACCACGTACTCGTTCAAGGTGCGGGCGTGTGACCCGAGCGGCAACTGCTCGCCGTACGGCGCCGCGGTGTCCGGCACCACCTCCGAGGGCGGCACCAACCCGCCCGCTGCCCTCCCGGCCCATGTCCTCACCGGGTACTGGCAGAACTTCAACAACGGCGCGACGGTGCAGAAGATCTCCGACGTGCCGGCGGCGTACGACCTGATCGCGGTCGCCTTCGCGGATGCCGATCCGTCGAAGCCGGGCGGCATCACGTTCACGCTGGACAGCGCCGGGCTCGGTGGGTACACGGTCGCGCAGTTCAAGGCGGACATCGCGGCGAAGCAGGCGGCCGGCAAGAAGGTCATCCTGTCCGTCGGCGGCCAGAACGGCACCATCTCGGTGGCGGACCCGACGGCCGCGGCCAACTTCGCGTCGAGCGCGCTCTCGGTGCTGCGGACCTACGGGTTCGACGGGATCGACATCGACCTGGAGAACGGCGTCAACGCGCAGTACATGGGTCAGGCGCTGCACAGCCTGCAGAGCCAGTTCGGCAGCGGGCTGGTGATCACCATGGCGCCGCAGACGATCGACATGCAGAGCACGTCGTTCGAGTACTTCAAGCTCGCGCTGGCGATCAAGGACATCCTGACCATCGTCAACGTGCAGTACTACAACTCCGGCTCGATGAACGGTTGCGACGGCCAGGTGTACTCGCAGGGCTCGGTCGACTTCATCACCGCCCAGGCCTGCATCATGCTGCAGGGCGGCCTCCGTCCCGACCAGGTCGGTCTCGGCCTGCCGGCGTCGTCCAGGGCAGCCGGAAGCGGGTACGTCGCGCCGTCGGTCGTCAACAACGCGCTGGACTGCCTGACCAAGGGCACCGGGTGCGGCAACTACAAGCCGAGCACTCCCTGGCCGTCGCTGCGCGGTGCGATGACCTGGTCGACCAACTGGGACGCGTCGAACGGCAACCAGTTCGCGACCCAGGTCGGCGGCCACGTGCACTCGCTGCCCTGATCATGCACAACTATCGACCGACTCCGTTGCTGGAGGCGCTCGGTGTCTGCTCGGAGGACGAGCAGCTCTACCGGGCGCTTCTGGCCCGCCCGGAGTCCACTGCGACCGAGCTGGCCTCGTACGTCGGCTGGCCGGCCAACCGCGTCGGCCGGCACCTGAAGTCACTGCTGTCCCTCGGCCTGGCGTCCCGTACGCCAGGCCGTCCGGCCAGATACCTGCCCGCCGTACCGGAGGCCGCGGTCGAGCTGCTCGCGCTCCGGAAGCAGGCGGCGATCGTCGAGGCGCGGCTGGGCGCTGCGGTGCTGACGGCCGAGTTCCGTCAGCCGGACGCGTTCACGGTCATCCGTGGCGCCGAAGCGATCGCCCAACGCTTCTACCAGGCGCAGCAGTGCGCGCAGGACGAGGTGCTCGTGCTGGACCGCGTGCCGTACGTCGCGGTCCCGCGCGGGATCACCTACCGAGCGATCTACGACATGGACTCACTGTCCCAGCCGGGCGACCTGGCGGCCGCTCGCTCGTCCGGCTGCTGCCGGATGCTGCGCGACGTACCGCTGAAGCTGGTCGCCGTCGACCGCCGTACCGCATTGCTGCCGACTGCTCCGGACGTCGTGGTGGAGCTCGGTCAGTCAAGCCTGCTGGACGCCCTGCTGCGCCTCTTCGACCTGCTGTGGCAGCAAGCCAGCCCGCTGACGCCGTCAGTGTCCTCGGACGGTCCGTTGACTCCGGAGGACCAGCAGCTGCTCTCGCTGGCCGCTGCCGGCCTGACAGATCAAGCCATCGCCCGCCGACTGGGGGTTGCCCAACGCACAGTAGAACGCCGGATGCAGCGCATCCTGAAAGCGCTGGATGCGACCACACGCTTCCAGGCAGGACTCCGAGCAGGCCAGCAAGGACTACTGGTCTAATCGGTCACGTCAGCCACGGTGGCGTTGAGAGCCTTGGCGAGTGCCCCGGCGTCGACGGTGATCCCGACGCCGTGGTCACCGCCGCCGATCGAGATCGTGCCGGTGATCCGCTCGTCGGCGATCACCGGCCAGGCGTGCGTGCTCCCGAGCGGTGTGATCGTCCCGCGGACGTAGCCGGTGACGTCGAACGCGGTGTCCTTGTCCGGCATCGAGATCCGGTTCACGCCGAGCAGCGTGCGCAGCTTCGGCCACGCGATCTCCCGGTCGCCCGGCACCAGCACGAACCGGTAGTCGTCGTCGGACAGCCGGACGACGATCGTCTTGATCAGCCGCGCCGGCTCGATCCCGCGGGCCGCCGCGGCCTCCTCCAGCGAGTTCACCCGGCCGTGCCTGGTCACCTCGTAGGTGAGTCCCAACTGGTCGGCAGCATCCGTGGCTCTGGTCACCGGATCAGTTTTGCACCCGGCTGGGAACGTTCCGCAGCAGGACGGCGAGGATCAACGTGACGAGGAACAGCGCCCCGGCCTCCCCGGCGACTCCGGTCCACTCGGCGTGGCTCCACGCCGTACCGGCCAGGCCGCCGAAGACCGAGGACCCCAGGTAGAACGCGAAGAGGTACATGCTCGACGCCTGCCCCGTTCCGACTCCGCTCGCGTGCGCCCTCGCCGGGACCCAGCCACTGGCCACGCCGTGCACCGCGAAGAAGCCCGCAGTCATCACAGCCAGTCCCAGGATGATGAGCGGTAGCGGCGCGGCCAGGGTGATCGCCACGCCGGCCAGAGTGATCAGACACCCGACCGGCACCACCTTGCGCCTGCCGTAGCGATCCGCCAGCGTTCCGGCCATGGCTGACCCGGCTGAGCCGAGCAGATAGACACAGAACACCAGCCCGGCCGCGCCGGCGCTCAGCTCGTACGGCGAGCCGGACAGGCGGAAGACAGCTCCGTTGTAGACAGCGACGAATGCGCCCACCGCCGTCGCAGCGATCCCGTAGAGCGCCAGCAACGCCGGGTCCCGCAGTACGCGGAAGAGGTCATGTGGTCGCGCGGCGGTCGGGTGGAAGTTCCGTGACGCCGGCAGGAGCAGCCAGACAACAGCGGCGCACAGTATGCCGACCAGGGCGATCCCGCCGGTCGCGAAGCGCCATCCGCCGAGGTCGGACAACCCGCCGGCGATGAGTCGTCCCGCCATACCGCCGACGGCCGTACCGGCGATGTAGAGGCCACTGGCGCGTGCGTGGCTGTCTTGGTGCACCTCCTCCCGCAGATACGCCATGGCGACGGCTGGAAGGCCGGCCATCGCGATTCCCTGCAGACCCCGCAAGGTCAGCAACAGGTGCCAGGTCGGCGCGAATGCGCTGAGCAGCGCGAAGACCGACGTCGCGGCGACCGACCAGCGCATCAGGTTGGTCCGGCCGAGGACCTCGGATGCCGGACCGGCGATCAGCAACGCGAGCCCCAGACCGAACGTCGCGAACGAGACGCTGAAGGCGCTCTGGCTGGGGGAGACGTGGAAGGCGTCGACGAGCTCCGGCAGCAGCGGTTGCGTGCTGTAGAGCAGTGCGAACGTCGCCAGACCGGCCGCGAACAGTGCGACGGAGAGCTTGCGGTACTCCGGGTCGCCGGGCAGGTACCCGGTCTGGTGGGCGACGGACTGGTGCATGTCTTCGACGGTCGCACGGGATTTCCGATACGTAAAATGTCGATCTCAGCAGCAATCGATACGATTTCAGTATGCATGTCGAGGATCTGCGCTGGTTCGCCGTACTCGCGGAGACCGAGCATCTGACCGAGGCGGCCGCCGCGCTGGGCACCAGTCAGCCGAACCTGTCCCGGTCGCTGCAACGGGTCGAGCGCGCGTTCGGCGTACCGCTGTTCGAGCGGGAGCGTCGCGGCGTACGGCTCAATCCCTACGGCCGCCTCGTGCTCGATGCCGCGCGGGCCGGAGTCACAGCGGTCGACACGGCGAAGCGACAGATCGACGCTCTGCTCGATCCGGAGTCCGGCACCGTGCGGCTGGCGTTTCTGCACTCGGTCGCGACCAGCTTGATGCCTGACCTGCTGAAGGCCTTCCGGGCAGTGGCGCCACGCGTCGAGTTCCAGTTGCGGCAGGAGCCCGCGCACGACATCGTCCAGGACCTGGAGACGGGGGAGGCGGAGATCGCGATCGTCGCGCCGCGGCCGGACCCGTCACGCTTCGGGTGGCATCTCCTCGAGCGGCAGCGGCTCTGTCTGCACGTACCGCCCGGGCATGCGCTGGCGTCCCGGCACCGGGTGGAGCTGGAGGCGGCGCGGGACGAGGCGTTCGTCGGGCTGCAGCCGGGCTTCGGTTTCCGGCGGGTGACCGACCGGCTGTGTCGTGAGGCGGGGTTCAGCCCGCAGTTGGCGTTCGAGGCGACCGACCTCGCGACGATCGACAGTCTGGTCGGTGCCGGGCTCGGTGTGGCGATCCTGCCGGCCGGCGCGGTGCGCGGGAACGACAGCGGGGCGGTGTCCGTGCCGCTGGCCGGCGTACGGTCGCGACGGGAGATCGGGATGTCGTGGCGGCTGAGTGCGCCGTTGACGCCTGCGGCGGAGCGATTCCGGGCGTTCGTACGGTCCCGTCCGGTGACGACGAGTTGACTGTGACTTCCGTAGCCTTCGTTCCATTTTCTCGCTGTCGACTTGCAGAGAGAGGGCTTTCCCCCGCACCCTTACGTGCGTGAGGAAGCGTCTGGGTTCGTTCCGGCCGAGTCGCCGGCTGCTGTTCGCGGCCGGGACCGCGGCGGCTGCGTCGACGGTTGCCGCCGGCACGGCCGAGGCCACTCCGGGCTCCCCGGCGGCAGCCACCGCCGGACTGCTCTCACTCGGCGCCTACGGCTCCGGCGTGCTCGGCGCCTGGGAGCGCCAGGCGCGCGCGATCTCGAACGAAGGACAGATCCGCCGCACTCGGGAGACCGACGGCGTCTTCATGTTCGGCGACAGCATCGGCGTGCAGGACGGCCCGGCGCTCGCCCGGCAGCTGAACCAGCTCGGCATCACCATCGCCGTCCACAACTGGGCCGGCCGCCCGGTGACGCCGGCCGTCGACGCGCTGGACACCTGGGCGCAGGAGTACGGCCTGCCGCACCGGATCCTGATGTCAGTCGGGTCCAACGACATCTTCACGCCGCCGGCCGTCGAGGCGCAGGTCGACCGGACCATGAGCATCGTCGGCGACGAGCGGATCGTCTACTGGGTCAACGTGCAGGCGGCTCGTACCGCGCACGGTCCGGACGTGAAGGTCGCCGACCAGCGCAACAGCGCCTGGATCAACCTGCAGCTCGCCGACGCGCAGCGGCGCTACGACAACCTGCGGATCGTGCACTGGGCCGAGCACCTGGCCTCCAGCCCGAACCGGCTCGCCCGGCTGCTCCGCGACGGTCTGCACCCGTCGGTCCCCCTCGGGCAGAACGCCCGCAACGGCCTGATCATCGAGGCGATCAAGGCCGGCTGAGTGCGGCCTGCCGGCCGCACTCAGCTCGACCTGTCTTTCAGAAGCCCGCGGTGATGCGGGTGAAGTCCCAGTCGCCCTGGGCGATACCGCTGCAGTTGGACACCACGCCGCCACCGGCGCAGCCGCGGTCGCGGTTGACCGACCAGAACGCCAGCCGGCTGAGCCCGTTGCTCTTCGCCCAGTTGGTGATGTTCTGCCAGGTCGCGGTGGTGGTCATCTCCTGCTGGTCGGACAGACCGTTCATGCCGGAGATGCCCTGGTGCGCGTAGGCCTGCGCCGTGGTCCAGCCGAAGACGGACTTCAGCTTGTTGTTCAGCCCCTGGGACGCGCCGACCGTGTCGTTGTAGATGTTCGAGCTGCCGAAGTCGAACGGCATCAGCGTGAAGATGTCGATGTTCGCGCCGAGCGCCGCAGACCGCTCGATGAGGCGGTTGCCCCAGTAGTTCGGGCCGGTCGTCGACGTACCGAAGGTCAGGATCGTCGTGATGCCGGGGTTGTTCTGCTTGACGATCTTCAGCGCGTTCAGGATGCGGTCCTGGACGACCTCGCTCTCGAACTCGTCGGAGTTCTCGATGTCGACGTCGATCGTCTTCAGGCCGTACGCGTTGATGACCTGCTGGTACGCGCCGGCCAGCGCCTCGGGCGTGCTGCAGTTCGGGCCGAGCTTGTTCCCGCTCCAGCCGCCGATCGACGGCACGATGTCGCCGCCGGCGGCGCGGATCTGGGCGATCGCGTTGGCGTCGGCGCTGCCCTGCAGCGGGCGGCTGCCGTCCCAGGCCGGGTTGCAGCCGCCGGACGACAGGATGAACGCCATCGTGAACCACTTGATGCCGGTCGCGTTCATCACCGTCGCCGGGTTCGGCGGATCGCCCCAGCCCATGTACAGGTACGGCGCGGCCTGCTTGGTTCCGGTGTTTCCGCCGCCGGTGCCGGTCTTGACCGAGATGGTGCCGCTCTTCGGTCCTTCACCGGCGCTGTTCGACGCGCTGACCTGGTAGCTGTACGTCGTGTTCGCGGTCAGTCCCGAGTCCGTGTACGACGTACCGGTCGGGCTGCCGACCTTCGTACCGTTGCGGTAGACGTTGTAGCTGGTCGCGCCCGACGCGGCTGACCACGTGAGGCTCACCGACGACGCTGTCGACGTACCGGAGAGACCTGTGGGTGCGGCCGGGACCGTGCCGCCACCACCACCCGAGCACGAGCCGCCGTTCAGCCGGCAGGCGGCGAGGCCGGGAAAGTTGCCCGGGCTGCCGTTGAAGCCGAAGCTTGCAGTTGCGCCTGGGGCGAGCGGTCCGGCCCAGCTGGGCGGGGTGAACGTGTGTGTCTGGCCGCTGCTGGTGTGGTTGGCGTCCCAGGTGGAACTGACCGTGTAGCCGGACGGGAAGTCCAGTGCGACCGACCAGGTGCTCAGAGAGCTCGTGGTGCCGTTGGTGATGGTCACCTTGCCTTCGAAGCCAGTGCCCCAGTCGGAGACTTTGGTGAAGGTGGCAGTGACACCTGCCGCGTTGGCTGCCTGTGCGGTCAGCAGAGCGATGACTACCGCGGTGATGGCCGCGATCGCCAGAGAGATGCGTTTCATGATGCTCCGATCAGTGGGCGGTACGTGATCAGACCCGTCCCCAGAGTGCGGGGACGTTCGGCGGCTCCCAGCCGGTCAGGGACGTGTGGCCCTGGATGCACTTGTAGGTGACACCGGCGTACGTCACGAGCGCACCGGTCGCGTACGCCGTGTTGGGCGCCCACGGCGTAGCCGTCGGGGGCGTGGGAGTCGGGGTGGGAGTCGGGGTGGGCGTGGGTGTCGGGGTCGGTGTCGGGGTGGGCGTGGGTGTCGGCGTGGGCGTCGGCGTAGGTCCGCCGGAGCAGCCCGCGGTGTCGGCGTTGACCGCGTCGACCACGTTGTTGAAGAGGGTGACGTTCGGGTCGAGTGCCTCGAGCGAATACATCATTGCGCCGGCCAGTCCGTTGCAGTGCTGGTAGTCGGCCTTGGCCTTGATCGACTGGGCGTTGTCACCGGACCAGAACGTGCCGTTGCTGTAGAACCACGACGACTTGGTGGTGTCGTCGAAGTACGTCGCCGAGGGGTTGTCGACGAAGCCGGTGAGCTCCTTGTAGAACGAGACGCCCGGCACGTTGCCGCTCAGCGCGTGCCCGTCGGCCGGTCCGGTCGCGGTCTGGTACTTGCCGTTCGCGGTGGCCGGGACACCCTTCCATCCCCTGTAGTAGAAGGGATATCCGATGCTGAGCTTGTTCGCCGGGAACCCGCCCGGGATGCCGTACGCCGCGTCGCCGGTGGTCCAGGCCTTCACCGCGGAGTCGATCGAGTACTTGCCCTGCCCCGGCGGGATCGGGTTGCTCGGATCGTTCGGCGCCGTGTACAGCGGGTCCTGGAAGTTCGTCGGCCCGGTGGCCTCCCAGCCGCCGTGCATGTCGTACGTCATCACGTTGTTGTAGTCGAGGTACTGCCCGATCTTGTTCGTCTCGATCGTGGCGATCTTGTCCTGGCCGGCCGGCGTTGCGGCGGTCAGGTAGTACCGCTTCCCGGTCTGGCCGCCGTACGCGTCGAGTTGCGCGCGGAACTCGGCCAGCAACAGCGTGAAGTTCTGCTTGTCGGCCGGGCTGTAGTGGTTGCCGACGTGACCGTTCGGCGAGCCCGGGTACTCCCAGTCGATGTCGACGCCGTCGAAGATGCCGGCCGCCGAACCGGGACCGCCGAAGCCGTCGATGACCGGCAGGTCGCCCTTGAGGAACATGTTCACGCAGGAGCTGACGAAAGCCTTGCGCTTGGTGTCGGTGGAGGCCGCGTCGGAGAAGTACTTCGAGTACGTCCAGCCGCCGATCGAGATCAGGATCTTCAGGTTCGGGTACTTCGCCTTGAGCTTCTTGAGCTGGTTGAAGTTGCCCTGGATCGGCTGGTTCCACACGTCACCGACGCCGTCGACGCTGATGTCCGCGCCGTACGACTTGCCGTAGTCGGCGAACGCGTCACCCGCGCCGTCACCGGCGTTCGGGTTGTTCTCGTCCTGCGACGCGGCCTTGTTGGCCATGAAGCAGGTGTGGTTGACCGGGTCGATGTTGGCGAACGCGTAGTTCAGGAAGTCGAGCTTCGCGCCGACCCCGGTGGTGACCATGTTCTTCGGGTAGAAGCCGTTGGCGTAGATCCCCCACTGGGTGAAGTACGCCGTCTTGACGCCGCCGCTGGTCGCCTGTGGCGCCGCGGTGGCTGCGTCGGCCGTCGTGGCGTCCGGACTCGCGAGCGAGACGCCGGCGGCGGTGATCAGGGCGGTGGCCGCGACGGCGGCCGTGGCGGCGAGCGTGCGTAATCGACTCATCAGGTTCCTCCGGAGCGATGGGACGGAAGCGGTCCGGTGAAATTTAGTTAAAGACGCTTCGAAAGGAACCGTAACCGTTCCCGGCGGGTTGGTCGCGGGCTCGTCGTGGCGGGTTCCCGCTGCTGACGGAAACCCGACAACCCTTTGTCCACAGGGATCCGGTGCCGTTCCCGGAAGCCGCCCGACAACGGCATGTTCTAGGTATGGACACGAACTCACCACCCCCATCGGTGCTGATGGCAACCACCAACGAGACCCTGCTCGACGACCTGCTCCGGCTGGCTGCGGCCGCATCCGTCACACCCTTGGTCGAGGCGCACCTGCCCGGCCTGCGACGCAGCTGGCACACCTGCTCCCTGGTCGTCGTCGGCCGCGACCTCGCCGAGCCGCTGGCCCGCGTCCAGCCCGCGCACCGGCCCGGGGTCGTAGTGGTCGGCTCGACCGCGGACGGCGACGACCTCTACCGGTGCGCGTTCGACGTCGGCGCCGATGCGGTCTGCCGATTGCCCGACGACGAGCCGCTGCTGGCCGGCAAGCTGTCCGACACCTTGGACGGTGGCACTCGCGCCGCTGTCACCCTGGCGTTCGTCGGCGGCTGCGGGGGAGCGGGTTCGACCACGCTCGCTGCCGCGGTCGCCGTCCTCGGCAACCGACGCGGGCTCCGGACGATGCTGATCGACGGCGATCCGCTCGGCGGCGGGATCGAGCTCGCCCTCGGTATCGAGCGCGACCCGGGGGACCGCTGGCCCAAACTGCTGAACGCAGCGGGCCGGATCAGTGCGGCCGCGCTCCGCTCCGCACTCCCTTCGGTCGACGGCCTGTCGGTCCTGTCCTGGGACCGGTCCGACGTCACCGTCCTGCCCCCGGACACGATGAGCTCGGTCATCGGCGCCGCCCAGCGCAGCACCGATCTGGTCGTCCTCGACCTGCCCCGCCGCGCGGATCCGGCCGTCGAGGAAGGCTTCGTCCGCTCCACCGCCACCCTGCTCGTCGTTCCTTGCGACGTCCGCTCGGTCGCCGCCGCCAAGCGTCTCGCGGGTCCGCTCCGGGCCGTCGCCGGCGACCTCCGCGTGGTCGCGCGCGACTCCCGCCCCGGTCCATCCGCCGCCGATGTCGCGGCTCACCTCGAGTTGCCCTTGGCAACCAAGCTCGGAGTCGACCGCAACCTCCCCGCCGCGATGGACGACGGTCACTTTCCGCTCCACGCTCGAAGCCCGCTCACTCGCGCCGCCGACACTCTGCTGGACCTGTTCACTCCACCTGATCCGTCCGTCCTGACCAGGCAGGTGCCCACATGACCACGACGGTTGTGCCGGCAGACCTACTCGACCGCGTCCGCGGCACTCTCGCACTCACCGGCGCGGAGCCGACGCCCGTTCACGTCGCGGCAGCCCTCCGCGCCGACGGCACCGTCTGCGGCGACTCCATGGTCCTCGCGGTCGTTACCGCCCTCCGCCGTGAGGCCCTCGGCGCCGGACCACTCGACAGCCTGCTCGCCGAGCCCGGCGTGACCGACATCCTCGTCAACGGCCCGGACGAGGTCTACATCGACCGCGGCCGCGGACTCGAGTTCGTCGCGATCCGCACCGGCGACGAGCCGGCCATCCGCCGCCTCGCCACCCGCCTCGCCGCCGCGGCCGGCCGCCGCCTCGACGACTCCACGCCGTACGTCGATGTGCGCCTCGCCGACGGCACCCGCTTCCACGCCGTCCTCGCCCCGGTCGCCGCGCCAGGCACGTGCCTGTCCCTCCGCGTCCCGTCACGCAAGGTCTTCACCCTCGACGACCTGGTGGCGGCGGGCGCCCTCCCGCAAGCAGGCGCCGCAATCCTCCAGGACCTGCTCGACTCCCGCCTGGCCTTCCTCATCAGCGGCGGCACCGGCACCGGCAAGACCACATTGCTCAATTCCCTGCTGTCCTTGGCGAATCCCGCTGAGCGCCTCGTCCTGGTCGAGGACGCCAACGAACTCCGCCCCGACCACCCGCACGTGGTTCGCCTGGAAGCCCGCCCGCCCAACATCGAAGGCACCGGCGAGATCTCCCTCCGCGACCTGGTCCGCCAAGCCCTCCGCATGCGCCCCGACCGCCTGGTCGTCGGCGAGGTCCGAGGCCCCGAAGTAGTAGACCTCCTGACCGCCCTCAACACCGGCCACGAAGGCGGCTGCGGCACCATCCACGCCAACTCCGCCGCCGACGTCCCCGCCCGCCTGGAAGCCCTAGGCGCCCTAGCAGGCCTAACCCCCTCCGCCATCCACAGCCAAGCAGCCTCAGCCCTACACGCAGTAATCCACCTAACCCGATCCCCCAACGGCCACCGCCGAATCACCGAGATCCACACCCTCACCAAACCCCCCAACGCCCCCTTAACCACCCACCCCGCGGTCACCTTCCACCCCAACAACACCCTCACCCTTCACCCCCCATCCCACCGCTTCACCCCCAAACCCCCAAAAACCCCACCCCCCGCTCCCACACCCGCCACCCACTCGGCACTCACGCCTCCCCCCACACCCGCCACCCGCTCGGCACTCACGCCTACCCCCAGCCCGGCGCCCACTCCTACCACCGCCTCTCCCGTCACGCCTGCCAACGGCACAGCTCTGACACCCGGCACAGCTCTGACGCCCGGTGCAGCTCTCACGCCCGCACCCGGTGCAGCCCGCATGCCCGCCGCCGACACCGCTCCCACGCCCGCCACGGGCGCCCTTCCCGCTCCCGTTCCCACACCCACCTCTGGCTCCGGCTCCGGGTATGTCGCCGGCTCCGCTCCCACGCCTGCCGCCGGCTCGGGTTTCACGCCTGCCTCCGACTCGCCTCTCACCCCCGCACCCGGCTCCGCTCCCACGCCTGCGGCCTGCTCGCCTCTCACGCCCGCACCCGGCTTCGCTCCCACACTTGCCGCCGATGCCGTTCCCGCTCCCGCACCCAGCCCGTTCCCCACGCCCGCACCCGTCTCGGTCCAAATGCCCGCCTCCGGCTCCGTTCCCACGCCCGCTGCCGGTGCCGCATGACCCCAGCTCTCGTCGCCGCCCTCCTGGCTCTCCTAACCTGCGCCCTCGCTCTGCCACCCCGCCGACCAGGCCTCCACCGTCTGACAACCCGCACCACCCCACCCACCCGGCGACCACCCACCCAAGCGAACCCCCACCCCCAATCGCCCCACGCTCAATTGCCAGGCATCCAACCGACCAGCCTCGAACCGACCGCCCTCCGCCCGCCGAGCCGCCACCTCCGATCCGGCCTGCCCCGAGCCTGGCTCCTCGCCCCACCAACCGCCCTGGCCACCGCCCTCTTCGGCCCCCAAGCCCTCGTCTCAGCCCTCGCGATCGCCGTCATCCTGGCCTTGATAGCCAACCAACGCGCTCACCATCAACAGCAGAAACTCATCGCAACCCGCCGCACCACCATCATCGAAGCCCTCGACGTACTCGCCGCCGACCTAACAGCCGGCCGCCCACCCATAGCAGCCCTGGAAGGCGCCGCCTCCATCAGCCCAGACTTCGAATTCGCCCACGCCGCAGCCAAACTCGGCGCCGACGTCCCCACCGCCCTCACCCGAGCAGCCACCACCCCCGGCGCCTCCAGCCTCCGAGCCCTAGCCGCAGCCTGGCGCGTCACCGAACAATCCGGCGCCGCCTTCGCCACCCTCACCGAACGACTGGCCGACTCCCTCCGCGCCGACGAATCCATCCACCGCCAAACCCAATCCAGCCTCGCCGGCGCCCGCTCCACCGCCCGAATCCTCGCCATGCTCCCGGCATTCGGCATATCCATCGGCTACCTCCTGGGCGCCGACCCCCTCACCTTCCTAACCACCACCCCACCAGGCTGGCTCTGCCTACTAACAGGCCTCGCCCTAACCACCACCGGCCTCCACTGGACCACCCGAATCTCCACCCCCCACCCCTGACCTGCACCCCCACCACCCACCTGCCTGCCCAATCCCGCCGAGCCTGACCTGCGCGACTCCCGTCAGGGCTGACCCGGGCCCATTCCGCCGGGCCCGACCCGCGTCCTTCCCGCCGGGCCTGGCCCGCGCCAGCAGCAACCGCACTGCACCTCGCCTGTGTCCGCCCCTCCAACATTCACCTCACCCAAGCACTCCCTGCCCAACTCACTCCCGCTCCCTCGAGACCTCGCATGCCCCACATCCTGGCCGCCGCAACGGCCGTTGCCATAAGCATCTATCTCCTGACCCCGCCCCACCCCAACCTCCGCCGCCTAACCCCACCCCGCCCCCGATCCCGCCCCCAACCCCCGCGATCCCACCGCCTGGCCGCAGCCGGCGCGGCCTTAGCCGCGCTCACCATCCTCGGCCTCCCGTGGGGCCTAATCCCAAGCGCAATCGCGTACTACGCCATCCCCCGAGCCCTGTCCCGCCTCGAACCAGCCACCACCAGACAACGCAACGCCCGCATAGCCCAGGACCTCCCCCTCGCGATCGACCTCCTGACCGCCTGCCTCCGAGCCGGCCGCCCACCCCAACAAGCCCTCGCCCTCGTAGCCGAAGCCCTACCCGGCCCCCTGGCCGACGTCTTCACGAAGATCGCCCACCACCTGGCATTGGGCGCCGACCCAACCACCGCCTGGTCCCACCTACGAGCCGAACCATCCTGCGCCCCGATGGCCCGAGCCATCTCCCGCTCACTCCGCTCCGGTGCCCCACTCTCCAAAACCCTCGACCACCTAGCGGACGAAACCCGCCGCGCCCATCACCACCTCGCCGACCAACAAGCCCGAGCCGCAGAATCCCGCGCCACGCTGCCCCTTGGCCTGTGCTTCCTCCCCGCCTTCGTCCTCCTCTCCATCGTCCCCACAATCGCCGACGCCCTCATCCCCTACCTCCTCCACCCCTGACCACACCACTCACCTCGTATCCACAACCCAAAACTCCCGTGAAAAAAGGACATCCAACAACGGCACCTTTACCAACGACCCCACGCACCATCCCCACGCCCGCTCTCGCAGGAGGCCCAAATGCCCAAGGCACCAGCAGCCACCAGCAACCGCCCCCACCCCACGGCTCCCCAAGCCCTAAAAGCTGATCCGGAGCTCGAGCTCAATGCGCCGGAGAGCGCCCCCGTCTGGGTCGGTGATCACGCCCGCAGCCGCACCCGCCGCGAAGGCACCTCTCGCGAAGAGGTCTGCCGACTCCCCGCCAAGTCGATCCGACGCCTCCACGGCAATCCCATCCACCATCTCCGACCCCACACAGAACGCGGGGCCATCACAGCCGAGTACGCCGTAGCCATCGTCGCCGCCTGCGGCCTCGGCGGCGTACTGGTCGCCCTTCTCAGATCCCCAGCGATGCAAGGCGCCCTCAAAGCCATCATCAACTACGGCCTAAAGATCGCCGGCGTAGAAGGCGTACACATCTGACCCACCCGAGCCAACCCGCCCGCCAGACGTTCAATCACCCACCGAGCAGGACCTTCCTAGCCCGAGCTCGGCAACGCGCGCTCAACAGCGAGCTCGCAAGACGGTCAATCGCCCGGCCCTAGCAAGCAATCTCACCAACGCGTTCCACCCTCTATCCGGCGGCCGGTCGATGCCCCCTCCTCGACCGGCCGCCACCCCAAGGAGTCTCATGCCCCACCACCCAGACTCTTCCGCCCCAGCCGCAGCCAAATCCGATGCCGCCTACCCCGACCGCGCCGACCGCGCCACCCGCGCACCCGCAAGACGTGCCGACGGTGCCACCCGGGCCATCCGGGCCGACGGTGCCAGCTTGGCCTATCGCGCCGGCGGGGCCGATCGTGTCTGCCGCGTTGCCCGCTCTAGCTGTGCCGAATATTCCGGCTGCGCCGATCGTGCCACCCGCGTCACCGGCGCAACCCGCGCCGAGTGTGCCGATGGTGCCGACGGTGCCGACCGCGCAGGCCGAGCCGACCGGGCCGACCGGGCCGATCGTGCAGGCTGCGCTGACCGTGCCAGCTGCGCGGACCGTGCCGACCGTGCCAGCCGTGCCGATGGGGCCGACCGGGCCGGCGTTGGTAGATGCGTTGACCGGGTCAGGCGGGTGGTCGTGTTCGATCGCGTCACTTGGTTTAGCTACACCGTCGACCGCGTTGACGGGCCCACGCCTGCTCAGCGCGGTGGCTGTGGCGACGGTGGTGACGGCATTGACGGGAGCGGAGGCGGGGAGCGCGCGGCGGTTGGCGGGTCTAGGGCTCGTCCAATGAGTGAGGTGAGGCCTGGCGGATTGCGGCGGCGGGGTGAGCGGGGAGCGGTGACGGCCGAGATGGCCTTGGTGTTGCCGGTGTTGGTTTCGGTTCTGTTGTTGGGGATCTGGTCCATCGGACTGGTCGTGCTGAACATCAGATGCATCGATGCTGCCCGCGACGCGGCGCGGGCGGTCGCCCGTGGCGAGTCGCTCGATCAGGCGAAGGCGATCGGACGCCGTACCGTTCCGACAGGCACGATCGTCATCACCCGCGAGGCATCAGACATCAAAGTGGTAGTCACTGCCGTGCCCGCGCATGCCCCGCCGTTGCTCGGTGTCTTCTCTCCCGCGAGCCTCACAGCGACTGCCATCCTGCAAGCGGAGCCGGAGACGCCATGACCCGCTCCGAACGAGGCAGCGCCACGCTTCACACCCTGTTCGCAGTCGTACTCCTCTGCACAGTGCTCGCCGCGGCGGTCCTCTGGACGGCCATCTCCACCGCCCGCCACAAACTCACCGCGGCGGCCGACATGACCGCGTTGAGCGCCGCCGATTCTCTCGATGTTTCCGACCCCGTCGATGCGACTGGTCACGCCGATCTGGGCGAGCAGAAACCCACAGGCACCAGACCGCCTGCAACACCTTGCGCGACCGCAGAGCGGACAGCCGCGCTCAACAAGGTGCAGCTGACCGCGTGCCTGGTCTCGTCCGACGCGGTGACTGTTGAGGTATCGCTGCGGTTGGACCTCCGAATAGCACGTCCAACTCTGAGCGCGGCCGCGCGAGCCGGCCCGGTCTGATGTCGCCTCGTCAACCACTCGTCGTGCGGCCGGTCCTCCGGTGATCGCGATCTGGTCGCAATCTGGTAGAGATGCCGCGTTGATGTGGACGACGTACGGACCGGCGCTCCATGATCGGGAACCGAGTACTGCTCATGTTCCCGGACGTACTTCCCCGGCGTCCGGATGCTACCTCGGAGGCTCGTTTGCCCGACCCGATTCGGCTGCTGCTGGTTGACGACCAGATCCTCAGCCGAGGTTTGCTTCGCAGCGGTCTGGAGCGTGAGCGCGATCTGAAGATCGTTGCCGAGCTCAACCGATCTGACGACGTCGTGGGTGCCGCCAAACGGCATCGGGCGAACGTCGCGCTGCTCGACGCGGCCGGTCCGGGCAACGACAGCATCACTGTGACCACCAAGTTGCGTACGTCGATGCCGGAGTGCCGGGTCGTCATGCTCACGACGTACGGGCGGCCGGTGCACATGCGCCGCGGGCTGGATGCCGGTGCGAAAGGATTCGCGTTGAAGGGCAGTCCGGTACCGCAGTTGGCAGATGCGGTACGGCGGGTGCACCTGGGCCTCCGGGTGGTCGACGCGAACCTCGCGGCCGACAACCTCCGGTACTCCGAAACTCCGCTCAACGCTGACGAGACAGACACTCTTCGCGCGGCGCGGGACGGCGGATCGGTCGCGCTGATGGCACAGAAGCTCGACGTGTCCGAGCGTGTCGTCCGTACTCGACTGTGGTCGGCGATCGGCAAGACCGGTGCGCACACTCGATCCGACGCGGTCGAGATCGCGGAACGAAACGGCTGGCTTCTCGACTAGTTGATCGTCGATGGTCTGCGGGGACGGGCAGACTGGGGTGGTGGATGACGGTCGGAGCCGAGTTGTCGTGGTCGATGCTGCGAACGTGGTTGGGTCGCGGCCGGACGGATGGTGGCGGGATCGGGTCGGCGCAGCTCGGCGGTTGTTGACGCGGCTCGCTGCCTTGCAGGAGGAGTTGCCGGACACCGACGTGGTTGTGGTGTTGGAGGGTGCTGCTTGCCGGGCGGTGTCTGGGGACGGTGCGCCGGATACGGGGCGGGTTCGGGTCGTGCTTGCTTCGGGGTCCGGGGACGACACGATCGTGAGCGTTACCGCGGAGGTCGTCGGGCAGGCGCATCACCCGGCGGTCACCGTCGTCACTGCGGACCGCGAGCTCCGGCAACGTGTCGAACCCACCGGCGCGACCACCACCGGTCCGCGCTGGCTCCTCGATCAGCTGGACGCGCTACCCGAGTAGCTGGCTGGAACCGCTCGTACGCCGCCGGCATTCATGCGTGCGGCAACAATCTGGCGCGGCACAAGCCACGACCTCGCCGTGCCAAACCGGCCTGCGCACGAACAGACCCAGGTTGAGCTGCTGTAGCAGAAGTTGAATTCACCTGTGCGGCCTCGCCGGGCTGGATTGGTCAGGTCGACCACTGCGTCACGCAAGCACTAATCCCGTCGCCGACCTGACATCACCGCCGCCGCATACACCGGCCGCCCTCGGCTGCTCGCCTCCCGCACCGCGTGTGCCGCACCGCGTGCGCGGGCCTGCGCATGCGGTGGTGCCGGTGCGGTCGTGCCTGTGCCGTCGTACCCGCCCTGGCCTGACCGTGCGACCCGCCTGGATTGGGTACATGCGCCGGCGCGGCCCTCGGGGTGTGGGCTTGCCTCGTCGTACCTGCGCCGTCGTACTTCCGCCGTCGTACGTGTGCTGGCCGGGCTGCGCCGGTCCGCCTGGATTGGGTGCACGTGTCGGCGCGGTCCTGCGGGTGCGGGCTTGCCTTGTCGTGCCCGTAGCCGTCCTACCTGCGCGCCGGCTGGGCTGCGCCGACTTGCTGGTTTGGGCGCATGTGCCGGGCTGCTCTGCCAGACCTGCGTGGTTGGTCGGCCCTGTGCTGGGTCTTTGCGGGTGGGCGTGTGCGGGGCCGGTTGTGTCGGCTCGCGTCTGTCGCTCTGCCCGAGCTGCGTGTGTCGCGCCGCCTGAGCTGCTTGTGCCGCTTGCCTGCGGCGGCCTGCCTGAGCTGCGGGTGCCGGCCGGTGCAGCGGTTCATCTCTGGCGGGCTGCGGGTGCGTCGTGGGGCTGGCGGTGTCTGGCCGTTGGGGCCGCGATGTCGTGCCACCGTGTGCGCCGGGCCGCATGCTCGGGCGCCTGTGCTGGGGGATGGAGAGTTAGGCGCAGGCCGAGAGGAGTTGGCCGGTGTGGGTTATGAGGAGGTGGGGGCCGGGGGCGGCGGGGAGGTGGGTTTTGGGGGTGGGGACGGGGTGGCGGGTGCCGTCGGGGGAGATGACGAGGGTGTTGGGGGCGTCCAGGGCGATGAGTTCGTCGTCGGCTCGGATCAGGACGGGGGCGGTGTAGGACCAGGAGAGCGCGGTGCGGCCGGCGGCTAGGGCTTGCAGGGTGGCGGTGGGGAGTTCGGCGGGGCCTTCGGCGTTGGCGTCTACGGCGATCCAGGTGGTGGGGGAGCCGGGGGGCATGAGGGACGTGGGGTTGTGCCAGTCGCTGCCGCCGATGGGGGTGGTGTTCTCGAGGCCCCACGCCTGCCACCAGGCGACGGGGCCGCCCCAGGTCTGGTCGAGCCAGGACGAGTGCCAGATCTCGGCGAGTGGCGGGTGTTCGGGGAGCGGGTGGCGCCACGAGCAGTCGCCGCCGAGCGGGTGGTTGATGGAGAGGAGACCGCCGCGCCGGGCGACTTCCGAGACCCAGGTGGCGGCCGGCCGGCGGAAGTCGATCGGGCCGATCTCGCCGAACGCGTTCGCGTGGCCGGTGTCGGTGGTGACTTCTTGGCCGGGGATGAGGCCGATGCCGAAGCGCTTGCTGAGCGACGGGAGTTCGGGGTGGTGGGCGACGGTGTTGTGGTCGGTGACGGCGAGTACGTCGAGTCCGGCCGACACACCGAGCGCGGCGAGGTTGGCGATCGGTGTCGAGCCGTCGGAGTGCAGGGAGTGCGCGTGGAAGTCGCCGGCGATCCATTTCAGGCCGGACGAGGCGGGCAGCGTACGGCGAGGTGGTCGCGGTGGTACGGCGATCGCGGCCGAGGCCTCGGCGTACTCGGTGAGGCCGGGGATGGTGTCGACTGGGCCGGTGACTGCCTCGACGAGGAGTTCGACGCCTTCGACCGGTACTCGGTGGAGGCCGAGGACGACCCACCAGGTGCCTGCTTCGAGCTCGCCGGGCACGTAGCCGGGCGTGGCGGCCGACGGTGTGATCGCGAAGGTGGTGCGGGCACCGCCGGACCAGCCGCGCCAGCCGGCCGCGCCCTCGCAGCCGATGTCGATGACGGCGCCCTCGACCGGCGGGATGGTGAGCGTGACGAGCAGGCCGGGGCAGTCGGCCGGGATGTCGACGGGCAGTGAATGCCACACCGACTCGGCGCGGTCGTCGAGTGTCCATCGCCGGCGGTACGACGTGACGGCCATCAGGCGATCTCCCTGCTCTCGAACGAGCTGTGCGGCAGCATCAGACGACGGAGGCCGGCTCGGCGGCCAGGAGTTCGCCGGTGTCCTGGATGTAGAGCAGGACACGAGATGCCGGCGCGGTCAGCGTGACGGGCGCGCCGGGTGCCGGCTCGGTCTCCTCGGGGACCGTCACGCCGATGAGGGTGCCGGCACAGTCGACGGTGACGAGTGACTGGGTGCCGAGGTTCTCGGCGACGACGACCTCGCCGCGCAGTGCGGGCCCGCTGACGTCGCCGGTGGACAGCGTCAGGTACTCGGGCCGGATGCCGACCGTGACCTCGGCATCCGTCGGGGTGGATGAGGTGGCCGCAGGCAACGATCCGCCGGCCACCGACACGGTGCCATCGCCGAGCACCTTGCCCGGGAGCAGGTTCATCGGCGTCGACCCGATGAAGTTCGCCACGAAGGTGTTGGCGGGACGGGCGAAGACCTCACGAGGCGATCCGAGCTGCCGGAGCTTGCCCGACTCCATGACGGCGATGCGGTCGGCGAGCGCCAACGCTTCGGCCTGGTCGTGGGTGACGAAGACCGTGGTGATGCCGAGGTCGCGCTGGAGCTTCTTCAGGAACGTCCGCGCCTCGAGCCGGAGCCGCGCGTCGAGGTTCGACAGCGGTTCGTCGAGCAGCAGGACTTTGCCTTCGGACGCGATCGCGCGGGCCAGCGCGACGCGCTGCTGCTGACCGCCGGACAGTTGCCCGGGTTTGCGCTCGAGGAGCCCGTCCAGCGACAACTCGCCCGCGGTACGCGACGCGACATCCGCGCGAGTAGCCGCGGCGACCCGGCGGACCTTCAAGGGATAGGTGATGTTCTCGGACACGCTCATGTGCGGGAAGAGCGCGTAGTCCTGGAACACCATCGCCACGCCGCGCTTGCCGGGCTCCACGCGAGTCACATCCGCCGCGTCGATCCGCACCGTCCCCTCGGTCGCGTTCTCCAGGCCGGCGATCGTCCGCAGCAGCGTGGTCTTGCCGCAACCGGACGGGCCGAGGAGGGCGAAGAACTCGCCGTCGGCCACGTGCAGGTCCAGCCCGTCGACGGCGCGGACGCCGTTCGGGTAGACGGTTGCGAGGCCTTCGATGTCGATGCCCGCCATCAGCTCTTGATCCCTCCGTGGAAACGGAACCCATAACGCGAGTTCACCAGCAGGTACAGCACGACGACCGGGATCGAGAACAGCAGCGAGAAGACCGGCAGCACCTGCAGGTTCACGCTGCCGCCTTCGTCGGTGAGGGTCTGCATCAGCACCGCACCGGGCTGCTTGTCGATCGACCGGATGAGCAGGAAGGGCACCAGAAAGTTGCCCCACGAGTTGACGAACGCCCAGACCATGATGGTCGCCAGCCCGGGGCGGGCGACCGGCAGGACCACGTCGCGCAGGATCTGGCCGGTGGACGCACCGAAGACCCGCGCCGACTCCTCGTACGACTTCGGCACCGCGTCGACGAAGTCCTTCAGGATGAAGATGGCCGCCGGCAACAGCCCGCCGGTCATCACCAGCGCGACGCCGAAGCGGGAGTCGATCAGCCCGAGCTGGAACATCATCACGAAGATCGGCACCATCGCCGCCGTCCCGGTGACGACCGAGGACAGCAGCAGCAGCCCGTACAGCAGGGCGTCGCGTCCCGGGATGCGGACCCGGGACAGCGCGTACGACGCCAGCGCCGCGAACGCGGTCACCGCGACGGCGGTCGTCACGCAGATCAGCAACGAGTTGACCATCGAGTGCATCGCGTACGGGTGGTCCAGCGTTTTCCGGACGTTCTCCAGCGTCCAGTCCGGCCAGTGCACGCCGAGACCTGGCGACGCGTCGAACGGCGCCGACGCGATCCACAGCATCGGTACGGCGAAGAACAGCGTGATCGCGCAGATCAGCACGTAGAAGCCGATCCGGCGCAGCACAAAGGACGTCGTCACGAGCGCCTCCGCAACAGCCGCAGATAGACCAGTGAGACCAGCAGGTTCGCGATCAGCAGCAGGAACGAGATGGCCGACGAGTACCCGAGCTCACCGCCCTGCAACGCCACGTTGTAGATGTAGACCGGCACCGTCTCGGACTCGTGGTTCGGTCCGCCCTTGGTGAGCAGGAACGGCGAGAAGTCGTTCGCCGTCCACAGCGAGATCAGCAGCGTGTTGGTCAGCACGTGCCCGCGGATGTGCGGGAAGACCACATCCCGCAGCGTCTGCCAGCCCGACGCCCCGACCATCCGCGCCGACTCGAGCTGCGACGGCGGCACGGCCTGCAGCGCCGACGAGTAGAGCATCATCGAGAACGCCGTACCGCGCCACGTGTTGAAGACCACGAGGCACGCCATCGGGTAGTCGATCAGCCACGCGGTCCCCGGCGTGCCCAGCAGACTGTTCAAGGTGCCGCCGTCGCGGTCGTAGAACGCGACCCACAGGTACGCGACCACGGTCGACGGCAGGATCCACGCGAGCAGGACGAACGCCTCGACGGTCCGGCGTACGGCGGGACGCGTGCGGCGCATCACCCACGCGAGCGTGAAGCCGAGCACGTTCTGCCCGATGATCGCGGAGCCGAGCACGAACAGCAGCGTCAGCCACAACGCGTTGTGGAACAGGGCGTCGTTCAACGCCTTCGTGTAGTTCGACAAGCCCACGATCGACGGCGACACGGCCTCGACGCCGGTCAGCCGGTAGTTCGTGACGCCGATGTAGATGGTCCAGAGCGCGGGGAAGATCAGGAACGCGCCGATCAGCAGCATCGCGGGCGCGACGAAGCCGAGCGCCCGGCCGACGCCGAGGCCCGCGACGTCGCGCGCGGGTCCCCGGCCACCGCCTGATCGACGGCCCGATCCACGTCCCGGCACCGGCTCGGCGGGCACGGGAGGTGCGGAAGCGGAAGTCATCAGTTGCTGTTGACCTTGTCCTTGCCGCCGGCCGCCGTCTCGACGGCCTTCCCGTACGCCGCCGCGGCGGCGTCGGTGCTCTTACCGCCGACCACGTCCGCGGTCGCCTGCTGCAGCGCCGCCGAGATCTTCGGGTACTCGGCCCGGCCCGGGCGGTACTGCGTGAGCGGCAGCACCTTCTCGGCGACGAAGCTCAGCATCGGGTCGCTCTTCAGCACCTCGCTGTTGACGTCCGAGCGCTGGGTGATCTTGGCGGCGCCGGCCAGCGACTCCTTCACCATCTCGGCGGAGTTCATGAACTGCAGGAACTCCCAGGCCTGCTGCGGGAACTTGGTGTTCGGGTTGATCACGGTCGCCCCGCCGCCGGACATCGAGACGAAATCCTGGCCCTTGACGCCGGCGCCCGGCTGCCGCGCCGGGATCATCGCCCAGCCCACCGCGGTGTCGCGGTCGGCCATCTTCGCGACGCCCTCCTTGGGCTCGACGACGCTGCGCCAGAAGTAGTCGCTCTCCAGCAGGATGCCGATCTTGTTCGCGGCGAACTCGGCGAACGACTTGTCCCGGCCCTTCGCCTCGCGCTGCAGAACCGGGTCGCCGAGACCCGTCGAGTACACCTGGTGGTAGAAGTCGAGCACCTGCCGCAGCTGCTCGTTGTTGCCCAGCCACTTGCCGTCGGAGTTCACGGTCGCGCCGGTGCCCACCAGCAGCGGCAGCACGCCCTGCATGGTGGTCGCCTCGCCCATCGCGGTCCCGGCGTTGATCTGGATCGGCGTCACGCCGGCGATCTTCTTCAGCGCCTGACCTGCGGAGATGATGTCGGCCCAGGACTTCGGCTGCCAGTCCGCGGGAAGTCCGGCCTGCTGGAACAGCTTCTTGTTGAAGTACAGCACGCGGCCGTCGGTGCCGCCGGGTACGCCATACCGCTGGCCGTTGTAGCTGCCGAGCGCCTGGACCGACTCCGGGATCTGCTTCCAGCCGTCCCAGTCGTCGACCTTGGCCCCAGATCCAGCACCGTCGCCGACCGTGTCACTGAGCGGCTTGATGTAGTTGGCCTGGGCGAACTCGCCGACCCAGATGCCGTCGATCTGGAACAGGTCCGGCCCGGACTTGTTCGACAGGTCGAGGGACAGCTTCTGCTTGTAGACCTCGTCGTCGGAGCCGTCGCCCTGGAACTTGACCGTGACGTCGACGCCCTTGCCCTTCTGGTCGGCGACGAACTTCGGGATCAGCACGTCCTCGACGAAGGTCGCGCCGGCGCTGCTCTTACCGCCCTTGACCGAGTTCGAACCGAAGGTCAGCTCGACCTTCTTGGCGTCGGCGTTCCGGTTCGCGTCCTGGTCGCCGCTGCCGGAGTCGGACGAGCCGAGGCATCCGGTGAGCAGGGCGAGGGCCGCGGCGCCGAGGACGCCGGCGGTGGTCAACCGCGAGAGAGATCGCATCAGGGCTCCTAGCAGAAGTGGTCCAGCAGCGTGCCGGTCAAACATTGGCACTCTCCGGCGACTATGTGAAGACTTTTTCCCAACCCGGAGGCGAACGTTGTCAGGGGCTGGAGGCAACCAACCGCGAACTGTCAAGTCGGGATCCCGTGGCAGTCGTTGCGGAAGAGTTAAAAGATGCTCAAGGTTGTGTGGCAACACGTAGTTGTCTAGATACAGAGGGTGATGAGTGGAGCTACTGTCTTGCCGTTCGGTTCAGCGGATCGGAGGTGAAAGACGTGAGACTGCTCCACGGAGTCGCTTGCCTTGTCGACGACCTGCTCTGCCACTGCTGGTGCTGGTGGTGACCGAGGGCCGCGCGGTGACGACACCGGGCTCCCGCTGACGCGCAAGCAGCGGGCATCCCGGAACTCATCCCCGAGCACCGCCTGGCCGACCGAGAGCGACGGCACGAGAGACAAGGAGAGAGAAGCGGGGGGGGGGGCGCCCCGGGGGGGGGGGGGGGGCGGGCCGGCCGTCGACGTCGGCGGGGTTTTGCGGGTGCGAGCGCAGCTCCAAAAACTCCGCCCCGCGGGGCGGCGGCTG
>NZ_JBSGFZ010000022.1:0-173040 GCF_053603655.1 Kribbella sp. NPDC004138
GCCAGCCGGCGAACGCGATCGTGAAGGCCTGCGCGAAGGAAGGCATCGCGCCGGCCGACCTCGACCTGATCGAGATCAACGAGGCGTTCGCGGCGTCGAGCCCGCCGGCGCTCCGCTGGGCGGTGGCGGCGGCCAGCACGCGGTCGGCCCGGCGGCCCGGGTCGATGGTCAGCGCCGCCGCCCGCTCCAGGAATGTGCCGGCCGCGAAGAACCCGCCACGGGCCCGGGCGCGCTGCGCGGACCGTTCGAGCTCGGCGGCGACGTCCTCGTCGGGCGCCATGGTCGCCTGCGCCCGGTGCCACGCCCGGCGATCGGGGTCGGTCCCGGGATCGGTGACGTCGGCGAGGGCCCGATGAACGGCCAGCCGCTGCTGCGGTGTCGCCATCCGGTACGCCGCGGAGCGCACGAGCGGATGCCGGAACCGGATCTGCCGGCCGAAGGTGATCAGCCCGGACTCGATCGCGCCGGCCGCCGGGTCGGCGCCGAGCCCGAGCCGCTCGGCCGCCTGCCACAGCAGGGTCGGGTCGCCCAGCGGTTCCGCGGCTGCGGTGAGCAGGAGCAGCCGGGTGCCGGGCTCGAGGACTTCGAGGCGCCGGACGAAACTGTCCTCGATCCGGCCGGCCAGGCTGCCCCTGGTCAGACCGCCGGCCAGCTCCGCGGCGGTCCAGGCACGCGGGAGTTCGAGCAGGGCGAGCGGGTTGCCGTGGGTCTCGGCGACGATCCGGTCGCGGACCCGCGGGTCGATCGGCCCCGGCAGCACGGATTCGAGCAGTGCTCGCGCCTCGGTCTCGTCGAGGCCGCGGACCGCCAGCTCGGTCAGGCCGGTGAACGCGTGGTCGTTGCCGTCGCGGACCGCGAAGACCATCACCACGGATTCGGCCGCGAGCCTGCGGGCGACGAAGGCGAGGATGCGCGCGGACATCAGGTCCAGCCACTGCGCATCGTCGACCACGCACAGCACGGGCCGGTCGCCGGCGGCGTCGCAGAGCAGGTTCAGGACCGCGAGACCGATCAGGAACTTGTCCGGCGTCGGGCCGCTCACCAGGCCGAACGCCGTACCGAGCGCCTCGCGCTGCGGTGCCGGCAGTCGCTCGAGATGTTCCAGGAACGGCTGGAGGAGCTGGTGCAGGCCCGCGTACGCGAGCTCCATCTCGGACTCGACCCCGGCGGTTCGGGTGATCCGGCAGCCGTCGGCACCGGCGATCAGGGTGTCCAGCAAGGCCGACTTGCCGACACCGGCCTCGCCTGTCAGCAGCAGCACCTGGCTGCGGCCGGCCCTCGCCTCGCTGACGAGCCCTCTCAGTACTTCGGTCTCCCGCTGCCGGCCCCTCAGCTCTCGATGCTCGCGATCTGCCATCCCCACGCCGGTCAGCCTAGCCGGGCCGGCCCGGGTCCACTGGTCAGACCAGTATTACTGGACCGCGCGCGAGCCGGGCGACTGTCGCGTTGCCGGTCTGCTGAAGCCAGGTCCGGTCGGCTGTCAGGACGGTCAGGGCCGCGGCAGCGGACTCGGCCAGCACGGCGCTCGCGACGGTGCCGGTGACCGCGCTCCGCCGTATGTCGACCTCCGGGTACGCCGTCTGCCACGCGGTGACGTCGGCCGGACCGGTGTGCAGGATGGTCAGACCAGTGCCCCGCCGCCGCGCCGCGCCGAACGCGAACCCCAGCGCATCCGACCGGTCGTGACCGTCGACGGCGACGACCACACGCCCCGTGGACGGTCCGGCCGCGTGGTCCGCGGTCAGCCCGACGACTGCCAGCGACCCCGTCGTACGGCGGGCCAACCGCCGGGCCAGGCTCCGCTCGAAGCTGCGACCGTGCCCGATCACCACGAGTGCGCCGGTGCTCTCGCGGGCCTCGTTCAGCAGTGCGGTGGCCGGGCGGCCGGGGAAGACCGTGGTGGAGATCCGCAGGCTCGGGAAGATCTGCCGGACGTGGCCGGCCGCCTCGTCGACGACCTCCTCGGCTGCCTTCAGGTCCCGCTCGTCGACGGTCAGCTCACCGAGCGGGTCGAGCAGGTGGGGCCAGCGGAACGCGTGCACGATGCGCAGCTCGGCGCTCCGGGCCGCGGCTTCGGCCGCAGCCCACTCCAGCGTGTCCTGGCTGTCGAGTAGGACGACCACTGGGCCGTAGTACTGCTTCATCGGGGTGCCTCCCTGGACGCTCTTCGGTGTGAAACCACCGTCTCGTCGCAGGCAGGTGCATCACACCAGGGAGAACCACGGGCCTGTACCCCTGGGGATCATGGCGGCTGTCGTCTCAGGCGTCGAGCAGTTGGAGCGCCTCCGTGATCGAAGCGGCGACCGGGGCGCCCGTCGAGTGCAGGGCTTGCGGGGTCATCGCGCCAGTGGTGACGAGCACGCAGCGGGCGCCGGCCGCCTGGGCCGCCTCGGCGTCGTCGACGACGTCCCCGATCAGGACGACATCGGCCGGATCGAGCTGCTGCGCCTCCAGATGCCGGACCAGGCTGTCGGCCTTCGAGCCGCCGCCGACCTCGCCGGGCAGCCCGTCGATCCGGGTGAAGTAGGTCGTCAGCCCGTAGTGCTCGACCGTGGGCGTGAGCCGCGAGTGGAACCACATCGACAGCAACGACTGCGTCCGCCCGCTCGCCGTGCAGGACCGCAGCACCTCGTGCGTCCCGGCGGCCAGCTCACAGGTGTGCAGCAGCGCGTCGTACCGATCGTGGTAGAGCTTGTCGACCTGCTCCCACTCCGCCTCGTCCAGAGTGCGCCGCAGGATCTGCTCGTACGACAGCCGCATCGGCCGCGCGTAGGCCGCCTGCCACTCGCCCCAGCTCAGCTCCGCCCGCCCGAACCCGGCACAAACTTCGTTGACGGCAGCCAGGACGGCGTGATTGTCATTGAGCAGCGTTCCGTTCCAGTCCCACACCACATGTCGCACCGGGCAACTGTAAACGGGCAGATCGAACCGAAAGGCGGCCCAGTGGGTTCCAAGGCTGAGTTCAGGCCGGCGGCTGAGGTCGCGGAAAGGTTTCACTCCGAGGTGGTCGCGCCGCTGGTGGGGGACATCGGCTACGCGGCCGGGCTGCTCGGGTGGGGGTCGGACGTGCTCGGATACGACACCGCGCGGTCGATGGACCACGGCTGGGGGCCGCGGCTCGCCGTACTGGTGGACGCGGCCGAGGTCGAGCGGGTGCGGAAGGCGGTCGACGACGGGCTGCCCGACGAGTACGACGGGTATCCGGTGCGCTTCGGTTGGGACAGCTTGGCGCCGCGGCACCACGTGACCGTCGCGACGCTGGGGGACTGGTTGCGGGGGCAGCTCGGGTTCGACGCGTCACAGGGCATCGGGATCGACGACTGGCTGGTGACTCCGCAGCAGCAGCTCCTCGGTGTGGTGGCCGGCCGGGTGTACGCGGACGACGGACGGCTGGCCCGGGTTCGTGAGGCGCTGGCCTGGTACCCGGACCAGATCTGGCGGTGGACCCTGGCCTGCCAGTGGTCCCGTGTTGCCCAGGAGGAGGCGTTCGTCCAGCGCACGCACGAGGTAGGTGACGAGCTCGGGTCGCGGGTCGTGGCTGCCCGGCTGGTGCGGGATCTCATGCGCCTGGCCCTGTTGCAGGCCAAGGCCTACGCGCCGTACAGCAAGTGGCTCGGTACGGCGTTCGCGCGGCTCGATCACCCGGACGGGCTCGACGTCGCGCTGGCCGACGCGGTCGCGGCCACGTCGTACGCCGAGCGCGAGCGGGCGCTCGTCACGGCGTACGAGCTGGTCGCCCGGCGGCACAAGGCGCTCGGGATCACCGACGAGCTCGACCCGGCCCCGCGGCCGTACTTCGACCGGCCCGCGATGGTGCTCGGTGCGGACCGGTTCGTGCAGGCGTGCCTGGCGACCGTGACCGACGAAGCGGTGGCGCGGCACGGGCTGATCGGGTCGATCGACCAGTTCGCGGACAACACCGACGTGCTCAGCAATCCGGCGGCGTTCCGACGGCTGGTCTCTGTCTATCGTTGACCGATGACCCTCGCCAGGCACGTCATCAGCTCGGTCACGACCACCGAGATCCGCTACGACTACCTCCGCACGATCGGCCGCAACTCGTTCCTCGGGAGCCACGGGAGCGGCGGCAGCACCACGGCGTACGTGGTGGAGACCGACCGCGGCGCGACGGGCTGGGGGCTGCCGCTGCACGACGCGGACCCCGGCTCGCTCGTCGGACGGAACCTCGCAGAACTGATCGACCCGGACCGCGGGGTGATCGACCCGGCGGCCGAGTTCCTCGACTACCCGCTGCACGATCTCGCGGCGCGGGTCCTCGACGTGCCGGTGTACGCGATGCTCGGCGGCGCCGGGTCGCCCCGGGTGCGCTGCTACAGCGGCGGGATCTACCTCGACGACCTCGACGGCGGGCTGGACGCGATCCGGGCGAACCTCGCCCAGGATCACGAGTTCGGGTTCCGCGACTTCAAGCTGAAGATCGGCCGCGGGCATCGCTGGATGGACTCCCACGGCGGTCTGCAGCGGGACATCGAGGTGACCCGGCTGACCCGCGAGCTGTACCCCGACGCCGGGATCCTTGTCGACGGCAACGACGGCTTCAGCGTGAACACCCTGTTCGAGTACCTGGACGGTGTCGCGGACTGCGACCTGTACTGGATCGAGGAGCCGTTCGCAGAACGCCGCCCCGATCTGGAGGCGCTCCACGCGTACCTGCAGAAGCTGCCGGTCCGCCCCAAGGTCGCCGACGGCGAGTACGACCCGAACGTGGAGCACGTCCTCCAGCTGGCCCGCGACGGTCTCGTGGACGTGGCCCTGATGGACGTCACCGGCCACGGCCTCACCGCCTGGCGCCGCACCATGCCCGAGCTGTCCGCCGAAGCCTCACCGCACGCTTGGGGCCAGCCACTCAAGACCCTGTACGCCGCTCACCTGGCCGCCGGCCTCGGCAACATCCCGATCGTCGAAGGCGTCCCCGGCCCCGGCTTCTACACGCTGGAGGACGGCCACATCACCCTCACCGACCAGCCCGGCTTCGGCCTGAAGCTGCCGTAGCGCGGCGTCCGCTACATATCCAAGATGAGGTCGGTCGCCGGGCGGGAGCAGCAGAGGAGCGCCTGCCCGCTCGGCGGCGGTTCCAGTGGGGTGGGGGAGTACGTGAGGTCGCCGGACAGCACCGGGGTGATGCAGTTGTGGCAGACGCCGGTGCGGCAGCTCCACCGCGCCGGCACGTCACAGGCTTCGGCCAGCTCGAGCAGGGTGCCGTCGCGCATGGCTGTCGAGATGCCGCTGCGGGCAAACGTCACCAGCGGCCCATTGCCGGCGGCACCGTCCGGCTGATGCGGCGGCCTGAGGGTCTGGCCGACGACACCGGGATTCAGCGATGCCAGCGCGCCGAACAGCTCCGTACGGACCCGAGTGACCCCTACTGCGGTCAGTGCTGCCTGCATGTCCGCCATGAAGCTCTCAGGACCGCAGACGTACGCCGTGGCATCTGGCGGTAGGCCCAGCTCGAGCAGCCTGTCCTCGGTCAGCCGCCCCTCGACGGAGCTGTAGTAGATGTGCTCGTGAGCGTTCGGGAGCTGGGCGAGCAGGTCGTGTGCCTCCGCGGCGAACGCGTGCTCCGTCTGTCCGCGCGCCGCATGGATCCACCACACCTCGCGACTACTGCCTGCCAGGCTGTGAAGCATCGCGAGGACAGGCGTCACTCCGATTCCCGCGGAGATCAGCAGCACCGGTCCGGTGCCGTCCTCGAGCAAGAACTCACCGCGTGCTGCCGCGACTTCCAGCAGACTGCCGGACGACAGCTGAGCCATGTAGGCGCTGCCGATCCCGTGCGGCTCCTGCTTGACGCTCACACGGTAGCCGGGCGAGGTGGACAGCGAATAGCTGCGCACAGCCTCCGGCAGCCGGAACGTCAGGTACTGACCCGCCTGAGCCGCCGGCAGCTCACCGCCGTCGGGTGCAGCGAGCTTGATGGAGAACACGTCCTTGGCCTCAGCGACGACATCGGTGACGCGCAGCTGCCGGAAGCCGTCCCACGCCGGCCCTGGTGCGTTCTCCTTGTCCAGAAGCTCGTGGAACGATCCTTGCCACCCCGGGCTCATCGCCGGGATGCGTACGGCGATCCGCAGCTTCTCGATGTCGCGGTCGGGTAGGTACAGCAGAGCATCCGTGTCGGAGACGCTCAGGGCGCCCGGGCCGGTAGCCGTCTTGACGATCGGATCACCGGCCGCGATCTCGCCTTCGGTGATCACCCGGCAGTAGAACCCCGGCCGGTGGTGGCTGACGAGCAGCGCCGGCAGCTCCGGCTCACCCATCCGCAGTCCGACCCGGTAGCAGGTCACGCGCGGCTGCGTGACCTCCAGCTCGGCGCCGCCGATCCGGTAGCGGTCACCGATGCAGACCTCGTCGTCCGGCAGCCCGTCGACCGTCAGGTTCTCGCCGAACTGTCCGTAGCCGAAGTCGTCCCGCCCGAAGTGCTGCGCCCAGTAGCGGTAGGAATCCAGCTGGTACACCAGCACCGCACGCTGCTCGCCACCGTGGCCGGCCAAGTCGCCCTGGCCGTCGCCGTCCAGGTTCAGCCGACGGACCATCACCGGCCCGTCGACCGGCCCCTTCCACACGCCGGTGTAGACGGTCTTCCCGTTCCACTCGACGTCCTTCGGCAGACCGACGTTCACCGACACCACAGTCGCTTCACTCATCCGGACAGCTCCTCCACCGAGAGGTCACCGCCGACATCATCTCGCGCCCCCGTAGCCCGGGCACTCCCCGGGCTGACTCTCATTCGCCGAAGAGACGGTCGATCGGGAGGAACCAGCGGAAGTCGACCGGGTCGCCGAAGGTGGCCGGGACCTTGCCGCGCGGCAGGATGATCGTGGCCGGTCCATTGGCGTGCCCAACGGCGTACAGGTAGCCCGTGCCGGCCGCCTTGTCGATTCCGAGCAGCAGTGTGCCGTAGCTGCCGCAGCTGGTCGCGACCAGTGACTCGAAGCCCTGCCAGGTCGCGCGCCGGACGAGCTTCACGACTGGTTTCATCGGTGTGCCGGTCGGGATGTGGATCGTGTACAGCGCACCGCCGTGAGTGGTGGCCAGGAAGGTGTCGTAGGTCCGCGTCTTGCTGATCAGCGCCATCGCCTTGACCGCCGCGAACCCCGGGTACGACGTCTTGCCGCGCCAGACGCCGTTCGGGTCGACGGTCCACCGGAACAGGACGCCGTCGGAACGCAGCCCGTAGGTGTTCATCCGCCAGGGAGCGTCCTCGGAGGACACGGACTGCTCGACGGCGACAAAGTCCCGCCAGCCGCCGCCGATCCGGGTCAGCTGCGCGTGGTGGACCTCGGCGGTCAAGCCGGCCTGGTAGCGGGTGAGGTACAGCCCTGAGCCGATCACGACATAGCCGGACACGTGAGAACCGCCTGGGTCCGGTTCGGCACGCAGGGAGGTGCTGAGCCCGACCAGACCCGGCGCGAACACCTCCAGCGCGACCTTAGAGTCTCTCGTCAGCGTGGGCGGCACAGTGCTTGTGACGACCTGGGCGCGGTGGTCACCGTTGCTCGTCACCGAGCCAGCCGTGACCGAACAGGTCACCGTCGCGCGGTTCGGCGCCGCATCGGCCGGCCAGCCGAGCAGGCTGCCGGCCAGTCCGATCGCCGCCATCAGCGCAGTGGTGCGGCTTCTCATCTCGGCCCCCTATTCACCGAAGGGCGGCGGTTCGGGTTGCGTGATCCATCGGAAGTACACGGCGGAGCCGAACGATCCGGGGACCTTGCCACGCGGCTCGATGACGGTCGAGGTTCCGACGGCGTGCCCGACGGCGTACAGGTATCCGGCGTGGGTGTCGGTGTCGATCCCGATCACGAGCGTTCCGTAGATGCCGCACTTCTGCGCGAGCATCGCCTCGAAACCTTGCCAGCCTGACCGGCGGACGAGTTTGACGACCGGCTTCATGGGCGACGTCACTGGAATGTGGATCGTGTACAGCGCACCGCCCCGGGTGTTGGCCAGGAAGGTGTCGTACGTCGCGGTCGCACTGATCAGTGCCATCGACTTGACCGCGGAGAATCCCGGGTACGACGTCTTCTGGCCCCAGTTGGCGGCGTTCCACCGGAACAGCACGCCGTCGCGACGCAGCCCGTAGACCGTGTTGCGCGGCAACGTGCCCGGCGCCGAGTAGGACGAACGGTGGAGAGCGACGTAGCTGCTCCAGCCGCCACCGATCCGCACGAGCGCTCGGGCCATGATCTCCCCGTCCTCGTGGACGAGGGAGTAGGTGTTGTACAACGTGTCGCCCAGTACGACGTAACCGCTGACGTCGTAGTCGCCCTCCCCGTTCTTCGAGGAAGCAATCGCGCTGCTCAGCCGAACTGGGGCGGGATACGGCTTGTTCACGAAGAGTCCGGACGACCAAGTCGGCGGCATGGTCGCCAAGACGGCACTGCCGGACTCGCCGCTACCAGTGACTGCACCGACTCCCACCGAGCACACGGCCGATGCCGTGGCCGACGCCGGCTGGGTTGTCACGGCTCCGCATGCCAGACTCGCCGCGGCGAGCGCTCCGAGAAATTGCACTGTTCTCGACATGTTCCCCCACCACCCCCTGGTTGCCCCTGGGTCAACCGTCCTGGACCAGAACGGGGGTGTAGAGGGCCGAAGGTCCCGAGTCAGTGGGACCTGTTGGTCTCCGGGTCCTGTTCCACGCGTTGCCTGTGCTCGGCTGCATGCTCCAGTGACCTCTCGTCCGCCCACGACCACTTCGGTGCCGGGGTCGACGGGCCGTCGTACGGCAGGTCGGCATAGTGCCTTTGGAGTTCTGCCAGTTCGGCGGTCAGCGCAGCGCGGGTCTCGGCGAACGCCGGGTCCTCGGCGACGTTGATCAGCTCCTCCGGATCCTTCTGCAGGTCGTACAGCTCCCACTCGGATTCGAACAGTCGCTCCGACGAGCCCGGCACCCCTAGGCCGGCGCCGTAGTAGTGGATGAGCTTGAAGTCCTTCGTGCGGATCCCGTAGTGCGCGGGGGCGTGGTGGTACGGGTCGTCGTGCTCCCAGTACCGGTAGTAGATCGCCGTCGGCCAATCCGGGACCTGCTCACCACGCAGTAGCGGCAGGAAGCTGCGGCCTTGGGACGTGGGCAGCTCCAGCCCCGCCATGTCGAGGAAGGTCGCTGCGAAGTCCACGTTGGTGACCATCGCGTCGCAGGTGCCGCCGGCCGGGATCACCGACGGCCAGCGGATCATCATCGGCATCTGCAGCGACTCGTCGAACATCAGCCGCTTGTCGAACCAGCCGTGGTCGCCGAGGAAGAACCCCTGGTCGGACGTGTAGACGACGGCCGTGTTGTCGCTGACGCCCTCCTCGTCGAGGACGTCGAGCAGCCGCCCGACGTTGTCGTCGATGGACTGGACGCACTGCAAGTAGTCGCGCAGGTAGCGCTGGTACTTCCAGCGCATCCGCGCCTCCCGGTTCTCCGGGCCGCGCAGCTCGTCCGGCAGCTCTTCGCCGAGCTCGTCCGCGCCCAGGTCGTCCGCGACGGACATGCGCACGCCGCGAACCGCCTGGCTGCGCGTGCTGTGGTCGTCGAACAGCGTGCTCGGCTCCGGGATTGAACCGACCGGGTAGAGGTGCTTGTGCTTCTCGTCCGGCACCCATGGCCGATGCGGCGCCTTGTGGTGCACGAGCAGCAGGAACGGGCGGTCCGGGTCCCGCCAGCGGATCCAGTCGATGCTCTGGTCCGTGACGATGTCCGTCGCGTACCCGGGCACGGTCGCCGCGCCGTCCGGCCCGATCATCAGTGGGTCGACGTAGTCGCCCTGGCCGGGGAACACCCGCCAGTCGTCGAAGTGCCGCGGCGCGGACTCCGGCCGCTCACCGAGATGCCATTTGCCGAACAGAGCGGTCTGGTAGCCGGCGTCCTGCAGCACCTCGGCGAACGTCGGCACCCGGTAGTCGATCTCGGTGAAGATCGAGGCGACGCCGTTCACGTGGCTGTACGTCCCGGTCAGGATCGAGGCCCGCGAGGGGGAGCAGATCGAGTTCGTGCAGTACGTCGCGTCCATCCGGACTCCGTCGCGGGCCAGCCGGTCCAGGTGCGGCGTGCTGTTGACCTTGCTACGTGTGTTGTTGCTGTACGCCGAGATCGCGTGCGCGGCGTGATCGTCGGACATCACGAAGACGATGTTCGGGGTCGGCATCACCTCACCCTAGGTCACCTGCGGCCGGATTTGGACATCGCTTACCGCCGGACCGCCGGTGGGCGTAGGTTTGCCGGTTATGGCCATGTTCGACCTTTCCCTCGACAAGCTCCGCGAGTACCGGCCCGAGGTGGCCGCGCCCGCCGACCTGGTCGATTTCTGGCGCCGCTCGATCGAGAAGGCGCGCACCGACGACCTGTCCGCCACGTTCACCCTGATCGACAACAAGCTCGCGGTGATCGACACCTACGACGTCACTTACGCCGGTTTCGACGGCTCCCCGGTGAAGGGCTGGCTGCACGTTCCGGCCGGCGCGACCGGTCCGTTGCCGACCGTCGTGCAGTACCACGGGTACTCCGGGGGCCGGGGCTTCCCGCACGCGACCACGCTGTGGGCGCAGGCCGGTTACGCGCACTTCGTGATGGACACCCGCGGCCAGGGGTACAGTGCCGGCGGCGTCGACGGGACGCCGGACGCCACGCCGTACGCCGGTCTCAACCACACGCCCGGTTTCATGACGCTGGGAATCACCGACCCGGAGACGTACTACTACCGCCGGGTCTTCATCGACGCGGTGCGGGCGCTCGACGCGGCCCGGACGTCGCCGCTGGTCGACCCGGACCGGATGGTCGTCACCGGCGGCAGCCAGGGCGGCGGCATCGCGATCGCGGCGGCCGGCCTGGCGCCGATCGCCGGGATCGAGCTGCTCGGCTGTGCGCCCGACGTACCGTTCCTGTGCCACTTCCAGCGGGCGCTGCAGATCACCGACAAGGACCCGTACGGCGAGATCACGCGGTACCTGAAGGGGTTCCGCCAGGACGTCGACGCGGCGCTCACCACGCTCGGCTACTTCGACGGCGTCAACCTCGGCCGGCTCGCCACGGCGCCGGCGCTGTTCTCGGTCGCGCTGATGGACCCGATCTGCCCGCCCTCGACGGTGTTCGCCGCCTTCAACCACTACGGCGCCACCGGCAGCGAGCAGAAGGACATCGAGGTGTACCACTACAACGAGCACGAGGGCGGCCAGACGTACCAGCAGCTCGCGCAGCTGGACTGGTTCGCGAAGGTCTTCGAGGCGGCCGGAAAGTAGTCATCGATCGACCGATGAGTTTTCGGCCCGGGCGTCGTTACACGGTCATCTAACGTCGGTCAGACTGGGACCGACCTGACCGTGGAGGCCCCGAGATGACGCAGATGGACTGGAAACTCGAGCTCGTGATCGTGCCGGTGACGGACGTGGACCGGGCGAAGAAGTTCTACACCGAGCAGTTGGGGTTCGCCGAGGACGTCGACCATCGGGCGGGCGACTCGTTCCGGGTCGTGCAGCTGACACCGCCCGGGTCGGCGTGCTCGATCACGATCGGGACCGGCCTGACCGCCGCACCGCCGGGCAGCTACCAGGGCACCCACCTGGTGGTGAACGACATCGAGGCCGCGCATGCCGAGCTGGCCGGCCGCGGGGTCGAGGTGAGCGAGCCGTTCCACTTCACCCCCGAGGGGAAGCGTCCCGGTCTCGCGCCGGCGCGCGGTGACTACGAGAGCTTCCTGTCTTTCGAGGACCCGGACGGCAACGGCTGGACGGTCCAGGAGGTGGGAAGGACCGCCTCGTGACGACTCTCGAGGAGGCGGCGTTCGCGGGTGACGAGACCGCGTTCGCCGACCTCGCGGGCCGGCATCGCCGCGAGCTCCACGTGCACTGCTACCGGATGCTGGCCTCGTTCGACGACGCCGAGGACGCGGTCCAGGAGACGCTGCTGCGGGCCTGGCGCGGTCGCGATCAGTACGACGGGCGCACCTTCTTCCGCGCCTGGCTGTACCGGATCGCCACCAACGTCTGTCTCGACCTCACCCGTCAGCGCAGCCGGCGCCCGGTGTCCGCCGCCACGGACTCGCCGGGGGAGTTGGTCTGGTTGCAGCCGTATCCCGATCGGCTGCTGGACGAGATCGCGCCGCCGGCCGATCAGCCGGACGCCGTCGTGGTGGACCGGGAGACGATCGAGCTCACCTTCCTGATCGCGCTGCAGGCGCTGCCGGCCCGGCAACGCGCCGCGCTGATCGCCCGCGATGTGCTCGGCTGGTCGGCCGCCGACACGGCGAAGCTGCTGGAGACGAGCGTGGCGGCGGCCAACAGCGCGTTGCAGCGGGCGCGGGTGACGATGCAGCAGCGGCTGCCGGAGCACCGCGCCGACTGGTCCGCGCCGCGGCCGACCGCGGAGGAGCGGGAGGTGCTGGCGCGCTTCATCGACGCCCACGAGCGCTGTGACGCCGAGGCGGCGATCGCGATCGCCGGCGAGGACCTGCGGGTCTCGATGCCGCCCGACCGGCTGTCGTTCACCGGGCTGCGCGCCTGCCTGCCGCTGTTCCAGCGGGCCTTCGGGCCGGACCGCGACGGCGACTGGCGGCTCGTGCCGACGTCGGCGAACCGGCTGCCCGCCGCGGCGACGTACCTGAAGCGACCGGGCGATTCGATCTGGCGGGCCTTCAAGCTCGACGTGCTGTGGGTCGACGACGGCAAGATCGTGGAGATCACCACGTTCGGTGCGTCCCGGTTCCCGGGCTTCGGCCTCCCCGACCAGTGGTCCCCGGACCGCTAATGTGGTGATCATGCTGGGACTACCTACGGGGATCCGGGCCTGCCTGTTCGACCTGGATGGTGTGCTCACCGACACCGCCGCCGTTCATGCTGCCGCGTGGAAAGAGATGTTCGACGAGTTCCTCCGCGACTATGCGGCGCAGCACGGGATCGCCTTCGTGCCGTTCGACGCCCGCGCGGAGTACGACGCGTATGTGGACGGCAAGCCGCGGCCCGACGGCGTCCGGGACTTCCTGACCTCGCGCGGCATCACCTTGCCGGAGGGCACGGCCGGGGATCCGCCGTCCGCGATGACGGTCAACGGTCTCGGCAACCGGAAGAACGAGGCGGTGCAGCGGCGGATCCGCACCGACGGCGTGCACGTGTTCGAGGGCTCCCGGAAGTATCTGGAGGCCGCCGAGCAGGCCGGGCTCCGCCGGGCCGTCGTGTCGTCGAGTGCGAACACCCGCCAGGTGCTGGAGGTCACCGGCCTGGCGCGGTTCGTCGAGCAGATCGTCGACGGTGTGACGATCCGGACCGAGGGCCTGAAGGGCAAGCCGGCGCCGGACACGTTCCTCGCCGCGGCCAAGGGCTTCGGCGTCGACCCGTCCGCGGCGGCGGTCTTCGAGGACGCGCTGGCGGGTGTGTCCGCCGGTCGTTCGGGCCACTTCGGGCGGGTGATCGGAGTGGACCGCGTCGGCCAGGCGGCCGAGCTGAAGTCGCACGGCGCCGACGTCGTGGTCCGCGACCTGGCCGACCTGCTGCGGCCGGAGGTGGAGGGCGAATGATCGACCGGGGCCACCATCCGATCGAGCCGTGGCGGCTGCGCGAGACGCGGCTCGCGCTCGACAAGCTGGCGCAGGCGGAGTCCCTGTTCGCCCTGTCGAACGGGCACATCGGCCTGCGCGGCAACCTCGACGAGGGCGAGCCGTATGCGATCCCCGGCACGTACCTGAACTCGTTCTACGAGCAGCGCCCGCTGCCGTACGCGGAGGCCGGCTATGGCTACCCGGAGTCCGGGCAGACCCTCGTGGACGTCACCAACGGCAAGCTGATCCGGCTGCTCGTCGACGACTCGCCGTTCGACATCCGCTACGGCTACCTGTCCAAGCACGAGCGGTCGCTGGACTTCCGCACCGGCATCCTCGAGCGGGACGTGGACTGGACGTCACCGGGCGGCAAGCGGATCAAGGTCCGCAGCCGCCGGCTCGTGTCGCTCACCCAGCGCGCGGTGGCCGCGATCGAGTACGTCGTCGAGCCCGTCGACCAGCCGGCCCGATTCGTGATCCAGTCCGAGCTCGTGGCGAACGAGGCGCAGCCGAAGCTGTCCGACGATCCGCGGGTGGCCGCGGTCCTGGACAACCCGCTGAAGCCGGTCAGCCACGACGGCGGCGAGCACGGGACCGTCCTGATCCACCGCACGACCCGCAGCCAGCAGCTGATGGCCGCGGCGATGGCGCACGAGGTGGACACCTCGGTCCGCTACGCGATGGACCAGGACGTCCGCGAGGACTGGGCGCGGACCACGGTGATCTGCCAGCTGCAGCCGGGCGAGAGCCTGCGCGTCGTGAAGTACCTGGCGTACGGCTGGTCCAGCCTGCGGTCCGAGACCGCCATCCGGGACCAGGTCGCGGCCGCGCTCGCGAGCGCCCGGTTCTCCGGCTGGGACGGCCTGACCGGGCAGCAGGCCGAGTTCCTGGACGACTTCTGGGACGGCGCCGACGTCGAGGTGCAAGGGCATCCGGAGTTGCAGCAGGCGGTCCGGTTCGCGCTGTTCCACCTCCTGCAGGCCGGTGCGCGCGCCGAGCGGCGGGCGATCCCGTCGAAGGGACTGACCGGCGCCGGGTACGACGGGCACACGTTCTGGGACACCGAGGGCTTCGTGCTGCCGGTGCTGACCTACACGATGCCGGACGCCGCCGCGGACGCGCTGCGCTGGCGCCATTCGACGCTGGAGATGGCGAAGCAACGCGCCGCGGAGCTCGGCTTCCGCGGGGCCGCGTTCCCGTGGCGGACGATCCGCGGCCAGGAATGCTCCGGCTACTGGCCGGCGGGGACGGCGGCGTTCCACATCAACGCCGACATCGCCGAGGCCGTCATGCGGTACTACCGGGCCACCGGCGACGACGACTTCCTCGACGAGGTCGGGCTCGAGCTGCTGGTCGAGACCGCCCGGTTGTGGATGTCGCTCGGCCACCACGACCGCGAAGGGCGCTGGCACCTGCCCGGAGTGACCGGCCCGGACGAGTACAGCGCTGTTGCCGACGACAACGTTTTCACCAACCTGATGGCGGCCCGCAACCTGCGCTCGGCGGCCGAGATCGCCGCGAAGGTGCCGGCGAAGGCGCGTGAGCTCGGGGTCGACAGCGAGGAGGAGGCGATCTGGCGGGACGCCGCGGCCGCCGTCTACATCCCGTACGACGAGGACCTCGGCGTGCATCCCCAGTCCGAAGGCTTCACCGGATATGCCGTCTGGGATTTCGAGGCCTACAAGGACAGGTATCCGCTCCTGCTGCACGCGCCGTATTTCCAGCTGTACCGCACCCAGGTCGTCAAACAGGCCGATCTGATGCTGGCGACGTACTGGTGCGGCGACGCGTTCACCACCGAGGAGAAGGCGCGGAACTTCGACTACTACGAGCGGCTCACCGTGCGGGACTCGTCGTTGTCGGCGTGCGTGCAGGCCGTGATGGCCGCCGAGGTCGGGCACCTGGACCTGGCCTACGACTATGCGTACGAAGCGGCCCTGATCGACATGCGCAACCTGCACCACAACACCGGCGACGGTCTGCACATGGCCTCGCTCGGCGGTGCCTGGAGTGCGCTGGTGGCCGGGTTCGGTGGATTGCGCGAGTGGGACGGCTGCCTGTGCTTCGATCCGGCGTTGCCGGTCGGCCTGGCCGGATTGAGTTTCGCCGTCCGCTGGCGCGGGGTGCGGCTGCGGGTGGAGATCGACCCGCTCTCGGTGAAGTACTCGGTGCACGACGGGCCGGACGCGTCGCTGACGTTGCGGCACGCCGGTGAGCTGATCACGGTCACCGCGAAGCAGCCGGTGATCCGGACCCTGGAGAAGCGCCGGCCGTTGCTGCCCCGCCCGCCACAGCCGCCGGGCCGCGCGCCGCGGCCGGCGATGGCGATCAACGAGGAGAGCTGAGGCCGGCGCTCCGGGTCGGTCAGTGCTTGATGGCGCGGTTCTGGTGGCGGGCCGACAGCGACTCGGCGGTGCCGACGAGCAGTACCGAGGAGATCACCGCGACGATGAAGCCGAGCGCGTTCAGCTCGAAGATGCCGCCGGTGCCGAGAATGCTCGCGATGGTCCCGCCGATCACCGAACCGGCCAGCCCGAGCAGCAGCGTGGCGAGCAGGCCGAGCTTCTGCTTGCCGGGCGTGAAGAGCCGGGCCAGCGCTCCGATGATGAGTCCGGCGATGATGAAGCCGATCATGGCTGATGTCCTCCGAGAGTCGAACGGTAGGACTCCAGTCTGCCGCCGCGGGTCGCTCCGCGGCAGGGGAGTTGTCCCTGACCGGACCCGGACCCGACCCTGGCCGGGTTCGGCGGTTCAGGGACGCGTCGTGACGCTGTACAGCCTGCTGTTCGCGAGCAGCCGGGGAGCGCCGCCGAGCCGTCCGATGACCGTGGCCTCGAGTTGCTCGGTCGCGTTCGCGTCACCGCGCAGCAGTGCCTTGTAGCCGGTCCGGCAGGCCGAGCGGGGGCTCAGGATCTCGACGTACAGCTCGATATCGGACATCTCCGGATGGGTCTTGAGCACGCCCAGGGTGCTCTTCGCGCACCGCACCAGGGTCGGCTGGGTCCGGGCCGAACTGTTGGCGGTGAGCAGTTGGTCGGCGAGTGCTTTCGTGACGAAGTACTCGGCGCTGGACTGCCGGTCCTGGAGGTAGCGGACGGACGCGGACTCCTTGACGTTGTCGGTGAGCGCGCAGAGCGCCCACTTGGGTGGCAGTGTGACGACCTGCGTCTGCGGCACGTACGGCGGGATGTCCGGCACCTTCGCGCCACTGTTGTTGACCGCGATCAGGGCGGCCCGCGAGGCCGGGTCCTTCGGGTTCGCGTGCGGCGCCGCGACCAGGCGGGTGGTGAAGTTCGGGTCGGGGATGACGACGACCGACAGGCTGCCGGTGTTCTTCATCAGCAACGAGGTGCGGCTCGGATCGGTGCGGACCGTCAGTTGCACGCCGTCGGTCTCGGACTCGGTCGGAAGCCTCTCGGTGGACCGGGTGCAGTCGGTCGCCGGCTTGAGCGCCGCCTGCGTGCGCGGCACGGCGACCGACGGGCTCGGCGACACCTCGGGCGGCACATTCGTCCCTCCGTCGGACGAACAGCCGGCGACGAGCAGCAACGACATGATCGACACAAACGACACCGCACAGGGCAGGAATGCCCGCTCACGTAACGCCACGATGACCCCCTGAAAACTCCGAGCACCAGGTCCCCACCCGCTCGGCTACTCCCGCAGAATCTCCCTCCACCATACTGTCCGTGCGGTGCCTTAGCCTCGGTTCGTGGCTGTTCACCAGTTGTCGAAGCGCGATGCACGGCGGCTGGCCGTGCGTGCCCAGCTGCTCACCAGGGAGCGGCCGGCAGACCTGTTCGAGGTCGTGCGCGGGCTGACCGTGGTGCAGCTCGACCAGACCGCCTATGTCGCGCCGAACGCCGACCTCGTGGCCTGGAGCCGCCTCGGTTCGTCGTACGATCCGACCGAGCTGGCCGACGCGCTGGCGGCACTGGAGCTCGTGCAGTTCCGCGGGTTCGCGCGGCTGCCGGAGACGATGGCGCTGTTCCGGGCCGAGATGGCGGCCTGGCCGAATGACGGGGAGCCACTCGACTGGCAGCAGTACCGGCAGGACTGGGTCCGGGCGAACGAAGGCTGCCGGGTCGACATCCTCGAGCGGCTCCGGCAGGACGGTCCCCTGACCATGCGCGAGCTGCCGGACACCTGTGTGCGGCCGTGGCGATCGAGTGGGTGGACCAACAATCGCAACGTGTCGCAGATGCTGGAGTTCATGGTGCAGCGCGGCGAGGTGGCGATCGCGGGCCGGGATGGCCGGGACCGGCTGTGGGACCTCGCCGCCCGCATCTACCCGGACGATCCGGTCGTGCCGCTCGCCGACGCGGTCACGATCCGGCACGAGCAGCGGCTGCGCTCAATGGGACTGCTGCGCTCGAAAGGACCGGCGTGCCCGGGAGAGCCGCTCGACGCCGGCCAGGTGGGGGAGCCGGCCGTGGTGGACGGTGTCCGCGGCGAGTGGCGGATCGACCCGGAGTTGCTCGACCGGCCGTTCAGCGGGCGGACGGCGCTCCTGTCACCGCTGGATCGCCTGGTGTACGACCGGAAGCGGCTGCTGGAGATCTTCGACTTCGACTACCAGCTGGAGATGTACAAGCCGGCCGCGAAGCGCCGGTGGGGGTACTTCGCGCTGCCGATCCTGCACAACGACCGCCTGGTCGGGAAGCTCGACGCGGCGTCCGACCAGAAGGCCGGGGTCTTCCGCGTGGACGCGATCCACGAGGACGAGCCGTTCTCGAAGACGCTGACCGCCGCGGTGCACCGGGAGATCCGCGACCTGGCCGCCTGGCTGCGCCTCGAACTCGTGACGAGCTCTTGACGACCCGCTTTGTTTACGTAAACATCGCGGCGTGAGATCAACCGTCCGCAGTCTCCTCGCCGTCCTGCTGTGCTGTTTCGCGCTCGCCGCCGCGGTTCCCGGAACCGTCGCCGCGAGCCCGCCGGGAACGAACGACTTCCGCGGCGTCAACTGGGCCGATCCGCGCGACAACTACGCCGACGACGAGGTCGTACCGTCCGGCCTGAGCACGGCCGACGACTACCCGGCGACGTACCGCAAGGCGCTCGGGATCGTCGGGGAGTTCCGCAAGGAACTGAAGGCCAACACCATCCGGCTGCCGATCAACCCCTCGAGTGTGGGCACCGACTGGTGGCGTGCCTACCGCGGGGCGATCGACGCGTCGGTGGCCAGTGGGTTCAAGGTGATCCTGAGCTACTGGGAGGCCGACAACGCCAAGGACGGACGGGTCGACGACCCGGCGACCTACGCGGCGATGTGGGACACGGTGGTGAAGGCGTACGGGAAGAACCCGCGCGTCTACTTCGAGCCGATGAACGAGCCGTTCGGGTACTCGCTGCCCGAGTGGGTGTCGCTGACCTCGGCGTGGATCGCCCGGCACAGCGACGTTCCGCGCGGACGGATCGTGATCTCCGGGACCGGCTACAACGACAACGTGACCGGCGTCGGCGCGGCGCCGGAGCTGAACGGGACGCTGCTGTCGCTGCACTTCTACGGCTTCTGGGCCTCCGACACGACCGAGGCCGCCTGGCTGGCGAACCTCCGGCCGCGGATCGGCTCGTACGGCTGGCGGACGATCATCGACGAGGCCGGCTCGCCGATGACGATCGGCCTGAACTACGGCAACCACGAGGGGAACGTGTACACGTCGTATCTCGCTGCGCTGACCCAGGTCGCGCGTGAGAACGACATGGGCATCGTGTACTGGCCCGGTCTGCGCACCGGCGACTCGTACTCGATGACGACGCAGGTCGGGCCGGCCGATCTCCAGGTCAACAGCATCAGCGGACGCGACCAGCTGTGGTGGGGCTGGGGTCTGCTCAAGAGCGAGCCGACGAACAGCGAGCCGCCGGCCCCGCCTGGTGAGCCCCTGCGCGGTGTCGCCAGCAACCGCTGCGTCGACGTGCCGGGCTTCTCGACCAGTCCCGGTACGGCGCTCGACCTGTGGGACTGCAACAACGGCGGCAACCAGTCGTGGAACCTCACCGCGTCGAACCAGCTGACGGTGTATGCCGACAAGTGCATGACCGCGGGCACCTCCTCCGTGACCATCGAGAACTGCACCGGCGGCGACAACCAGGTCTGGCATCTGAACGCCGACCAGACCGTGACGTCGACAGCCGGCTGCCTGACGGCCAACGGCACCGGCAACGGAGCAGCTGTTGCCGTTGCCCCCTGCAACGGCTCGACCGACCAGAAATGGACGCGCAGCTGATTCGGGCTAGGTGACCGGCACCGGCTGGGGCCGCGACTCGCGGTGGGTGCGTTCGATGGACTGGCCCCAGGTGGTGCCGGTGAGCATCAGGGCGGCGCCGAGAACGGCCGGGGCGGCGAGGTGTTCGTCGCCCAGGCCGATGCCGATGGCAACTGCCCAGATGGGTTCGGTGCCGAGCAGGAGACTGGCGCGGCTGGCCGACGTGCGCTGGATCGCCCAGGTCTGGGCCAGGAAGGCGAACACGCTGCAGAACAAGGCGAGATAGATCATCTGCAGCCACGTGCCTGCACCGGCGTGCGTGGGCAGGTGCGGTACGGCGGGGACGGCGAACAACGCCGTACCGACGAGGGTTTGGACCGTCGTCAGCTGCAACGGCCGCAGCCCGGTGGACAGACGGCCGACGAGCGCGACGTGGCCTGCGCGGACGACGGCGGCGGCGAGCATGAGCAGATCGCCGACGCCGGGTGCGTGCAGGCCGTGGGCGGACATCAGCAGGCCGACGGCGACGACGCAGAGGCCGGCCGCGAGGTAGAAGCGCGGCGGCAGACCGCGACGATCGAACAGTGGCGTGAGCACCAGCGTGAGGCTGATGATCAGCCCGGCGTTCGCCGCGCTGGTGTGCGTGACGCCGTACGTCTCCAGCACGAGGACCGCTGCCTGCGTGAGGCCGAGGACGAGCCCGGCCTTCAGTTCCCGCCGGTTGATGCCGCGGGCCAGCGGTACGAGGGCGAGAGCAGAGATGCCGTACCGCAGGAAGAGCACGGCCAGCACCGGCGCGCTGCCGGTCGCGGTCTTGGCCGCGAGGTAGCTCGATCCCCAGACCACGGCGACGAGTAGCAGGACGAGATCGGTACGGCGGGTTCCGGGCACGGAATCAACCGTGCGTGCTCAGAATGTTGAAGCCAAGTACCAATGTCTTCAGCGACGATGTAGTGCAGCTACATTATGAGAATGGATGAACGGCAGCTCCGGGTGCTTCGGGAAGTCGGCGAGCTGGGGAGCGTGACCGCGGCGGCAGAGGCGTTGCTGGTGACACCGTCGGCGATCTCCCAGCAGCTGCGCCTGTTGCAGCGGTCGATGCCGGTGCCGTTGACCGAGCGCGACGGCCGCCGGGTCGTGCTGACCCCGGCCGGCCGTGCGTTGGCGGGAGCTGCGGCCGATGTGGAGTCGGCGCTCGCACGGGCCCGCCACGTCGTGGACGACTTCGTGGAGCAGCCTGACGGCGAGGTCTCGGTGGCGGCGTTCCACAGCGCCGCCGCGACCTTCTTCCCGCGGTTGCTGCGCATCGCCCCGAAGGTCAGCCTGCACGACGAGGACGTGCCGCAGGACGAGTTCCCGGCGCTGACCCGGGAGTACGACGTGGTCCTGGCGCACCGTCTCGACCACGCGGCGCCGTGGCCGCGGACGGTCGCGGTCACGCCGCTGCTGCACGAGCCGCTCGACGTCGCCGTACCGGTCGATCATCCGCTCGCGGCGAAGCGGTCGCTGACCCCGCGCGACGTCGCACACGAACCGTGGATCACCGTCCACGACGGCTTCCCGCTGATGGCGACGATCGAGGCGATCGGAGCGGCCGCGAACCACCGCCTCGAGCTGGTCCATCGCGTCAACGAGTTCACCGTCGTCGCCGAACTGGTGGCGGCCGGCGCCGGCCTCGCCCTGATGCCGCGCTGGACCGCGCAGCGTCATCCGGCGGTGGCGCTCCGCCCGCTCCGCGACGTCCACACCCGTCGCCACATCGACGCCCTGTACCGTCCCGAACGTGCCGCGAGGCAAGCGGTCCGCACAGTCCTCGACGAACTCCGGCACGCCACCGCGGCCGTCCGGAACTGACCCGGATCAGCTACCGCTCGACGTGCACGATGTGCGCGTCCGGACCCGGGAAGAACAGTGACTCGGAGTCGGTGTCGCTCCAGTGCACGAGGTACGGCGGTGCGCCGTCCGGATCGTGCACCTCGACGATCTGACCTTCCCGCCGATGTGCCATCAGGTGGCTGCTCTCCACCACGACCTGATCGCCTGCTGCAGCTTTCACCACACCCACCTCCTTCACCTTCCAGCTTGGTCCACCCCTCAGCGGATGTCGATGGCGAGCCGGGCGGCAAGCCCCGCGAAGATCGCCGCCGTCACCCGCTCGAGCCTCCGGCGGATCCTGCTGCCGGTGCGGAAGAAACGCTCGGTGAGCGTGCCGGCCAGCAGGGCCGCGCCGGCGTCGACCGGGAAGCCGACCAGGATGAACACCGCGCCGAGCACCAGGAACTGCACGGTCGCCGGCCAGCTGCCGTGGCCGGTCGTGATGAACTGCGGGACGAAGGCCAAGTAGAACAGGATCACCTTCGGATTCGCCAAGTTGGTCAGGGTCGCCATCAGGTAGGTCCGGCGCAGCGTCCGCCGGGGGAGCTGCGGCGCGTCCTCAGGAGTCCCGAACTCCTGCCGGCTCGCGCGCCACGTCAGATACGCGAGGTAGAGCAGGAACGCCGCCCCCGCTACCCGTAAGCCGTTCAGAACCTGCGGCGCTGCCTGGATCAACGCCCCGAGGCCGAGCGCGGCCGCCACGCTGTGCACCGCCAGGCCGGTCGACATCCCGGCCGCGGCCACGACGCCGGTACGGCGTCCGCCGGCCGCCGCGTTCGCCACGATGAACAGCATGTCCGGTCCTGGTACGACGCTGACCAGGAAGACCGCTACCAGGAACCCGAGCACCACCGACACGTCCATGCGGTCCATCCTGACCCACGGGTGCCGCCCGGTCCCGGCGATTTCCGGTCCGTGGTCAGTTCGGGAGCGTGACCGTCGCCGTCGTACCGCCGGTGCTCGAGGACGTCAGCGTGATGGAGCCGTGGTGCGCATGGGTGATCTCGCGGGCGATCGACAGCCCGAGCCCGGAGCCCCCGCTCGAGCGGGACCGGCTGGTGTCCAGGCGGACGAACCGTTCGAAGACCCGCTGCCGGTCCTGCTCGGGAATCCCGTCCCCGTCGTCCGACACCGTGATGACCGCCGACCCGTTCACGTCCGCCGTGGTCAGGTGGACCGTGCTGTGCGCCGCGCGGGCCGCGTTGTCGACGAGGTTCCGCAGTACCTGACTCAGCTGCGCCGGATCGCCGACGACCCGGACCGGATGCACGTCACCGGTGACGTGCAGTTCGGGCGCCGAGCTCCGCAGCCGCTGGATCTCCGCCGTCACGAGATCGTCGAGGTCGACGTCGACCTGGCGCATCCGCAGCCCGGTGTCGTCGGCCTTCGCCAGCAGCAACAGGTCCTCGACCAGTTGCCGCATCCGGTCGGTCTCGGTCTCCATCACCTGCCGCAGGTCGTGCCAGGCCTGACCCGTCGTGTCCGCCCCGATGACCTCCAGCGCCGCGGTCAGCGTGGCCAGTGGCGACCTGAGCTCGTGGCTCGCGTCCGCCACGAACGCCCGCTGGGTCGCGTGCCCGGTCTCCAGCCGGTCGAGCATCTCGTTCATCGTCACCGCGAGCCGCGCGATCTCGTCCCGGGTCTGCGGCACCGGGACCCGCTCGGTCAGGTCCCGCGTCCCGATCCGCTGCACCCGCGCCCGGATCCGTTCCACCGGCCGCAGCGCCTGGCCGACCATCAGCCAGCCGGCCACACCGACCACGATCAGCAGCGCCGGGAACCCGATCGCGAGGTACTTCGCCACGGTCGTGACCGTCTGCCGCTGGGTCTCCACCGAGGACGCGACGACGACCGTGTACGTCGTCCCGCCGTACGCCGCTCCCTGCGCGACGATCAGGAACGAGTGGTCGTCGTCGATGAGCGGCATCTCGCCGACCTCGGCCCGCAGCAGCGCGCCCGCCGGCGGCCGGAGGTCGGTGAGCGGGGTGGTCCCGACGCGGGTCGACGACGCAGCGACGACCCGGCCGGCCGGGTCGAGCACCTGGATCAGCTGACCGCTGCGGGTGGACTCGGCGAGGGCAGGCGTGAGCTCCGCCGTGCCGTCCTCGCTCACCTGTTGGGCCACCTCCGCGACCCGGGCCTCGGCCGCGTCGGAGACCTCGGTGATCAGCGCCCGCTGCAGGAGCAGCAGCAGGGCGGCCGCGCCGAGCATCATCGCGACCGCCACCACGATCACCGCCGCCGCCGTCGAGCGGCTCCGGACACTCGCCTGCCGCAGGCCGCCGGCGGTCCGGTACCACCCGTCGACGCGCCGTCGCACCACCGTGCTCACGCCCCCAGTCTGGCCCAGGTCCTTTCTAGCCGCCTTCGGGGTTCAGCCGGTAGCCCATCCCGCGGATGGTCTCGATCGCGTGCCGGGCGAACGGGGTGTCGATCTTCTTGCGCAGGTAGCGGACGTAGACCTCGACGACGTTCGGGTCGCCGTCGAAGGCGGGGTCCCAGACCCCGGCCAGGATCTCGCTCTTGCTGACCGTGTCGCCGCGATGCCGCATCAGGAACTCGAGCAGCCCGTACTCGCGGGGCGTCAGGGTGATCTCCCGCCCGTTGCGCTCGACCCGCCGCCGGGTCACGTCGAGCGTCAGGTCGCCGGCCGTCAGCACGACCGGGCGCTCCGGTCCGCCGCGCCGGATCAGCGCCCGCAGCCGGGCGACCAGAACCAGGAAGCTGAACGGCTTGGTCAGGTAGTCGTCCGCGCCGAGGTCGAACGCGTCGGTCTGGTCGTACTCGCCGTCCTTGGCGGTCAGCATCAGCACCGGCGTCCAGACGCCGCGGGCCCGGAGCAGCTCGAGCACGCGGTACCCGTTCAGCTTCGGCAGCATGATGTCCAGCACGATCACGTCGTAGTTGTGCTCGGTCGCGGCCCACACCGCGTTCTCGCCGTCGTGCACCAGCTCCACGACGAACCCGGCGTCGGTCAGCCCCCGGTGCACGGTGTCGGCCAGCCGCAGTTCGTCCTCGACCATCAGCACTCGCATTCCCCAAGTCTCACCGCTCGGCGCTGAGAATCCGCTGAGAGGTCCGCAACTTGACGTCGTGAAGTTGCGATCTCTACGGTTGTCGAAACGCTGTCGAAGCGCTTCGACAATCCGATCCGGAAGGCTGGCCGGCATGAAGTTCACCGACGGGTACTGGCAGCTGCGGGCGGGGCTGACGCGGTTGCGGCCGGCCGAGGTCGAGAGCGTGCAGGCGGGGGAGCGGGAACTGACCGTGTTCGCGCCCGCGAAGCGGATCGAGCGGCGCGGCGACACGCTCAACCAGCCGATGTTCACCGTGACGTTCTCGTCGCCGGCCCGCGGGGTGATCGGCGTCCGGATCGCGCACCACCTCGGCGGACTGCCCGCGCACCCGTCGTACCGGCTGACCACCGACGACGGGCATCCGGTGAAGGTCGAGGTCGGTGCCGCCGAGGCGCGGCTGACCTCCGGCGAGCTGAGTGTGGTGATCGCGCTCGACGGCCCGTGGGACGTGCGCTTCGAGCAGGACGGGAAGCCGCTGACCAACTCGGGCGCGCGCAGCGTCGGCCTGGTCACCGATGCCGACGGCAGGCACTTCCTGCACGAGCAGCTGGCGCTCGGCGTCGGCGAGACCGTCTACGGACTCGGCGAGCGGTTCGGTGCGTTCGTGAAGAACGGCCAGGTTGTCGACAGCTGGAACGCCGACGGCGGCACGTCGAGCGAGCAGGCGTACAAGAACGTCCCGTTCTACCTGAGCAGCAAGGGGTACGGCGTCCTCGTCGACAGCCCGGCCCACGTGTCGTTCGAGGTCGGCTCGGAGGTGACGTCCCGCAACCAGTTCAGCGTCGAAGGCCAGGAGCTGGCGTACTACGTGTTCGCCGGCCCGACGCCGAAGGACGTGCTGCGCCGCTATACCGCTCTCACCGGACGGCCCGCGCGCGTGCCCGCGTGGTCGATGGGACTGTGGTTGTCGACCTCGTTCACCACGGACTACACCGAGGAGACGACGAGCGCGTTCATCGACGGGATGGCGGCGCGCGACCTGCCGCTGAGCGTCCTGCACTTCGACTGTTTCTGGATGCGGCAGTTCCACTGGTGCGACTTCGTCTGGGACCCGGTCGCGTTCCCGGACCCGGCCGGGATGGTGCGCCGGTTGAAGGACCGCGGGCTGCGGGTCAGCCTGTGGATCAACCCGTACATCGCGCAGCGCTCGGTGCTGTTCGAGGAGGGCCGCCGGCTCGGGTACCTGCTGAAGCGGCCGGACGGCTCGGTCTGGCAGTGGGACCTGTGGCAGGCCGGGATGGCGATCGTCGACTTCACCAACCCGGACGCGACCGCCTGGTTCCGCTCGAAGCTGCAGGCGCTGGTCGACCTGGGCGTGGACTGCTTCAAGACCGACTTCGGCGAGCGCATCCCGACCGACGTCGTCTGGTTCGACGGCTCCGACCCGAAGCGGATGCACAACTACTATCCGCAGCTCTACAACGCGGCCGTGTTCGGGCTGCTGGAGGAGAATCGCGGGGCAGGCGAGGCCGTGCTGTTCGCCCGGTCGGCGACGGCCGGTGGCCAGCAGTTCCCGGTGCACTGGGGCGGTGACTGCGAGTCGACCTTCGAGGCGATGGCCGAATCGCTGCGCGGCGGGTTGTCACTGGCGGCGTCGGGCTTCGGCTACTGGAGTCACGACATCGGCGGGTTCGAGGGCACGCCCGACCCCGCGATCTTCAAGCGGTGGGTGGCGTTCGGGCTGCTCTCGTCGCATTCGCGGCTGCACGGCTCGTCGTCGTACCGGGTGCCGTGGGCCTTCGACGAGGAGGCGGTCGACGTCCTGCGGAAGTTCACCAAGCTGAAGCTGTCGCTGATGCCGTACCTCGTCGCGGCGGCCGAGGAGGCGCATCGGGACGGGGTGCCGGTGATGCGGCCGATGGCGCTCGAGTTCCCCGGCGATCCGGCGGTCTCGTACCTGGATCGGCAGTACATGCTCGGCCCGGATCTGCTGGTCGCGCCGGTGATGAGCTTCGACGGCGCGGTCTCCTTCTACCTGCCCCGCGGGCGCTGGACGTCGCTGCTGACCGGCGAGGTCGTCACCGGCCCGGCGTGGGTGGAACAGACGCACGGCTTCGACACGGTGCCGTTGTTCGTGCGCGAGGGGGCGGTCATCCCGATCGGCGCGGTGGACGACCGGCCGGAGTACGACTGGGCGGACGGCGTCGAGCTGCGCTGGTTCGAGCCGTCGGACGGTCAGGTCAGCACGATCACACTGCCGTCCCCGAACGGCGACGCCGTGATCGAGCTGACGTTCAAGGCCGGTGATGTCGAGTCCCGCGTGCTGTCAGGCACCTGCGAGCACTACACGGTCAAGCTCTCCAGCACGACCCCGGCGGCGGAGAACACCGTATAGAGCGTATGGACACCGCTCACGGGGGCGAGCTCACCGACGACTGTGATGAGCTCGTCCGTCGGTGACACCTGCACGGTGCTCAACAACTCGCCGTGCAGCGGATCGTCCAGGCGGAAGTCGATGGTGGCGGGCTCGCTGCCGCGGTTGGCGACGCGGGCCACATAGCTCGTCGGATCGAGCTGCAGGTCGTCGAACGCCAACCAGGCTTGGGCTTCCAGCGCGATCACGGCGTCGCCGCGGTCGCGGGCCGCGGTCGTCAGGGTGGTGGCGCTGTAGTCGTCGAAGCTGGTGGCGGCGAGGCGGGTGAGGGTGCGGGGCGGGATCCGCTCGCCGTGAATGTCGAGCGTCGCGGTGAGGCGCAGGTCGGTGCTGGAGCGGCCGACCATGATGCTGTGCCGCGCAGTCTCGACGCAGCGCCGGCCCCGGGTCACGTCCCAGAAGCCCAGGTCGGCCGCGGCGACGGTCAGCTCGATCTCGGCGGTCTCGCCCGGCTCCAGCGACACCCGCCGGAATCCGCGCAGCTGCCGCAGCGGCTGCTTGACCCGCGAGCGTTGCTGGCGTGTGTACAGCTGGGCGATCTCGGTTCCGGCCCGATCGCCGGTGTTGGTGACGGTGAACGTGACCTGCACGTGGCCGTCAGCCGGCGTCGACGGTGCGCTCAGCCGCAGGTCGCCGTACGTGAAGGTCGTGTAGCTCAGGCCGTGGCCGAACGGGTAGAGCGGTGCGCCGCGGAAGTACAGGTACGTCGCGTCCGTCGCGATGATGTCGTAGTCGAGCAGATCGGGCAGATCCGCCGCGGAGTGGTACCACGTCTGCGTCAGCCGGCCGGCCGGGTCGTGGTCACCGAACAGGACGTCGGCCAGCGCGCGGCCGTACTCCTGGCCGCCGTGGGCGGACCACAGGATCGCCGGGAGATGCTGCTGCGCCCAGCCGATGGCGTACGGGTAGCTGCTGCTCAGGACCAGCACCGTCCGCGGGTTCGCGGCGTGCACCCGCCGGATCAGGCGGTCCTGCGCCGGTGGGAGCTCCAGGGTTGTCCGGTCCTCGGTCTCGCGGCCGTTCACCAACGGGTGGTTGCCAGCGACAACGAGCGTGACGTCGGCCCGGGCCGCCAGCTCGGCGGCGGCGGCCGCGCCGTCGATCACCACGTCGAGCTCGAACGCCGTACCGGCGTCTGCCAGGCCGACTGCACCGTGTGCGTCGACCTGGACGTAGCGGCCGCTGTGCAGGTGCTGGATCAGGACCGCGTTCGACGACGGCACTAGGCGGAAGGTCTGCTTGACCTCCCAGCCGTTCGGCCCGGGCTGGTCCGCGACCAGTTCGCCCTCGTCGGTGGCGGTGAGGTGCCGGCCGTTCCGCACCGAGCGCAGCGCCCAGGCGTCTCCGCCCCAGTCGAACAGATCGAACTCGCCCGGATCCGTGCCGGCCCGCAGAACCGCGTCACCGCCGACCGCGAGGTACGACGACGAGCCGGCGATCCGCAGCGTGATCCGGTCGACGCCCTCGCAGTACTCGACGCGCTCGGAGCCCGATCGCTCGATCAGGCCGTCCAGCGCGGTGACCTGGTAGGGCAGCGTCCCGGCGTACCAGTCCTCGGAGAGCGTGCCGGCCAGCGGCCCGACGACGGCGACACGCGTCGTCGGCGCGAGCGGGAGGACCTGGCACTCGTGCTTGAGCAGCACGATCGCCTGACGGGCCGCGTCCTGGGCGAGCCGGCGGTGGGTCGGGCAGTTGACCAGTTCTGGTTCGAGCGCGCGGTACGGGTCGAGCTCGGGCGGGTCGAACTCGCCCAGCCGGAAGCGGATCGCGAGCACCCGACGTACCGCGGTGTCGAGGTCGGCGGACGTGATGAGCCCGCGGTCGAGGGCCGTCGTCAGCCGGTCGATCGTCGGGGCGGTGTCGGCGCCGTCCTGGGTGAAGCTGTCCACGCCGGCCGTCAGCGCGGCGGCGTACGCGGTCGTGGCGTCGGGCAGGTACTGCTGCAGGCCGGACAGGTTCCCCGGCGCATAGGCGTCGCTCACGACGAGCAGGTCGTCGGTCGTCCATGTCCGGAGGACGTCGTTGATCAGCGGGCTGAGGTGGGCGGGCCGTCCGTTCACCAGGTTGTACGACGGCATCACCGCGACGGCAGCGCCCGCTTCGATCGGCGCCCGGAAGGCCGGCAGCTCGTAGTCGTGCAGGACCCGCGGCGGCAGGTTGCTCGAGGTCGTGCAGCGATCCGTCTCGTTGTTGTAGGCAAGGAAATGCTTCAGCGTCGGAGCGGTCTTCAGGTACGTCGGGTCGTCGCCGGCCAGACCAAGTCCGTACGCGGTCGCGATCACGCCGGTCAGCCAGGGATCCTCGGCGTACCCCTCCTCGTTGCGGCCCCAGCGCGGGTCGCGCAGCGGATTGACCACCGGCGCCCACACGTTCAGGCCGACATCGGCCGGGTCCTTCCGGTGGAACACGCGGACCTCGTCGCCGACAGCCGCGCCGACCTCGCGCACGAGCTCGGGGCTCCAGCTGCTGGCCAGGCCGATCGCTTGGGGGAACACGGTCGCCGGACCGTGCCAGGCGACACCGTGCAGGGCCTCGGTACCGGTTCGGAACGCCTGCAGCCCGAGCCGGGCGACGGGCGGCTGATACTGGTGCAGGAAGGCGATCTTCTCGGCCAGGGTGAGCTGGGCGAGCAGGTCGTCGATCCGCTCACCGGCCGGCCGGGCGGGGTCGCGGAACGGGGGAGGAGTACTCATCGGCGATCGACTCCACGGTCTGGTGTCGAAGCGCTTCGATCAACGGGCGGCGGAAGCTGATCGAAGCGCTTCGACAGATCGGGCGTGAACAGAGGGTTGCATCCCGCACGCCCAGGGTCAAGACCTCGGCGGGCGGAACGGGTAGGCGCTTTCCTGGGGAGGTCAGCGGCTCGGGAGGCGGCCGCGGGTCAGTGGGGTCAGGGCCTGGGCGGTGGCGCCCAGGGGAGTGGCGGTGTGCGGGAACGTGGAGGCGGCGACGGTGCAGCCTCCGGCATCGGGGGCGATGGTGGCCTCGCGGAGTGCCTTGTCGACGGCCGGCGCGAGGTGGTCGGCGAGCAGCGCGTAGGCACCGCCGAGCAGCACGACCTCGGGGTTGAGGATGTTGACCAGGGCCGCGATGCCGTCGCCGAGATGGGTCCCGGCCTCGGCGAGCACCTTCGTCACCGCGACCTCCTGGGCGTCGGCGCGGCGGATCAGCGACTCGAGCTGCTGCTGGGGATCGTCGTCGACGGCGCCGTCGACCCGTTCGAGGATCGCCGGCAGGCTCGCCAGCGCTTCGAGGCAACCGCGGCGGCCGCAGCCGCACACCGGTCCGTCCGGGACGAGGCGCAGGTGCCCGATCTCCCCGACGTACCCGAGATGCCCCGCGAGCGGACGGCCGTCGGTGATGATGCCCGCCCCGACGCCGGTGTCCCCGGTGACCTGGATGAGGTTCGGCGTGCCGGCGTACGCGCCGTAGAGGTGCTCGGCGAGCACGCTCAGCGACGCGTCGTTGTCGACCGTCACGGGGATGTCGGGTCGTCCGAGTGCCCCGGTGAGCTCGGCGCGCAGCGGGACGCCGGTCCACCCGAGGCCGGCGGCGAGGACGACGGCGCCGTCGCGATTCACCAGCCCGGGGACGCCGACCGTGATGCCGAGCACCTGGCGCCCGGACGCCTGGACGGTCGTGATCGCCCGGCGGGCCAGCGCCGCGAGCGCGGTGACGGTCTTCGCCGGCCCCGCGTCGACGCCCGGGCCGGCCCGGTGCCACCGCAGGACCTGTTCGCCGGCGGTGTCGCAGGCCAGGGCAGTCAGGCCGCGCGCGCTCACCTCGAGTCCGATCGTCGCGTACGCCGAGCCGTCGAGCACGAGCAGGGTCGCCGGGCGGCCGACGTGGTTCTGCGTCTGCTGCGTCTCGCGGACCAGCCGGCGCTCCAGCAGCTCGCCGACGATGCTCGTCACGGTGGCCTTGTTCAGCCCGGTGCCGGCCGCGATCGCGGCCCGCGAGCAGGGAGCCTCGCGGCGCAGGTGGCCGAGCACCGCCGCCAGGTTGGTGGCGCGGATGTCGGTGTGGTCCGCGGTCTGTGTGGTCAAGGTCCGTCCCGTCCAAAAGAAGTTCTGGGTCAGTTCTACACCTTGTCGCGCTGAGGGCTCTGCGTTAATTTGTTTGGCTACTAGCCCAACTAAGTCTAGGGGATGCGACGTGACCGGACCAGAGATCGGCGGAACCAGCCGCCGCACCTTCATCTCCCTGCTCGGAGCCGGCGCGGCGGCGGCCGCGGGCGGGGCCACGCTGACCGGGTGTTCGGACGGCGGCTCGGGGTCCAGTACGACGGGCCGCGCCGAGACCGAGGACAAGCTGTCCGGCCTGCTGCCGACGTACATCGCGTACGAGTCCGTGAAGCCGGATCTGCCGGGGGAGAACGGCGCCTCGCCCGGCTTCTCGCACTATCCGAGCGAGCTGAAGCGGGCCGTGCCCGACAAGATGGTGCCGAGCGGCAAGGAAGTCTCGGCGATGACACCGCTGTGGAGCCCGATCCCGCCGCTGGCCGGCAATTCGTACTTCGCGGCGAACGACGAGCGGATCGGCGCCCCGCTCAAGTTCAACATCCTGAACGGCAACGACTACGGCGACAAGCTCGGACCGATCCTCGCGGCCGGCAACATTCCCGAGCTGCTCTGCATCCCGGGCTGGAACATCTCGGGCCTGACCCGGTTCGGCCAGGCCGCGGACAAGCTGTTCGAGGACCTGACGCCGTACCTGGCCGGCGACAAGGCGGCCGCGTACCCGATGCTGGCCAACCTGCCGACCAGAGCCTGGGCGTACGGCGTCTGGAACTCGCAGCTCAAAGCGGTGCCGTTCCCCGGTGAGGGGTTCCCCTGGATGATGATGTACCGCAAGGACCTGTTCGACCAGGCCGGCGCGGAGCCGCCGAAGAACGCCGACGACTTGCTTGCGCTGGGCAAGCAACTGACCGACGCGAAGGCCGGCCGCTGGGCGTTCGGCAGTGTCGCCGACGAGGTGATCCGGTCGTTCGGGGCGCCGGGGGGCTGGCGCAAGGACTCCAGCGGCAAGCTGGTGAACAAGATCGAGACGCCGGAGTACGCCGAAGCCGTGGCGTTCGTGCGCAGGCTGTTCCAGTCGGGCTACGTACATCCGGAGGTCGTCGCCAACGCCGGCGCGGACGAGAACGCGCTGTTCGAGGGCGGCAAGTTGCTGATCCGGCAGAACGGCCTCGGCGGCTGGCAGGAGTCGTTGCAGCGGCAGTTGCCGATCAACCCGAAGTACGACCCGCAAGCGGTGCTGCCGTTCGCGCACGACGGCGGCACGCCGATCGTGTGGAGCGGTGATCCGGCCGGGATCTTCACCTTCGTCAAGAAGGGCGTCGGCGAGGAGCGGGTGAAGGAACTGCTCGGCGTGCTGAACTACACCTCCGCGCCGTTCGGGACCGAGGAGTACCAGCTGTACACCTACGGGGTCGAGGGCAAGCACTACACCAAGCAGCCGTCCGGCGCGCCGAAGCTGACCCCGCTCGGACAGAAGGAGGTCTCGCAGACGTACGTCTTCCTCGGCGGGCGGCCGACGGCCATCACCCAGAGCGAGTATCCGGGCTACGTCCAGTCGATGAGCGCCTGGCAGAACGCGGCGGCCAAGGTCCGGGAGAAGAACCTGTTCGACGGGATCCGGGTCGAGCAGCCGGCCAAGATGGCGGCCCTCGCGCAGCCGTTCGACGACGCGCTGCAGGACATCTTCCGCGGCCGCCGGCCGGTCAGCGAGCTGAAGACCGCCGTCAAGCAGTGGCAGGACAACGGCGGCAACGAAGGCCGCGACTTCTACGCCAAGGTCCTCAGTGACAACGGTCGGTAGGGTCCGCGTCCGGGGAGCCAGGGTGCGGGCGGTTCCGGCGCGGGGGATGGGGTTCCGGCATCGGCTGCGGCGGGACTGGCCGTTGCTGGTGATGGTGCTGCCGGTTGTCGTGCTGCTGGGGGTGTTCCACTACTTCCCGACGCTCGGGAACGTGATCGCCTTCCAGGACTACTCGCCGTACGCCGGGATCCGCGGCAGCGACTTCGTCGGGTTCGCGAACTTCGGGCGGATGTTCTCCGAGCCCGCGTTCTGGAAGGCGGTCGCGAACACGCTGTCGATCACCGCGGTCCAGCTCGCGTTCTTCTTCCCGATCCCGATCGCCCTGGCCCTGCTGCTCAACAGCGTCCTGTCGGCGAAGCTCCGCAACGTCATCCAGGGCATCGTCTACCTGCCGCACTTCTTCTCCTGGGTGCTGGTCGTCTCGCTGTTCCAGCAGATGATCGGCGGCGCCGGCCTGCTCGCCCAGACGCTGCGCGACAACGGCCACCAGGCGATCGACCTGATGACGAAACCGGACACGTTCATCCTCCTCGTCACCGCGCAGGCGGTCTGGAAGGACGCCGGCTGGGGCATGATCGTGTTCCTCGCCGCGCTGTCGACCATCAACCCCGCGCTCTACGAGGCGGCCGCGGCCGACGGCGCGAACCGCTGGCGCCGGCTCTGGCACATCACGCTGCCGGGGCTGCGTCCGGTGATCGTCCTGCTGCTGATCCTGCGCCTAGGCGACGCGCTGACGGTCGGGTTCGAGCAGTTCATCCTGCAGCGCAGCGCCGTCGGCGGCGGCGCCGCCGAGGTGCTCGACACCTACGTCTACTACCAGGGCCTGCTCGTCGGCGACTTCGGCTACGGTGCCGCCGCCGGGCTGTTCAAGGGCCTGGTCGGCCTCGTCCTCGTCCTGGTGGCCAACCGCTTCGCGCACATGGTGGGCGAACAGGGGGTGTACTCCCGATCATGAGTGAAAGAGCTGTCTGGGAAGAAGAACCGACACTCCTCGACCGACTGGGCAAGCCGCTCGTACTGGTCCTGATCGCGCTGGCGGTCGCGTTCCCGCTGTACGTCGTGGTGGTGACCAGTCTTTCCTCGACCGAGGCCGTGACGCGGGCCGGTGGACTGGTCGTCGTACCACGGGAGCTGACCGTGGCGGCGTACGTGCAACTGCTGTCGGGTGGCGTCGTCACGCGGGCGCTGCTGATCAGTGTGGTGATCACCGCGGTCGGTACGGCGTTCAGCCTCGGGATCACCGTGCTCGCGGCGTACGGGCTGTCGCGTCCGGGGTCGTTGTTCCATCGGCCGCTGCTGTTCGTCGTGCTGCTGACGTTCCTGTTCGGCCCCGGGATCATCCCGAGCTACCTCGTGGTGAACGCGCTCGGGCTGATCGACCACTACGCGTCGCTGATCCTCCCGGCCGCGATCTCCGCGTTCAACCTGATCGTGATGCGGTCGTTCTTCATGGGGATCCCGAGCGAGCTGATCGACAGCGCCCGGATCGACGGCGCGGGCGAGTTCGCGATCCTCCGCCGGATCGTGCTGCCACTGTCGAAGGCCGTGGTCGCGGTCGTCGGCCTGTTCTACGCCGTGGGCTACTGGAACGCGTTCTTCAACGCCCTGCTCTACATCAACGACAACACGAAGTGGCCGCTGCAGATGGTGCTGCGGACGTACATCGTCCAGCAGCAGCCGCTCCCGACCGGTGCCGGCGGAGTGGCGACCGGGGTCGGCCTGGGACTGCAGCCCGCGCCGGGGCTGGCGATCAAGATGGCGATCGTGGTGATCGCGATCGTGCCGGTCCTGCTGGTCTACCCGTTCATCCAGCGGCACTTCCAGAAGGGCGTCATCATCGGCGCGGTGAAAGGCTAGGCCCATGAGTCTTTGGTACGGCGGCGACTACAACCCCGAGCAGTGGGATCCCGCGGTCTGGAAAGAGGACGTCGACCTGATGCGTCAGGCCGGCGTGAACCTGGTGACCGTGGGCGTCTTCTCGTGGTCGAGCCTGGAGCCCGCGCCCGGCGAGTACGACTTCGCGTGGCTCGATCAGGTGCTGGACCTTCTCCACGACGGCGGGGTGAAGGTCGACCTGGCCACGCCGACCGCCTCACCGCCGCCGTGGTTCAGCCGGCTGCACCCCGAGGCGTTGCCGGTGACCGCTGACGGCGTACGGCTGACGCACGGCAGCCGCGACACGTACTGCGTCTGCGCGCCCGCGTACCGTGACGCGGCCCGCGGGATCGCTCGGGCGCTGGCCGAGAGGTACCACGATCATCCGGCGCTCGCGATGTGGCATGTGCACAACGAGTACGGGACCACCTGCTACTGCACGTTCGCGGCGGAGCGGTTCCGCGGGTGGCTGCGGGAGCGGTACGGATCGCTCGATCGGCTGAACGAGGCGTGGACAACCGCGTTCTGGAGCCAGCGGTACGCCGAGTGGGCGGACATCGAGCCGCCGCGCGCGACGCAGTACCTCGTGAATCCGACGCAGTACCTGGACTACCGCCGGTTCTGGTCCGACGAGTTGCTGGCCGCGTACCTGGACCAGAAGGCGGTGCTTCGCGAACACTCGGCGGCGCCGATCACGACCAACTTCGTCTTCGGCGGCTGGGTTCCGGTGAACCATGCGCGGTGGGCGGCCGAGGTCGATGTCGTTGCCATCGACCACTATCCGGACCAGGCCGGCATCGGCGCGGAGGAGCAGACCGCGTTCGGCGCGGACCTGGCCAGGGCCTGGGCCGGCGGGAAACCGTGGCTGTTGATGGAGCAGGCGGCAGGCGGCCTGAACACCGGTGAGCGGTGGCATACGAAGGAGCCCGGCCGGATGGCGCGGCACAGTCTGTCGCATGTCGCCCGCGGGTCGCGCGGTGCGCTGTTCTTCCAGTGGCGGGCGTCCCGGGGCGGTGCGGAGATGTACCACTCGGCGATGGTTCCGCATGCGGGTGCGGACAGCGCGAGGTTCCGGGAGATCGCGCAGCTCGGATCCGTGCTGCCGCGGCTGGCCGAGGTGACCGGGAGCACCGTGGTCGCGGAGGTCGCGATCCTGTGGGACGCCGAGTGCTGGTGGGCGATGCAGGGCACGCATCTGCCGTCGTCGTCGCTGGACTACCTCGCCGCCGTACGATCCGCGCATCGGCACTTCTGGCATGCGGACGTGACGGTGGACTTCGCGGCCCCGGACGCCGACCTGTCGTCGTACCGGGTCGTGGTGGTGCCGTCGTTGTATCTCGTCTCCGACGAGGCGGCCGCGAACCTCGCCACGTATGTCGAGAGCGGCGGGCAACTGGTGGTCGGGTACTTCAGCGGCATCGTGGATCCGGATGTCCGGGTGCGGTTGGGTGGGTATCCCGGCGCGTTCGCGGAGCTGCTCGGGGTGCGGGTCGAGGAGTTCCATCCCTTGTCGGGCGAGGTTGCGTTGGCCTCTGGTGGTCGCGGGCGGGTGTGGAGCGAGGACGTCGAGGCGGTCGCGGCCGAGGTCGTCGACCGGTACGCCGGGGGAGTGCTGGCCGGGAAGCCCGCGGTCACCCGCCGCCAGGTCGGCGCCGGGACAGCGTGGTACGCCTCGACAGAACTCGACGACGACACCGCCGCCGATCTCGTCACCCGCTTGGTGGGCGCGGGGCGGTCTGCGGGCGGGTTGGTGGAGACGGTGCGGCGGCGAGATGGTGGGGTGACCTGGGTGTTCTTCATCAACCACGGCGACACCGACGCCGTCGTACCGGCCGTGGGCACCGAGTTGGTCGCCGGGACGGCCGTGAACGGTGAGCTGCTGGTGCCCGCCGGCGGCTACGCGGTGGTGCGCGAGGCGTGAGGTCCGCTGCTGCCGCGCGCCGTGAGGGTGGGCGGCAGCAGCGTCAGCTCCGGAACGCTGCCGCCTTCGAGCTTGGCGATCAGGGCTTCGACGGCCTGTTCGCCGATCTGTTCGGCCGGGATGGTGACCGAGGACAGCTGCGGGACCTGCCGTTCGGCGACGTCGTCCGCGCAGATCGCGACCAGGGACATGTCCTCGGGCACCCGGCGGCCGAGCCGGCGCAGGACGTCGAGGAGCGGGCCGATGATCGGCTCGTTCTGCACGACCAGTCCGGTGATGTCCGGGTGCTCGGCCAGCAGCTGCTCGACCGTGTGCAGGATCGCGTCGAACGTGTGCTCACAGGGCGTTTCGACGCCGAGCACCCCACGGCGCCCGGCAGCCTCGGCGAACCCGGTCAGCGTGTGTTGCGCGAACCCGGTCTGCCGCTCGTACACGGCCGACGGCGTACCGAGCAGGGCGAGCGAGCGGTGGCCGAGGTCAGCCAGGTGATCCACACATCGAGCGCCCGCGGCAACGAAGTCGAGGTCGATACAGGTCAGTCCGGCGGCGTCGTCCGGGTACCCGATCAGGACCGACGGCATCGGCAGCTCACGCAGCATCGGGACCCGCTCGTCGTGCAGCTCGACGTCCATCACCACCAGCGCGTCGACCAGCGAGCTCTGCGCGACCCGCTCGAGTCCCTCCGGACCTTCGTCCGCGGTCAGCAGCAGGACGTCGTGGTCGAACCGGCGGGCCGTGGTCACGACCGCGGTCGCGAACTGCATCATCACCGGGACGTGCATGCCGGTGCGCAGCGGGATCACCAGCGCCAGCACGTTGGACCGCTGGCTGGCCAGCGCCCGGGCGCTCGCGTTCGGCCGGTAGCCGAGGGCGCGGACGCTGCGCTGCACCCGCTCGCGGGTGTCAAGCGAGATCGTCCGCTTGCCGCTGAGCACATAGGACACCGTGCTGGTCGCCACCCCGGCATGCCGGGCGACGTCCGCGATCGTGACCATGGTGCTTCCCCTCTTCCGTCGGCACCCCAGTTCTACCCCAGTCGAAGCGCTTCGACACGCCAATTGATCGTCCTTGGCTCAGCGTGATGCCGGCGAACACCAGCGCCAGGCCGAGGAGCTGCCGCGCGGTCAGGACGTCGCCGGACCACAGCACGCCGAGGAGTACGCCGGTGACCGGGTTCAGCAGCCCGATGAGGCCGACGGTCGCGGCGGGCAGCCGGCGCAGCCCGGCGAACCAGGCCGTGAACGCGAGCGCGGTCGCGACGAGTCCGATGTACACGAAGCCGGCGACCGCGGGTCCGTCGAGGTGTGGCGGACTGCCTTCGACGACGACCGCGAACGGCGCCAGGACGATGCCGCCCGCGACCAGTTGCCATGCGGTCGTGGCGAGCGGACCCTCGTCGGCGCGGCCCCACTTCTTGGCCAGGACGTAGCCGCACGACGACATCGTCAGCGCGGCGGCCGACGCCGCGACGCCACGGAGATCGACGGCGGCCGATCCCGCGCCGAGGAGCAGGACGACGCCCGCGAGCCCGGCGGTCGCGCCGGTCAGGACCGGGACGGTCGGCCGTTCCGCGAGCAGGCCCCAGGCGAAGAGCGCCATGGTGAACGGCGCAGCGGACATGATCGTCGAGGCCAGGCTGACGGGGAGCAGCTGGGACGCGAGGTAGATCAGCGCGAAGAAGGCGCCCATGTTGCAGATCCCCAGCACGACCGATCGCCACCACCAGGCGCCGCGGGGGAGGCGACGGGCCAGCGCGAGCAGGAGCAGCCCCGCGGGCAGTGCGCGCAGAACCGCGCCGTACAAGGGGTGCCCGGCCGGCAGGTACTCGTGGGTGACGAAGTAGTTCGTGCCCCACGCGATCGGCGCGACCGCGGTCACCAGGGTCCAGCGGAAAGTGTCTTCCATGGAAAATATTATATCTTCCCGGGAAGATATAATGGAAGCCGTGGACCACGTGGCAAGGATCCAGGCGGAGTGGCGGACCGAACGGCCGGACGTCGACACCGCTCCGCAAGGGGTGATCGGACGGCTGCACCGGATCGCGAACCAGCTGACCGGTGAGTTGACGCTGCTCTACGCGCAGTACGGGCTGACCGAGGGGGAGTTCGACGTCCTCGCGGCCCTGCGGCGCGCGGGAGCGCCGTACGAGCGTGCGCCGGGGGAGATCGCGCTGCACACGATGGTCACCACGGGCGCGGTCACCAAGCGGGTCGACCGCCTGGAGGAGGCCGGGCTGGTCGATCGCCGCCGCAGCGACGAGGACGGGCGCGGCCGGGTGGTCCGCCTGACGCCGGCCGGGCAGCGGCTGATCGACAAGGCCTTCACCGCCCACATGGCGAATGAGAAACGTCTCCTCGAGGCCCTCACGCCGGTCGAGGCCAAGCAGCTCGAGAAGCTCCTCACCACCTGGCTCACGCGCCTCGAGCACCCGACCGGATAGCGGCGCGCGGGAACCACCTGCGCCCCGCGTAAGGCACAGGTGGGTAACCTCTCCTGGTCGCCGGGTGGCCGATAGGAGATGATGCCGACCGTGACCGGACCACAGCGCGAGCTAGCGCAGACGCCGTCGGAGGCTGATCCGGCGGTCGCCGGCCTGACTGTCGGGCTCGGTGGGCCGTCGGGGCGGTTCGCCCGGCTCAGCTCGTCGTGGTGGACGCCGCTGCGGATCGCGCTCGCGGTCTGCACGATCACCTTCGGGCTCGGCGTCCTGCAGAAGGCGCCCTGTATGGAGGCCGGCTGGGACCGGCAGAGCTGGCGGCCGTTCAAGGCGCTCTGCTACTCCGACATCGGGTTCCTGTATCAGGAGCGCGGTTTCGCGGAGGGCAACCGGCCGTTCCTCGATACCGGCAACTACCCGGTGCTCGAGTACCCGGTGCTGACCGGCGGTTTCATGGAGGTCGCGGCGCAGATCACCTGGCTGATCACCGGCGACCCGAAGAAGGACCTGACCGTCGAGCAGAAGCGCGACACCGCCGGTGTGTTCTTCCTGGTGAACACCGTGCTGCTGTTCCTCTGCGCGCTGCTGATCGTCGGCCTGACCGTGGCGACCGCTCGGGGCGTCGAGTCCAGACCCGGCGCGGCCCGCGGGCAGCCGCTGGACGCGCTGTACGTCGCCGCGGCGCCGGTGCTCGCGCTGACATCCACGATCAACTGGGACCTGTTCGCGGTGGCGCTGACGGCTGGGGCGATGTTCGCGTGGTCACGCGGGAAACCCATCTGGTTCGGCGTACTGCTCGGGCTCGGGACGGCGGCGAAGTTCTACCCGTTCCTGCTGCTCGGTCCGTTGCTGATCGTCTGCATCCGCGGGCGGAAGCTGTGGCCGTGGGTCCAGGCGACGCTGGCCGCCGCGATCGCGTGGGGACTCGTGAACGCGCCGATCTACCTGCTCGCGAAGAACGAGTGGTTGTCGTTCTGGCAGTTCAACGACGAGCGGGAGAGCGACTACGGCTCGATCTGGTACGTCCTGAAGCTCGCCAAGCACGAGGTCGCGGACGTCAACCAGCTGAACATCGTGATCTTCGCCGGGCTGTGCCTGTCGATCGCGATCCTCGGGCTGATGGCGCCACGACCGCCGCGGTTCGCACAGCTCGCGTTCCTGGTGGTGGCCGCGTTCCTGCTGATCAACAAGGTCTACTCACCGCAGTACGTGCTGTGGCTGCTGCCGTTGGTGGCGCTGGCCCGTCCGCGGCTGCGCGACTGGCTGATCTGGCAGGCCTGTGAATGCTTCTACTGGATGCTGGTCTGGATGCATCTGGCGCAGTTCCTGGCACCTGGTGATCCGCAGATCCCGGACCGGATCTACTGGTTGTCGGTGATCCTGCGGATGGCGGGCACGCTGTGGCTGATGCTGGTGGTCGCGCGCGACATCCTGCTCCCGGAGAACGATCCCGTCCGCCGGGGCGACGCGGTGGACGACCCGTCCGACGGCGTCCGCTCCCGCGCGCAGGGGCGGCTCGCGACCGCCTAGAGCGCCAGTTTCGACACGTCGAGGTTGCCGCCGCTCACCACGGCGGCGGTGACACCGGTCAGTTGCACGCTGCCTTCGAGCAGCGCGGCGAACGGAGCGGCCGCCGCGGGCTCGAGGGCGAGCTTCGTGCGCGACATGACCAGACGCGTCGCCTCCAGGAGGGCTTCCTCGCCGACCCGCACGACCTCGTCGACGTACTGCTGGATGAGCGGGAGGTTGCGGGTGCCGCAGACGGGCGCGGCGAGACCGTCCGCGATCGAGCGTGCGGTGAGGAGCCGCTGCGGCTCGCCCGCTGCCAGGCTGCGGCTGACCACATCGGCCTGCTCCGGCTCGATCCCGATCACGCGGATGTCCGGCTTCAGGAGCTTGACCGCGGTGGCGACCCCCGAGATCAGCCCGCCGCCGCCCACCGGAACCAGCACCGCGGCGAGATCGGGGCGATCCGCCAGCAGTTCGAGGCCGAGGCTGCCGTGGCCGGTGATCACGTCGTCGTCGTCGAACGGGTGCACCCCGGTCAGTCCGCGCTCGTCCCGGATCCGCTCGTAGGCGGCCATCAGGTCACCCTCGACGAGCTCGACGGTGGCGCCGTACCCGCGGGCCGCAGCGATCTTCGCCGGGACGGCGGTCGTCGTCATCACCACGGTCGCCGGGACGCCGGCGTCCCGCGCGGCCCAGGCGAGCGCTCCGGCGGCGTTCCCGGCCGAGACCGTGACCACCCCGCGCTCCCGTTCGGCGGCGCTCAGGCGGAGCAGCTTGGTCAGCAGGCCGCGGACCTTGAAGCTGCCGGTCTTCTGGAACAGCTCGGCCTTGAGCACCAGATCGGCGGCGAAGTGGTCGTTCAGTGCGGACGAGGTCAGCATCGGTGTGCGGTGGATGCGTCCGTCGAGGTCGCGGGCGGCCTGGCGGATGGCGTCGAGCGTCGGCATACCCCAGACACTAAAAGTCGAGTAAGCCGATCATATTGCGAGACAAAGCCTCGATGGATTCGCGCGAGACTTACCGTCGGAGTCATGAGGCCGACGCTGACCGTGATCGTGGATCCCGCCGACCGCTGGATGAGCCGGGCCGCGTGTATCGGTCAGGCGCCGGCGTACGACGAGAGCGCGTCGCGCTGGGAGCAGCGCAAAGCGCGCGAGCTGTGCCTCACGTCCTGCCCAGTGCTGGCCGACTGCCGGGAGTGGGCGCGGCGGACGAAGTACACCGGGACGGCCGCCGGCGAGACCCTGCTGTACGGGCGTCGCCGGGGCCACCCGGAGTCGGCTGCGAGTTAGATCCGGCCCGCGACGGCGGCGGCGAGTTTGCCGGCCGCGTCCGGGGACTGCGGGAGGAACAGGTACGGCTCGATGAGCTCGATCTCCATCAGCAGGAAGCGGTCGTTGACCACGACGCCGTCGACCCGGGCGTACGTCGGCGTCGGGCCGGAGGCGGCCAGCGCGGCGCGGGCGGCCTCGAGGACCGCCGCGGGCGGGTCGGCCGGAGTCGTCCGGCCGCCGTGCGACTCCTGGACCCGGTAGTCGCCGGCCGCGGGCTGCTTGATCACCGCGTGGCTGAACTCGCCGTCGAAGAACAGCAGCGACCACTCGCCGTCGGACTGGATCTCCGGCACGAACGGCTGCACGAGGTACACCACGTCGGGCAGCTCGTCGAGCGCCTGCTCGAGCTCGGGGGACCCCGCAACGCCGCGGACGGTGTGCAGGGCGTTGCCGCTCACGGTCGGCTTGATCACGATCTGCTCACCGGCCAGCCCGGCGACGACCTCGCGCAGGCACGGGCCCGCCGCGACCTGGGACGGGACGATCGCCACGCCGCGTTCGCGCAGTTCGAGCAGGTACTGCTTGTCGCTGTTCCAGCGGACCTGGTCCGTGGAGTTCAGCACCGGTACGCCGGCCTTGTCGAGCTGGGCGAGCCACTCGGTGAACACGTCGTACAGCCGGAAGTAGTCCCAGACCGTGCGCAGCAGGACCGCGTCGTAGGCGGACCAGTCGACCGACGGGTCGGTCCAGACCTCGACCACCGGGTCGAGGCCCGCGGCGCGGAGCGCGTCGAGGAGCGGGCGTTCGTGCGGGTGCAACTCAGCGTAGTCGGCCGAGGTCGCGAGGGCGATGCGTTTCGTCACGCCCGCCAGTGTTGGCGGCGAGGGACGCTGCGGTCAAACCTGATTCCGCAGCGACCCGGCCACGGAGCGTGAGTGCGATGACAACGATGACGGCGGCGGCCAGCTGGATCAGGCCCTGCCGGGTGTCGTGCCCGAAGCTCCCGTAGGCGAGGTACGACGCGACCGGTACGGCGATCCACTCGGGGCGGCCGGCCAGCGCGGCGAGGGCGATCAGCGGGAGGCCGTACCACGGGTACGTCGGCGTGGCGACCAGCAGCGCCGCGCCGTACAGCCAGCAGCACGTGAGCGCTATCGGGTCGCGGCGGGCACGGTGGAAGGCGAGGATCGCGAGGCCGAGCGCGAGGGCGGCGGCGACGGCCTGCCGGGCCTCAGGAGGCAGCAGGAGCGCGAGAATCGCCGACCGCGAGCTGCCGTCCTCGAAGCCTTCCTGGTTGAGGTAGCCGGGCAGGAAACCCAGCACCAGGATGCCGACGGCAAGGACGTGCGGGACATAGGACGCGACGAAGGTGCCCAGGGCAACGAGTGGCTTCCGGCGGCGGAATGCGGGGAGCAGCAGCAGCGGCAGGAGCTTCACGCTGCCGGCCGCGCCGAGGAGGATCGCGGCCAGTCGTGGCCGTCGGGCCGCCGTGACCACGGCGGCTGTGACGAGGAGCGCGGCGAGGACGTCGACGTGGGCGGCGTTGCTTGCTTCGAGGGCGACGATCGGTGACCAACCCCACAAGGCCGCCCACCGCGGGTTCTGTACGGCGAGTAGCCAGGTGAGTGCGATCGCGAGCAAAGCGGCTGCCAACTGCAGGCCGAGCGTGCCGACGGACCATGGCGTGACGAGCGCGACCACGGTGAAGTACGCCTCGGCGACGGGCGGGTAGATGGTCGGCACGCCCGGTCGGTTGATCCGCGTCCGGGCGTCGTCCACCGGCAGACTCGCCGGGTCCTTCGGGATGCTCGTTACGCCTGACCGCTGATCCGGCGACAACCCCGGGAACAGCACCGGGTCCCGCAGGTGCGCCAACCGATCGTCCAGCGGCACGTAGCCGTACGGCGAATGCCCCGACAACTGCACACGCCCGTCCCACACGTACCGGTAGGCGTCCGTGCTCGTGATCGGTGCGTGCAGCACCCCCGGCACCTGGCACAGCCCCGCCACAACCACCACGGCGCCGACAGTCAACCCCCGCCCGAACCGCCAAACCAACACCCCCACCACCACAGTCCCCACAGCCAGCACGACGTTGGGCCACCACTGCCGCTCGGCCGCCGCAACCACCGCCGCCGCGCCGACCGCCGCGCCCCCACCGGCGACCCAAGCCCTTCTTTGAGCACCGTTCGACCATTTCGACGCCGTTTTTTTGGTTGGCCCGGGCCCAAGGTCGCCGTTCATGCGGTCCTGCGGAGGGTCAGGAAGGCTCGGTGGGGGGTCCGCCAGTCCTCGGTGGGGTGGAGGTGGGTGGTACGGGCGTGCCGGATCAGGGCGCGGGTGCCGATCCTTGCCCAGGGCAACGGGGTGGAACGGCGTCCGGTGGAGCTGCGCAGCACGATCGGCGTGGTGTCGTCGAGTTCGTCGTCCGGGTCGACCTCGACGAGCACGAGACCGTCGGGCCGGACGAGCTCGGCGCAGCGCCGCAGCAGGTCCGCCGGATCACCGCCGATCCCGATGTTGCCGTCCATCAGCACCACGCTGCCCCAGCGTCCTTCGCCAGGCAGCCGGTCCTGTACCGGGCGATGCAGCGCGGCCGCACCGCGCGACGTGGTGAGCGACACCGCACGCGGCGACACGTCGACCCCGAGTGCGGGGATGCCGCGTTCCGCCAGCGCGGTGACGATCCGCCCCGGCCCGCACCCGATGTCCAGCACCGGCCCTTCGCATCGGCTCAGCGCCAGTCGATCCACCTCGTCCGCGGGTGCCGTCCAGCGGTCCAGCTCGGACAATGACGGCACGGTCCGCCCGTCGGGGCCCGTGGCAACGACCTGCGTCGTACCGCCGAGCGCCTGGTCGAACAGCAGCCCTGGATGCGCTGCGTGCTGCAGCCGCCGATACAGGCGCGACACGCGCAACGACGGAAACTCGGCCGCGAGGTAGGCCGCGTCCCGTGGCGTGTCCATGTCCCGCAACGTCGGCAGCATTCGCACCCGCAATCCCAGCGAGAGCAGCCGCCGGAGCTGGTCCCGTCCGGTGTGGTCGGTCGACATCGGTACGCCGACCAGCGCGCGCCGATCCGGCTGCCGGAGCCCGAGGCACCAGTACCCGCCGTCCTCGGTCAACCCGAGCACCGCGTCGTACCCGGACCAGTGGAATCCGAGGAGGTCGGGTCGTAGCTGCGGCGTGTCCATCCCGACGAGCAGCATCGGCGTACCGTCGTACGCGTCCTCGAACGCCGCCGCGAGCCGTTCGTCGAGTCCGCCGCCGCGCTGCTCCACGACCCCGAACCCGGGCGGCAGCCACGGCCCCGGATCGCCCTCGAGTACGACCACTCGGCGCGTCGCGGGCGCGGCCTGGACCGCGCTGAGGGTGTCGACGAGCGACGCCCGCGCGAGCGCCGCGGCCTCCCGCGGGGTGAACTCGGTCTGCAGCCGCGTCTTCACCCGCCCGGGCACGGGTTCCTTCGCGATCACGATCAGGGTGTTCACCGGGCGAGCACCTTGGACATGTCGCGGACCGCGCGGGCGGCGCCCAGCGGCGTACCGGTGACTTTCGAGCGGCCCGAGCGCGGGAGGTAGTCGACGTCGACCTCCGCGATCCGCCAGCCCGCGTCGGCGGCGCGGACGACCGTCTCGAGCGGGTATCCGGAGCGCCGGTCGGTCAGCCCGAGACCCAGCAGTGCGGTACGCCGGGCCGCGCGCATCGGGCCGAGATCGTGCAAGGCCACGCCCGTACGCCGCCGGATCCGCCGGGAGAGCTCCGCGTTGGCCAGCCGGAGGTGCCACGGCCAGACCTGCCGCGACACCGGGCGCCGGCGGCCGACGATCAGGTCCGCGCGGCCGGCGACGACCGGCGCGACGACCCGGACCAGCTGCCGGGGATCGAGTGAGGCGTCCGCGTCCATCACCGCGACGACGTCCGCGTCGGCCGCCTCCAGACCGGCGTGACACGCGGCGCCGTACCCCTTCGGTTCGCACCGTACGACGGTCGCGCCGAACCCGGCGGCGACCGCGGCCGAGTCGTCCGTGGAGCCGTTGTCGACGACGATGGCGCGGACACCGGGTGGGATCCGTTCGAGGACCCAGGGCAGCGCGGCCGCCTCGTTCAGGCACGGCAGGACGAGATCGACCGACATGCTTCGACGGTAAGGACGGATCCGCGCCCGCGGCGGCCGAACACGACTACGGGTCGCTTACGGCGCACTGCGTAGCGGTGCTGGTGCGGCGGCTGGACGAGTGGAGGATCTACGCTCGGAGCGTGGCTACTCGTGTGCTTGTGGTGGACGACGACCCGACCGTGTCGAACGTCGTCTCGGCCTATCTGACGAAGGCCGGGTACGACGCCCGCGTGGTCGCGGACGGCGCGTCCGCGGTCGAGGTCTGGCAGCAGTGGAAGCCGTCCGTCGTCGTCCTGGACGTGATGCTTCCCGGGCTGTCCGGGCTCGAGGTGCTGCGCCGGATGCGCGCGGCCGACGACGGCGCCGCGGTGATCATGCTGTCCGCACGCGGCGAGGAGGAGGACCGGCTGGTTGGGCTCGAGGTCGGCGCCGACGACTACGTGGTCAAGCCGTTCAGCCCGCGGGAGCTCACGTTGCGGGTGCAGGCGATGGTGCGGCGCGAGGAGCGGCTGGCCGGGCTCGATCTGACACCGACGAAGCTGAGCGCGGGGCCGGTGATGGTCGACACCGCGGCCCGGCGGGCGTATCTCGACGGGACCGAGCTGTCGCTGACGCATCGCGAGTTCGACCTGCTGGCGTATCTGGTGTCGCACGCCGGCAAGGCGTACACGAAGGCCGAGTTGCTGCGCCGCGTCTGGGGCTGGGACTTCGGCGACTCGTCCACCGTCACCGTGCACGTCCGGCGGCTGCGGGAGAAGATCGAGACGGACCCGTCCGACCCGAAGCTCGTGCTCACCGTGCCGCGCACCGGCTACCTGTTCGCGGGTGACGCCGAGTGAACAGGGACATGGCGACCATCCTGGCGCTGACCACCTTGTGGACGCTCGTGGTGGCAGCGGTCGGGGCGGCCGTGTTGTGGCGTTTCCGGCGGCGGTCGTTGCGGATCACGATGATCGTGGCGGCGCTGGCCCCGATGGCCGGCGCACTGGCCGCGGTGCTGCAGAGCGTCCGGGCGATGTTCATCTCCGAGCACGACTCGTGGGTGGTGTTGTGGACGCTCGCCTTCGCGGCGCTGCTCGGGCTGGCGATGTCGGTGCTGCTCGGGCACTGGATCAGCGTCGGGTCGCGGGACGTCGGGCGGCGGTTGCGGCATCTCGGCACGTCCTACGAGCCGACCGAGGCCGTCGGCGGGGCGGTGCCGGCCGAGCTGGCCGCGTTAACCGACGAGCTGGAGATGACCCGGAAGAAGCTGGCGGCATCGCATCAGCGGGAGCGGGCGCTGGAGACGAGCCGGCGGGAACTGGTCGCGTTCATGTCACATGATCTGCGGACGCCGCTGGCCGGGTTGCGCGCGGTGTCCGAAGGTCTCGAGGACGGCGTCATCGACGACGTACCGGGGGCGCTGCGGCAGATGCGGGCGACGGTCGACCGGATGACCGGGCTCGTGGACGACCTGTTCGAGCTGTCCCGGTTGTCGGCCGCTCCGCCGCCGCGCCGACGGTCCGCGGTCAGCCTTCGGGAGCTGGCCGAGGACGTCGCGGGCGAGAACAACGAGCACGCCCGGGCCGAAGGCGTCCAGCTGGCGGTGTCCACGCCGGACGACGACGATCGGCTCGCCGTCCAAGGGGATCCGGACGAGTTGACGCGCGCGGTCACCAACCTGGTCGGCAACGCGATCCGGCACACCGCGCCGGGCGGGACCGTGACGCTGGCGGTGGACCGGGAGACCGACGGGCGGGTGCGGCTCGCGGTGACCGACGGCTGCGGCGGGATCCCGGACGACGACCTGGACCGGGTCTTCGACGTCGGCTGGCGCGGCGACGAGCAGCGCACGCCCGAGTCCGTCGACGGCCGGTCGGGCGGCGGCGGTCTGGGACTGGCGATCGCGCGCGGCGTGGTCGAGTCCCACGACGGAAAGATTGCCGTCAGCAACGTCGACGGCGGCTGCGCGTTCCGGATCGACCTGCCGCCGGTGCCCGTGCTAACCGGCCGAGCGGAGTAGGTCCTCCAGACCGGTCTGCAGGTCGTACGCCGGCTTCCAGCCCAGCTCGTCCTTCAGGCGGTCCGACGAGGCGGTGATGTGCCGGACGTCGCCGAGGCGGTACTCGCCGGTGACGATCGGCGCCGGCCCGCCGTACGCGCGGGCCAGCTCGGCGGCGACCTCACCGATGGTGGTGACGGTCCCGGTGCCGACGTTGTACGCCCGGAACGCCGGCTGTTGGGGGAGTGCCGCAGCCGACAGCGTCACCGCGGCCGCGACGTCGCGGACGTCGACGAAGTCGCGGCGCTGACCGCCGTCCTCGAAGACCCGCGGCGTCTCGCCGCGTTCGAGCATCGACCGGAAGATCGCGGCGACCCCGGCGTACGGCGTGTTCCGCGGCATGCCGGGTCCGTACACGTTGTGGAAGCGCAGCGCGGTGACCCGGCCACCGGTCTCGCGCGCCCAGGTGGCGGCGAGATGCTCGCCGTTGAGCTTGCTGGCCGCGTAGGCGTTGCGCGGATCCGGTACGGCGTCCTCGCTGACGAGCCCCGGGCGGAGCGGCGCTCCGCACAGCGGGCAGGGCGGTTCGAAGCGGCCGGCGTCCAGGTCCTCGGTACGCCGGGGGCCCGGGGCGACCTGTCCGTGCTCGTCGCAGTCGTACCGCCCCTCGCCGTACACGACCATCGAGCTCGCGTAGACGAGGTTGCGGACGGTGCCGAGGGACTTCAGCAGTACCGCCGTACCGAGGCTGTTGGAGGAGACGTAGTCGTCGATGTCGTCGAGGTGTACGCCGAGCCCGACCTTCGCGGCCAGGTGGATGACGGTGTCGATGCCCTCGAAGGTGCGCGGGTCGCGGACGTCGCCGACGATCAGGCCGGGCCGTGGCTCCGGGCGGTGGGCGTGGACGTCCGGGCGGAACGAGTCGAGGACGGTGACCTCGTGGCCCTCGGCAAGAAGCTGGTCGTGGACGTGGCGGCCGATGAAACCGGCTCCGCCGGTCAGCAGGACTCTCATCAGGCGTCCAGCGAGTGACGGCAGCTGCAGTCCGCGTCCGGTTTCGGGAGCTGGCCGATGACGTCCTTCAGCAGCTGTTGCAGCCGCTCGATGCTGAGCTTGAAGGCCTCGAAGACCTCTGCCTGGGTGACGCCCGTGCCGGTCTGCACGCCTGCGTCGTGGTCGGTGACGACGGCGATCGACGTGTAGCAGAGTGCGAGTTCGCGGGCGATCGCTGCCTCCGGGGCACCCGTCATGCCGACGACGGACCAGCCCTGTGCGGCGTGCCACCGCGACTCGGCGCGGGTCGAGAACCGCGGTCCGTTGACGACGACCATCGTGCCGTCCGGTACGACGTTGCCTGCGGCAATCACCGTGGCGCGGCCGACCGGGCAGTACGGGTCGGCGGCCGACGTGTGGACCACCGGCGCCTCGTCGTACACGGTGTGCTCCCGGCCCCACGTCCGGTCGACGTACTGGTCGGGGACCACGAACGTGCCGGGCGTCAGCTCGGGTCTGAGCGAGCCGACCGCGCACGGGCCGAGGACCTGGCGGACGCCGAGCTCACGCAGCGCCCACAGGTTCGCGCGGTAGTTGACTCGGTGCGGCGGGAACCGGTGATCGGCGCCGTGCCGCGGGATGAACACGACCTCCCGCCCGTCGAGGTCACCGACCACCGGCGGCTCGCTCGGAGCGCCGTACGGGGTGTCGATCTCGATGGTCTCCGCAGCGGTCAGGAACGAGTAGAACCCGGACCCGCCGATCACGCCGATATCAGCCATGCTGCCGACGCTAGTGCCGCGAACCGTCGTGACTACCGAGTCCGGACGGACCGTCAGCACTCCGTAATCGGCGGGGTCGTGTGGGGACGGGCGGAGCGGTGAGGTTGGCTTGGGGTGTGGAGATCTCGTGGGTGCTGCTCGCGGTGGGGGTGGTGCTGCTGGTGATCGGCGCCTACGCGAGCTGGACCGCGGGGCGGCTCGACCGGCTGCACCGGCGGGTGGAGCTGGCCCGTGCCGCGCTGGAGACCGAGCTGGCGCGACGGTCCGCCCTGGTCGCGGAGTTGGCCGGCAGCGACATTCTCGACCCGGCCTCCGCGCTGCTCCTCCTCGACGCCGCGCACCGCGCCCGCGCTGCCTCGCTGGAGTCACTCGAGGTCCGCGAACAGGCCGAGTCCGCCCTCACCCGCGCGATCCACGCCACCGGCACCGAGGTCGAACCCTGGGCGGGCGAGCTGGCCCTGGCCGTGCGCCGCGTCCAACTGGCCCGCCGCTTCCACAACGACGTCGTCGGCTCGGCCCGCGACCTGCGCCGCCGCCGGCTCGTCACCTGGTTCCGCCTCGCCGGCCGCGCCCCGATGCCGACCACGATCGAACTCGAGGACGGACGATGAGCAGCTTCGAAGCGGACATCGAGCGGTACCGGCACGAGTTGCGGGTGCACTGTTACCGGATGCTCGGGTCGTACGACGAGGCCGAAGATCTGGTCCAGGAGACGTTCTTGCGGGCGTGGCGGGCGCGCGGGGAGTTCGAGGGGCGGTCGTCGGTCCGGGCGTGGCTGTACCGGATCGCGACGAACGCGTGTATCGACGTACGGCGGCCGCGGCGGGTGTTGCCGTACCAGTTGGAGCCGGCCTCGTTCCCCGCGACGGCGTTGCCGGCGCGGGACGACGAGGCGTGGCTGCAGCCGTTTCCCGACGTACTGCTCGATCGGGCCGAGGAACCGGACGCGGTCGCGATCCGGCGGGAGACGATCGAGCTGGCGTTCCTGATCGCGATCCAGCACCTGCCCGCGCGGCAACGCGCCGTACTGATCTTCCGCGACGTCCTCGGCTGGTCCGCGCGGGAGACCGCGGCCGCGGTGTCGCTGTCCGTCGCTGCGGTCAACTCGGCGCTCCAACGCGCCCGCCCGGTGCTTCGCGAACACCTGCCGTCGCATCGCTCGGAGTGGTCGGCGCACGACTCGTCCGACGACGAACGCAAACTGCTGCAGCGCTACCTGACCGCCTGGGACAACGCCGACCCCGCCGCACTCGCCGCGCTCATGCACGAGGACATCCGCATCACCATGCCGCCGTACCCGTTCTGGTTCTCAGGCATCGAAGACGCGATCCGCTCCCTGACCCCCAACCTCACCCCGGCCCGCTGGCGCTTCCTCCCCACCACCGTCAACCACCAGCCAACCCTCGCCGCCTACCTCGAACACCACCTCTTCGCCCTCGACATCTTCCGCGTCGAAGAAGGCCGCATCGCCGAAATCACCGCGTTCGAAACGACCGACCACCAGCTGTACGACTTGCCGGAAAGGGTCGGATGAGCGATCGAGGTCGTGCGCCTGCCAACACATCCGCTGGCGGCCATGGTCCGCAGCGGCCGTGGTTGAGATTCGCCCGTGCCGCGATACCTACTTGGCGTCGGCGTAGGTTTCCACGGTGGCTGTGGTGAAGGCGAAGTTGGTGGGGGTGGGGCCGAAGGTGAGGGTGCCGGCGAGGTTGCCGGCGGTCTGGATGGCGGCGGTGACCTGGTCGGCTTCTTCGGCGGGGCAGTGCACGATGACCTCGTCGTGCTGGAAGAAGACGAGCTCGGCCTTCAGCGGCGCCAAGGACTGACGGAGGGCGGCGAGGAGCAGCAGGGCCCAGTCGGCCGCGCTGCCTTGGACGACGAAGTTCCTGGTGAAGCGACCGCGGGCGCGGGCATGGCGAGGATCCGTGGCGGGGATGTCGGCGGGCGGTCCTTCCAGCATGGCCTCGTCCAGTGGATGACCGCTCGGCGGGCAGGTGCGCCCCAGGTACGTCCGCACGAGCCGCCCCTCCTCACCCGCGCGCGCCGCGTCGTCGACGTACGCCACCGCCTGCGGGAACCGTTTGCGCAGCATGGCGAGATTCTTGAGCCCGTCGCCCGACGTCTGCCCGTAGATCGCGCCCAGCACGGCGATCTTCGCCTGCGCGCGGTCGCCGGAGAACGCCTGGTCCGACACGGCCTTGTAGAGGTCCCCGGGGTCCGCGGCGACCTCCATCAGGGCTCGGTCGCGGGAGATGGCGGCGAGCACCCGCGGCTCGAGCTGGGACGCGTCGGCGACGACGAGCCGCCAGCCGGGGTCGGCGACCACCGCGCGGCGGATCACCTTCGGGATCTGCAGCCCGCCGCCGCCGTTGGTCACCCAGCGACCCGAAACCGTGCCGCCGGGCAGGAACCCGGGCCGGAACCGCCCGTCGTGCACCCAGTCGTTCAGCCAGGTCCATCCGTTCGCCGTGTAGATCCGGTAGAGCTTCTTGTACTCCAGCAGCGGCGCGACCGCCGGATGGTCCAGATGCTCGAGCTCCCACTTCCGCGTCGACTTCACCTGGTACCCGGCCTGCTTGAACGCCTTCAGTACGTCAGCCGGCAACTCGGGCCGCACCCGGTGCCCGAACGCCGCGGAGATCTCGTCGGCGAGCTCGGTCAGCCGTCGCGGCTCGCCCGAACCGGCGAACCGCTCGCCGAGCAGCTCGCCCAGCACCTCCCGATGCGCGTCCGCGCTCCACGGCAACCCGGCCAGATCCATCTCGGCGGCGACCAGCATCGCGGACGACTCCGATGCCGTGAGCAACCGCATCCGGTCGGGGTGCTCGGCCAGGGCGTGCCGCCGGAGCTGGTCGGCGTACACCCGCAGGAGCGCCTCGAACGGCACCGGCTCGACGGCGATCTCGAACAGCGACGACTGCTCACCCGGTACGACGGCGCGCAGCGGCGGATCTGGCGGGACCGGGCCACCGCTGAGCCGGGCCCAGGCCGCGGCCGCGGACCGTGGCTCGCCGAGCCGCCCCTCGTGCCCGAGCAGCAGGCCCTCCGAGTTCTCGATGTCGTAGCACCGCTCCACCCGCACACCGGCGGCCAGCAACCGCGGGTAGACCTCCGCCGATGAACGCCACACCCACCGCGTGACCTGCGGCCGTGAGGCGACGGCGGCGACCAGATCCGGCTCACACAGGATCTCCCCAGCCGGCTGCCCGTCCGGATGCAGCGCAACGAGCATCGCCCCGCCGCCCTCCTCCGGAGCGATCAACCACCGTTCATCCACACCCGAATCCTCACACCCACGACCGACAGTTCCACACCCAGCACCTTGAGCCTCCACCGACCATTCCCGGCGTGCGAGATTGGTTGGCGGGTGCTCAAAGTCGGGCTATGAGGCCAGTTGTGGGAGACTGGACTTATGTGGCGGGCGGGGGATCTGGACGCGGCGGACGGGACCAAGACCGAGCAGGTCGAGGGACTGGTGCTGCGGCGGATCGAGCGCGGCGACCTGTCGATCGGGTCGCGGCTGCCGTCGGAGCGGGTCCTCGCGGAGCGGCTCGAGGTGAGCCGGGTGACCGTCGTCCGCGCGCTGGAGAACCTGCGCCGCGACGGCGTACTGGAGACCAAGCGCGGCTCCGGGACAGTGGTGCGGCCGCTGGACCGGCTGCTGGACCCGGTTGCGCCGGCGTCGACGGTGACGGCGGGGGACAGACCGGTGCTGGACCTGCGGTTCGCCACCACGGCCGCGCCGCATGACGTGGCCGAGGCGGCGGCGCAGATCGTGCAGGACGGGCTGCCGCAGGCCATGGGAGGCGACGGTCCACCGCCGGGTGGCTCACAGGAGCTCCGCACCGCACTGGCCGAGCGCCTGACTGCTGAGGGTGTCCCGACCGAGCCGGAACAGCTGACGCTCACAGTCGGCGCAGCAGCCGGTTTGAATGCCGCCCTGGCCGGACTGGACCTCGGACCGGGCGTAGCGATCACGGAGACCCCGACGTACCCGGCTGCCTTTGACCTGCTGCGAAAACACCGCCTGGACGTGGCCGGCTGGCCTGCCGGGGTCTGGGACACCGATCAGCTCGCGCACCTGTGCCGACGGCATCGGCCGAAAGTCATCTACCTACAGGCCGACAACCACAACCCCACAGGTCTCAGCTTGCCTGCGGACCGGCGGCAGGCGGTTGTAGAGATCGCACGCCGGTACGGCGCGGCGCTGATCAGTGACGAGACCATGCGCCCGTTGTGGCTGGCGGCCGGGGACCAGGCCGAGCCTCTGAGCCGATACCCCAGGACCGTGAGTGTGGGGTCGCTGTCGAAGACGGTCTGGGGTGGGCTGCGGGTCGGGTGGGTGCGGACGGGCAAGCAGTTGCGCCGGCGGATCAACACAGCGGCTCAGCTCAGCGTGGCTTCACCCAGCGCTCTGGACGATCTGCTGGCCCGGGCCATCGTGCCGAAGCTCGACAAGGTGATCGGCCGGCGGCGGACCAGGCTGCGGGCCAACCTGAACGCGCTGGAGACCGGACTCCGGACACTCGACGGTGTGGCTTGGCCCACCCCGACAGGCGGTATGACGCTGTGGCTGGAGCTGACCGAGACGCGGGCGCGCCGCGTCCTGGAGGCGGCCCGGGAGCAGGGGCTGCTGCTCGGCGCGGGCGACCTGTTCACGCCGGACGGCACCGACCGGCGGCACATCCGGATCCCGTTCACAGCCCCGCCGGCCACGCTGCGGCTCGTGGTGGCCCGGCTGGGGGAGGCGCTTCAGTCCACTTGATCCACGGTGGACTGAAGTTCGGTGCCCGATACCTCCTAACCTGGACAGTGAGCCCCACGATCAGGAGGAAGAAGTGACCGAGAACCAGACCGGTACCGCCAAGGTGAAGCGCGGCATGGCCGAGATGCTCAAGGGCGGCGTGATCATGGACGTCGTGACCGCCGAGCAGGCCAAGATCGCCGAGGACGCCGGTGCGGTCGCGGTGATGGCGCTGGAGCGGGTCCCGGCCGACATCCGCGCCCAGGGCGGCGTCTCCCGGATGAGCGACCCGGACATGATCGACAGCATCATCAACGCCGTCTCGATCCCGGTGATGGCCAAGGCCCGGATCGGCCACTTCGTCGAGGCGCAGGTGCTGCAGAGCCTCGGTGTCGACTACATCGACGAGTCCGAGGTGCTCACCCCGGCCGACTACGCCAACCACATTGACAAGTGGCAGTTCACGGTGCCGTTCGTCTGCGGCGCGACCAACCTGGGCGAGGCGCTGCGCCGGATCACCGAGGGCGCGGCGATGATCCGTTCCAAGGGCGAGGCCGGCACCGGCGACGTCTCCAACGCGACCACCCACATGCGCCAGATCCGCCAGGAGATCCGCAAGCTGCAGAGCCTTCCCGAGGACGAGCTGTACGTCGCGGCGAAGGAGCTGCAGGCGCCGTACGAGCTGGTCAAGGAGGTCGCCGCGCTGGGCAAGCTGCCGGTCGTGCTGTTCACCGCCGGCGGGATCGCCACCCCGGCCGACGCCGCGATGATGATGCAGCTCGGCGCCGAGGGCGTGTTCGTCGGCTCCGGCATCTTCAAGTCCGGCAACCCGGCGCAGCGTGCCGAGGCGATCGTCAAGGCCACCACCTTCCACGACGACCCCGACGTGATCGCCAAGGTCTCGCGCGGGCTGGGCGAGGCGATGGTCGGCATCAACGTCGACGAGATCCCGCAGCCGCACCGTCTCGCCGAGCGCGGCTGGTGACGTCGGCCAAGAGCCCGGGCGGCCTGCCGTCGGTGGACGAGCGGACCGCCCGGGAGCTGCGCGGCCTGGCCCGCGTCCTGGTCCGGTCCGGGTACGCCGACCACGCCGCGATCACCGCTGCGCTGACCGAGGCGGTGTCGGAGGACGCGCCGTCGATGGACGCGGCCGCGCTGGTGCCGCTGCTGATCGGTGAGGCGGTGATGGACCTCAACGAGGACGCCTCCGCCTGGCCGGCGACGACCGACACGGACCGGCTGGACGCCGTGCTGGCCGAGCTGGAGTCGCTCGGCCTGGTCGTGGTCCGGTACACGTCGGACCACCACGCGGCCCGGCAGGCGCTGGAGTCCGCCGAGCAACCGCAGGGCCTGGTGTTCTTCACCGACACCGACGTCTGGCACGCGGTCGACTTCGGGATGCTGGAGCTGAAGCTCTGGCACCCGGACACCGCCAACGTCGCGCCCGGCGAGCCGCTGCTCGAGGACGTGCTCGCGCTGCTCCGGCACAACGACCTACCGGCGACCTTCGACGAAGGCCGCATCGAGGTCACCCTGAACTGGCAACGGAGAGTGAACCTATGACCGTGATCGGTGTGTTCGCCTTGCAGGGGAATGTGCGGGAGCACGTCGCGATGCTGCGTGAGGTCGGCGTCGAGGCGGTTCCGGTCCGGCGGCCCGCGGAGCTCGCCGCTGTCGACGCGCTGGTGCTGCCGGGCGGCGAGTCGACCACGATGGACAAGCTGGCCCGGGCGTTCGAGCTGTTCGAGCCGCTGCAGAAGCGGATCGCGGACGGGATGCCGGTGTTCGGCACCTGCGCCGGGATGATCATGCTCGCGAACGAGATCACCGGCGGGATCGAGGGCCAGGAGACGCTCGGCGGGCTCGACGTCACGGTCCGGCGGAACGCCTTCGGGCGGCAGGTGGACTCGTTCGAGGCCGACCTGGAGTTCGCCGTGCTCGACACGCCGTACCACGCGGTATTCATCCGGGCACCGTGGGTGGAGCGCGTCGGCCGGGACGTGGAGGTACTCTCGACAGTGAGGACGGGCCCCGCCGCGGGTAGGATCGTCGCGGTTCGCCACGACCGGCTGCTGGCCACGTCGTTCCATCCGGAGATGACCGGGGACGCCAGGCTGCACGGCTACTTCGCCGAGTTGGTCCGCGGCCTCTGAGTCATCTGCAGTCGGTAGCAGCGGTAGAAGGGTTGGGTTTGCCATGTCAGGCCACTCCAAGTGGGCCACCACGAAGCACAAGAAGGCCGTCATCGACGCGAAGCGCGGCAAGCTCTTCGCGAAGCTGATCAAGAACATCGAGGTGGCCGCCCGGATGGGCGGTGGCGACCCTGGCGGGAACCCGACCCTGTACGACGCCATCCAGAAGGCGAAGAAGTCCTCGGTCCCGAACGACAACATCGACCGCGCCGTCAAGCGCGGCTCCGGTGCCGAGGCGGGCGGCGCGGAGTACCAGACGATCATGTACGAGGGCTACGGCCCGAACGGCGTGGCGATGCTGGTCGAGTGCCTGACCGACAACCGGAACCGGGCCGCCGCGGACGTCCGGACGGCGATGTCGCGCAACGGCGGCTCGCTCGCCGACCCGAACTCGGTCGCGTACCTGTTCAACCGCAAGGGCGTGATCGTCGTCGCCAAGGACCAGGACGGCAAGTCGCTGTCCGAGGACGACGTGATGGAGGCCGTGCTCGAGGCCGGCGCCGACGAGGTCAACGACCTGGGCGAGTCCTGGGAGGTCGTCACCGAGGCCACCGACCTGGTCGCGGCCCGGACGGCACTGCAGGACGCCGGTATCGACTACGACTCCGCCGACGTCCAGTTCGTCCCGTCGATGACGGTGGAGCTGGACGCCGACGGCGCCGGCAAGATCTTCCGCCTGATCGACGCCCTCGAGGACAGCGACGACGTCCAGAACGTCTACGCCAACTTCGACGTGTCGGACGAGATCATGGAAGCGGCCAACGCCTGACCGTCACATCCCGAGGGCCTTGCCGTCGATCACCTGAGCGGCCGGCGGGGCCTTCGGCGCGGTGACCTGGTCGTACTCGCTGAACGTCAGCGCGTCCTTGCTCGACGACTCCAGCCGGACCGGGCGTCCGGTGGCGGTGTCGACCCAGAGGGTGCCGTCGGTGTCGCGCAGCCCGATCGCGGTGACACTGCCGATCGTCCGGGGTGCGGTCTTGCGGGGCGTGCCGGTCGGCTCGAACAGCGTGTCGAAGAACTTCGGCTTGCTCGCGAACGCGGCGAGTTCGCCGAGGTCCTTGTCGGTCAGTGACGTCTTGATCCAGCGTCCGCCGACCAGGGCGATCACGGCGTCCGCGTCGGCCTTCGACTCGGTCTGCGCGCGCCAGAACTTGTCGCTGATCTTCAGATAGGCGGTCTTGCCGAGCACGATCAGCGAGAACGCGGCCCCGTTGATGCTCATGGTGCCCTGACCGCCGGTCTTCGCGAGCCGGATGTCCAGCACGATCCGGTCCCCGCCGTCGGACAGCGCACCCTTCATCCGCACGCTGGTCGCGGCCTTCGCGGCGGCCTGCGTCTTGTCCAGGATCTTGCTCGCGGACAGCCCGGCGATGTCGCTCGTCGGCGTACCGGCCGGTGTCGCCGGCGGCGCCGTCGAGGACGGCGCGGCCGACGTCGCTGTCGGTGTGGACGTCGGCGTGGCTCCCACTGCGTCGCTGGTTGCCGGGTCGGATCCCTTGCAACCAGCGAGAAGTATGACCAGCACGCCCACCATCGCGCCGGCCGCCGTACGACGTGTCAGCATCTTGCTCCCCCTCCAACACTGCCCAGTGCAGCTATCAGGGAGATGCGGCCGGCGCGCGAAAAGTTGCGATCAGCTCCAGTAGCGGTCCCCGACCAGCCCCAGCCTGGCTAGCTCGGCCGCGACCAGAGCGGCGTAGACAGTGGCGCCGTACTCCGACGTGTGGGTGTCGTCGCGCTTCTCCCGGGTCAGGTACAGCGCCTTGGCGTCCTCAGGGCCGAGTGCCTCGACGACGGCCTGGGTCCGGGCGGTGAGGTCGATGAGGCCGACCTGTTCGGTCGCCGCGATCGAGCGCATCTCGGCCGGCAGGTCGACGCCCAGGCCGTTGACGATCAGGCCGGTCGAGTTGAGCTTCGTCCCGGTGAACCACCGGCGCACGATCGGCGTCACCAGGACCGGTGTCGCGCCGGCTGAGCGGATGCCGGCGACGATCTCGGTCAGGTTGGCCCGGTACTGCTCGGCGGTCGTCTGCTTGTCGTTGTGGCCGAACTGCACGAGTACGACGTCCCGCGGCCGGAGCTGCGGTCGCAGTGCCGCCCACATCGCCGGCTCGGCGAGGAACGACACCGTGCTCTCACCTGATCCCGAGTGGTTCACCACCGACAGGCCCTGCCCGAACCGGCTGGGCAGCCGTTGACCCCAGCCTGTGTACGGCGCTGTCTCCTGGTCGGTGACCGTGGAGTCGCCGGCCAGGAACACCCGCCGGGTGCTGACCGGCGCCCGGGTCACGACCACATTCACCGGAGCTGCCCCGGAGACCCGCAGGGTGAGGCCAGGCGTGCCCGGCCCGCCGAAACCGTTCTGCTGCCCCTCCGGATCACGCACGTTGACCGTGAACCGCAGCACCTGCTCCGAGCTCCCCGACACCACCAGGCGCCGGGCCTCGGCGACTATGTCGACCGGTTCGTGCTCGCGACCGAACACCACCTTCACGTCGTAGTCGCCTGGCGGTAGGTCGTACGTACAGACCACCGGAGCTGAGTCGGTGCACTCCGACGGGACTGCTGCCGCGGCCGTCATTGGTTGTGCACCGAGCGCCAAGACGACGCCCGTGGCGAGCAAACGCACCATGGCGCCCACCTCACGGGTTCACGATCTGGTCGCCGACCAGCGCGAGGGTCTGGATGGCGGCGAGGCCGTAGAGGGCTGTGGTGTTGGTCGAGACCCACTTCGCGGCCTTGGTCGGGTTCAGGGTGGTGGACACGTCTTCCGCGGTCCACGGCAGGTTCGGTGCGTAGCCGTCGCCGGTGTAGAAGTCCTTCCACGCCCGTGCTGCCAAGTCGTCCCGGTCCAGCCGCACAGCGGCGTACGCCGTCAAGCGAGCATGGCCCTGCCGCAAGATCAGGTTGCCGAAGTACGCCCCGCATTCCGCCGTCTGCTCGGCACGGGTCGCGTTGAACAGCCGGCAATACTGCAGCCACGCGGACTCGAACGCGGGCATGTCGACCAGGTCGATCAGCTCGGCGCAGATCTCCACCTGGCCGAACATCGCGCTCAGATGCGACACACTGACGATCTTCTCGGTCACCGGCGCGAACCGGCCGGTGTCCAGGTCGTAGAGCCCGCTACCGGTGACGAACCCGTTGGGCATCGCACCGATCGTCTCCATCGTCCCGAGCAGCTTGGCCTTGGCCACGGCCGCCTTCGGCCCTTGACGCTCCCACTCGGTCAGCCAGGCTGCCGCCAGACCGCTCCAGTCCGTGCCGAGCCCGATGGACAACGCATGCGGGTCAGGCGTGTACGGCTCGGTCCGGATCTTCCGCAGCGGATCCAGCACCAAGAACGTCTTGTCCGAGTCGACCAGCTCCGACAGCAGGTCGCCCGTACGCTCGTCAGCCGTCAGGTAGTAGTAGAACCGCCGGTACACCGCCGTACTGATCCGTTGCTGCTTCGCGCTGTCCGCCCAGTGCTGTACGCCGTGCCGCGTGCCCAGACCGGCCCACTGACCCAGGTGGTAGACGTCGACCTCACCAGTGTGCCGAGTCATCGCCTCCGCGAACCGGAAGATGTCGGCGCGCCCGGAGCGCAGGAACGCGTACCAGAGCCACAGGTCCGGTGACAGCTCCGAGTTGTCCCACGCGTACCCGCCCACGTCGTACCGCCACACCAGCCGGTCCTCGTCGAACGTGTGCATGATGTCGCCGTAGTCCCAGAACCCGTACCAGTGCCGGGACTCGACCTGTCCGCGGTAGTAGTCGAACAGGAAGTCCAGGTGGTCCTCGATCGACTTCTTGGCGGGCACGGACCGGTCCACCGGGGTGAACAGGCCGCCGAACACCCTGGTGTTCACCAGTTGATCCACCGGGTTGATCAGCTGCGGGGGAGTCCGGACCTGGTCGGCCAGGTCACCCAGCCGCGCGGCCGACGGCGTCGCCTCCAGCGCCCAGAACGTCAGCTCCGACGTCCGGGCGATGCCGTACGGCGTACCGAACGCGGGCTCGTAGTCCTCGTAGGTGATGTTGAGTCCCTCGAGCTGCTCCGGGTACGTGTCCTGGCCCATGCCGTCGTGGTAGAACCGCGTGTCCATCGCACCGGCCGCCGGCGACCACAGCCACACGGTCACCTCGGCTTCCTCGGTCGCCGCGTTCCGGATGTCGAGCTGGGTGGGATGCCGTTGCCAGAAATCCCTGAGCCCAAAGGCGAATCCGCCGCTGACCCCACCGACGTACCCGAGTCCGGAGGCGCGCTTGCCCTGGTCGACGGAGATCCAGCCGTAGCCCTTCTTCGTGCGTTTGCGGACCGTGAATCCGTCGGCGGTCAACTGGCTCAGCGAGTAGTCGCCCCACTCGGGGATGTACTGCAGCCGCGTCGTCACCCGCTGGTCCCAGGTGGCCGGATCGGGCAGCTTGGTCCCGGCGATCTGCGCGGCGCGGACGGCGGCGCCCGGGTCGCGTCGTAGCCCGGTGATGCCCTTCACGGCCTCGGACACCGCTCCGTGTCCCTCACCGACGAACCGGACGTGCCGGTCGTACGCCGCGTCGCGCATCGGCACCGAGAACCGCACGCCGAGCCCGGCAATGTAGTCCTTCTGCCCGTCGCGGTCGTAGACGAACGTGTGCACCATCCGCACGTTCTCCGCACCCGCCACGAAGTACAGCCGGACCGAGAACGGCAACCAGGCCTGCCCTCTGCGCGACTTGTGCCGGCCCTCGACCTTCACCACCGCGCGCACCGGACCGGCCTGCTCGACGGTGACCTTCTGGATGTCGCTCTCGTACTGCTCCCGGACGGCGCCGCCGGCCTCGTCCTCGGCGATCTTGTCCTGCTTCAGGTTGACGAGCACACCCTTGTGGGCGATCAGCACGTCACCACGCCAGATCTGGCTGACCACCTCCGAGCCGCTCTTGCGGATGCGGGTGCGGATCACGCCGGTGTCGACGTCGACGTACAGCTTCTCGTTCTTGACGGTGACGGGCCGCGCGGGCGCGGTCGCCGTACCGGGGCCGAGTGTGTACGACTCGGCGGGTGCGTCCACCGCGATGGCGTGTGCGCTCCACTTGAGCGAGCCGTCCGGCCAGTAGGCGGTCGGCCAGCTCTGCAGTGGTACGTCGGCGCCGTCGGCGGACTTGAGGGCGAAGGACTGGTTCGCCGGTACGACGCCCTTCGGCCACGGCGTACCCCAGGTGGTGACAGCCGCTGTGGTGGGCTTGCCTTCGAGCCAGCTGAGTTTGACCTCAGAGGCTTCGGCAGCCGCGGCCGGTTGGATGTTGTCGAGCAGGGACACCGCAGGTACTGCGGCCATACCCGCTAGGACCGTACGTCGGGAGACCTCCATGCTGCTCCACCTCTGTCATTTTCGGTGTCAGGTCTGTGTTCGGAAATCAGGGAAAGGTTTTGGATCGCTGCCAGCGCGTACTGCGATGCGCCGTTGGTGCTGATGAACGCTGCCTCGTCGACCGGCATCAGGGCGCCGTCGACCGGAGTGGTCCGCCACTCGGCCTCGCGTTGCAGGGCGTTGCGGTTGAGCTGATCGCCTTCGTCGACGAAGAACTTGCGCCAGGCCAGCTGGGCCAGCTCTGTGTCACCGGTGCGCGCGGCGGCGTACGCGGCGAGCCGGCTGTGGGCTTGGACGAGTGAGATGCCTTGTAGCGGTTGACCGACTGCTGCGGCCTGCTCCTCGGGCGAGAGCAGGTACAGCCGGCAGTAGTCGAGCCATGCCTTCTCGAACCCGGGCACGTCGAGGTCCAGGTCGATCAGCTCGGAACAGATCTCCGGCAACCCGAAGAGCGAGGACAGGTGCGAAACGGCAATGCCTCGGCGGCTGGTGTCGAACCGGCCGGTGGTGAGGTCCAGCCGTGCGTTGCCGGTCAGGAAACCGAAGTGCAGTGCAGCGATGTCGGTCATCGTTCCGACCAGGCGTGCACGGGCGCGCTCGTCCCCGTGCCGCTCCCAGCGCGTCAGCCATGCGGCGGCCAGCGCACCCCAGTCGACACCCAGCTCGATGGACAGCGCACGCGGGTCCGGGGAGTAGACGTCGGGCCGCACCTTCCGCTGCGGGTCGACAGCCAGGAACGCATCCTCGAGGGACACCAGTTCGTCCATCAGGTCGCCGGTCCGCTCGTCTGCGGTCAGGTAGTAGTAGAAGCGCCGGTAGATCGCGCTGGAGATCCGCACCTGCTTGCAGCTGCAACCCCAGTGCTGCACGTTGTGCCGCGACCCCAGGCCCTTCCAGCGACCCAGGTGATGCACGTCGACCTCACCGGTGTGCCGCGTCATCGCCTCGGCGAAGCGGAACACGTCAGCGCGGCCGGTCCGGAGGTACTGGTACCAGAGCCACAGGTCCGGTGAGAGCTCGGAGTTGTCCCAGGCGTATCCACCCACGTCGTACCGCCACGTGTGCCGGTCGCGGTCGTAGGTGTGCATGACGTCGCCGTAGTCCCAGAACCCGTACCAGCGGCGCTGCTCGCGCTGACCGACGTAGTACTGGAAGAGGAAGTTCAGGCGGGCCTCGATGTCCTGATGGTCCGCTGTGGGCAGACTCCAGGTGCCGAACACACCTGCCTGCAACAGACGCGCCGGGGCGACGGTGAGCAGTCCGGGGGAGTTGAGCAGCGCTGTGTGCTCCGACAGCTCCTCTGCCGACGGTGTGGTGTTGTGGACGCGCAGGGTCAGCTCATGCGTGCGAGCGATACCGTGCGCGTTGCCGAAGCCTGGCTCGTAGTCCTCGTAGGTGATCTCGAGTCCTTCGAGCTGCTCCGGGTACGTGTCCTGGTCCATGCCGTCGTGCCAGTAGCGCACGTCGATGGCCGGCGCGCTGGGCGACCACATCCACACGGTGGCCGTCGCCGTCGCCGTGGCCGCGTTGCGGATGTCGAGACGGGTCGGGTGCAGTTTCCAGAAGTCACGCAGTCCGAAGCCCAACCCGCCGCTGACGCCACCGACGTACCCGTAGCCGGGGGCTCTGGTGCCGGACGGGATGGTGACCCAGGCGTGTCCTTCGCCGGTGCGCTTCCTGAGGGTGAAGCCGTCCGCGCTGGTCTGGTCGAGTGTGTAGTCGTTCCACTGCGGGACGAGGTGCAGGCGGTCGGCCACCTCCGGGTTCGGGATCGCTTCGACGGCGCGGCCGGCGACCTGCGTACGGCGTACCTCCTCGCCCGGATCGCGGCGCAGACCGGTCAGGCCGCGCACCGCCTCGGTGAGGAAACCGGACGGACCGGCGAGCCGGATGTGGCGGTTGTGGGGCTCGTCGCGCATCACCACGTCAGCGCTGAGTCCCAGGCCGGCCAGGAAGTCGCGATCCGGATCGCCGTCCCAGACGAAGCTGTGCACGATCCGTACGTCGCTCGCGCCGGCGTAGAAGTACAGGCGGACCGAGAACGGCAGCCAGTCGCCATGCTTGCCCTCGAGCCGGACGACGGCGCGCACCGGGCCGTCCTGCTCGACAATGAGATTGTCGACAATCGCTGTCGTCTGCTGCCTGGTCCGGCTCGCGTCGTCGTTCGGCGCGTCCTGCCGCAGGCTGACCAGCCGGACGTCGCGGACGATCTCCCGATCATTGTCGACAATCGACGCGATCAGGCCGGGTTTCCGCAACGTCCAGGTGATCGCACCGGTCGTCACCCGCACCTCGTCACCGACCCGCTCGACGTGCAGGGGTGCCGTCGGCTCGGCGGGTTCGCCGACGACGAGCTCGTACGACGACTCCGGTCGCTCGGACGGCCCGGTCGCGTGCGCGGACCATTTGACCGAGCCGTCCGGCCACGTCGCAGTCGTCCAGCTCTGCACCGGCGTACCGTCGGCCAGCGCGAACCGGGTGCCGTTGGCAACCGTTCCGCGCGGCCACGGGACGCCCCACGTGACGCCTTGTCTGCAAGGAGTTTCGAGCCATTGCAGTGTCGTCATTCCTTCACCGATCCGATCAGCACGCCCTTCGCGAAGTGCTTCTGCAGGAACGGGTAGAAGAAGAGGATCGGCAGCGTCGCGACCACGACCACGGCGAACTTCAGGCCCTGCTCCGGGAACGTGACCGTCTCCAGCTGCTGCAGGACGTTCGCGGAGTCCGCGTTCGCCGCGGTCAGCTGGCGGACGATCATCTGCAGCGTCCACTTCTTGCTGTCGTCGATGTAGAGAAGTGGCGACATGTAGTCGTTCCAGATCCCGACCGCGTAGAACAGCGAGAACGTCGCGATGATCGGCTTCGACAACGGCAGCACGATCCGCAGGAACACGTTCAGCTCGTTGCAGCCGTCGATCCGGGCCGCCTCCTCGAGCGCCTCCGGCAACTCCTGGAAGAAGCTCTTCACCACGATCAGGTAGAACGGGTTGATCGCCAGCGGCAGGACCAGCGCCCAGTAGCTGTCCAGCAGCCCGAGATCCCGCACCACGAGGTACGTCGGGATCATGCCGCCGCTGAAGACCAGCGTGAAGATCACCAGGTTCAGCACCAGCGCGCGGCCCGGCAGGAACCGCTTCGCGAGCGGGTAGGCCATGGTCAGCGTCAGCAGCAGCTGGATCACCGTGCCGACCGCGGTCACCGCGACCGTGGTCAGCAACGCCCGGACGAACGTGTCGGTCGAGAAGATGTAGTGGTAGGTGTCGGTGACGAACTTGTGCGGCCACAGGAAGAACGGCCGCGAGCTGATCTCGGACTCGGTCGCGAACGACCCGGCCAGCACGTACAGCAGCGGCAGCACCGTCACCAGGGCCAGTGCGGTCAGCACCACGACGTTCAGGACGTCGAACACGCGACTGCCGACCGAGTCGTAGTACCGGACTCGCTGCTTCATGACGGGTTTCATCGTGGTCCTCCTCTCAGAACAGACCGCGCTGGCCCATGCGCTTGGCCAGCAGGTTGGAGCCGAAGATCAGCACGACGCCGACCACGCCCTTGAACAGGCCGACGGCCGTCGCGTAGCTGAACGAGCCCTGGGTGATGCCGATGTAGTAGACGAACGTGTCGAACACGTCCGCGACGTCGCGGTTCAGCGACGTGGTCATCAGCCAGATCTGCTCGAACCCGGAGTCCATCAGGTGCCCGGACGTCAGGATCGCCATCACCACGATCGTCGGCCGGATCGCCGGCAGCGTGATGTGCCAGAACTGCCGCCACCGACCGGCGCCGTCCACCCGGGCGGCCTCGTACAGCTGCGAGTCCACGCCGGCCAGCGCGGCCAGGTAGATGATCGTTCCCCAGCCGGTCTGTTTCCACAGCAGCTGCAGCACGATCAGCGGCCGGAACCAGTCCGCCTGCGCGACGTAGTCGGTCTTCTGCCCGCCGACGATCCCGTGGATCCAGTTCGCGATCACGCCGAAGTCCACCGAGAACAACAGGTAGGTGAGCGAGGCGACGATTGTCCACGACAGGAAGTGCGGAATGTAGACAAGCGACTGCACGGACCGCTTCAGGACGTTGACCCGCAGCTCGTTCAGCAGCAGGGCGACCACGATCGGCGCCGGGAAGACGAAGACGATTGTCAACAATGCGAGCAGCAGAGTGTTGAACAGCAGCCGGCCGAAGTCCGGTCCGGTGAACAGCTCCTGGAAGTGCTTGAGCCCGACCCACTCGCTACCGGAGTAGCCGAGGAACGGTACGTAGTCCTTGAACGCGATCGTCAGGCCGTACATCGGCAGGTACTTGAACACCACGAAGTACACGAGACCGGGCAGCAGCAACAGGTACAGCCAGCGGTAGCGGAACAGGTCCCGGGGCAGGTTCCGGGTACGGCGTGCGCGCTTGGCGGCGGGCGCCGGCCGCGAAGAATCCGCGGCCGGCTGCACCACCTCGGGGACGAGGTCGGTCGCCATCCGTCAGCCGCCGGCCTTGGCGGACAGGTCGTTGACCTCCTTGACGATGTCCGTGCCGCCGCTGTCGTACCAGCGCTTGATCTGCGCCTTCAGCTGCTCCTCGGTGATCGCTCCGGACAGGTACTTGATCCGCGCGTCCGGAATGATCGTGTCCAGCGTCTGGCCCTTCGCCACCGCGGTCGGCGCGATGATGCTGAGCGCCGGGTTGAACACCGCGGTCTTCAGGTCCTCGTTCATCAGCACGTCGAACTTCTCCCGCATCTTCCGGCTGGCCTCGTCGTTCGGCCGCAGCGCGTACGCACCCAGTCCGACCGAGGCCCGGGTCCCGAGCTGGATGAAGGCCTTGTCGACGTCGTTCTGGATCGCCTTCACCTTCGGGTCGTCCTGGTTGAGCGGTACGGCGTACTGCCCGTCGACCTTGAAGTTGCGGCCCTCGATCCCGTTCGTCAGCAGGATCGAGCCGTCCTTCGACTCCAGCTTGTCGAGCGTCTGCAGGACCTGGTCGAGCTGCTCCTCCGTGCGCACGTGCTGCTTGGAGATCGCCATCACCATGTTGTAACCAGTGAACGGATACGAGTGCTTCTCGCCGTCCGGACCCTTCAGGTTGCCGACCAGGGTGACCTTGTCGAAGTCCTTCGGGTTCTTCTCCTTGAACAGGTCGAGCAGTTGGGTGGCCCGCACGTTCACGTCGATGATCATGCCGCCCTTGCCCTGCACGAACGGGTCGTTCCAGTTCGCGCTGTCGAGCGTCGCGAAGTCCGGGTTCACCAGGCCTTCCTGCACCCAGCCGCGCAGCCATTCGTTGGCCTTCAGGAACTCCGGGGTGTCGAAGCCCGGGACCAGCTTGCCGTCCCGCTCACCCCACCCGTTCGGCGCGCCGAACCAGGTCTCGACCACGTCGTACGGGCTGGCGCTCGCGTAGTTGCCGGGCCACTTCGGGATGATCAGGCCGTAGGTGTCCTTCTTGCCGTTGCCGTCCGGGTCCTTCTCGGCGAACGCCTTCGCGATGGTGTAGAGGTCGGTCGTGGTCTGCGGCTCCTTCAGGCCGAGCTTGGCCAGCCAGTCCTTGCGGATCACGATGCCGGAGCGCAGCAGCGGGCGGACCCGGTAGATGCCGTACGTCTTGCCGTTGGTCTGCGAGTTCTTCGCGGTCTGCTCGTTCGACGGCTTCAGGTTCGGGTACTTGTCGAGCTTGCCGGTCAGGTCCCAGAACGCGCCGGCCTCGGCCGCCTTGACGAACGACGGGCTCTTCTCGTTCACCACCATCACGTCCGGGATCTTGTCCGACGCGAGCGTGACGTTCGACTTGTCGCCGTACTCCGCGTTCGGCACCCAGGTGACCTTGAGCTTCTTGCCGATCAGTTTCTCGACCGCCTGCTGCAGTTCGCCGTTCGGATCCGGTGCGGTGCCGAACAACGGCGCCATCACGGTCAGCTCGTTACTGGCGGCCTCGCCGCCCTTTTCGTCGCCGCCGCCGGAGCAGGCGGAGGCAGCGAGCAGTGCCGTCGTGACGGCGGCGACGGCGATCCGCCGTCGGGAGAAGATGGTCATCGGTTCCCTTTCAGTTACCACTCGGGTGCAGGCGCGCGTCGTTCTCGGCGAAGAAGCGCAGGCAGAGCCAGGTGTCGAGCTGGATCCAGGCGCCGCCGGCCAGCACGAACCCGAACACCGGGAACTTCACCGACACGAAGGCGACGGACACCGCGACGAACAGCAGGACCAGGGACGAGGCCGGCCGCGCGAGCGCGACCAGCGATGCCTTGGGCAACAACATGCGGATCCCGAGGTCGTAGTGCACGGCCATCGGGAGCGCGTAGGCGGCGATCAGCCCGAGCGCGACGAGTGCCGCGAGGCTGGCCAGGCGGGGGAGTGCGGCCCCGAGCGCGGCGAAGTACAGGTAGTTGCCGACCAGGACGACGGCGACCGCGATCAGGGGCAGTACCACGAGCGTGCCGCGCCGGAACTCCCGGCGGAACGCGGTACGGAAGGCAGGAAAGGCGTGAAACGATTCATCGGATGACCTGCGTCTGGCGAGTGAATATGCCGCAAGCGTGGCCGGTCCGATACCCAGAGCAACGCCGCCGGCGAGCGTGAAAAGGATCCACAGGGCGTTCAGCTTGATCACCCAAAGGACCTCGTCTGCAGCGCCGTACAGCCTCACGGCCCAGCCTGTGTCCATGCCGGTTCCTGCCTTGTTTCGGGGCGAAAAGTGATGTGACCGTATGGTTGAATCGTCTCAATGTCAACACCTCGGAAAGCGTTTGTCAGACACTGGTCACCGCGTCGCGTCCCACCCGCACCGCGCCCACACCCGCGCACACCCAGCCGGCGCTCCGACGCCCCGCGCCGGCCTTGGGTGGGTGTGCACTGTGGACAGGACGTGTCGGGCACTCGGGTAGTGCACCTGAGCGTGATCAGCTCCGCGCGTACACCGTCTCGCAGGTGCACTACCTGTCGATCTGCACCTCGCACCCGCCGCACGGGGTGGTAGGGGTCAGGGGGTGGTTACGCGGAGGTTGGCGTATTCGCCGATCAACGGCGCCATCTGCCGGAAGCCGATCCGGCCGCCGGGCAGCGGGCGCTCGTCGTACCAGGCGAAGCTGACCAGGTCGTTGACGGCGAACGTGATCTCGCCGCGCTGGACGGTGAGGCGCAGGTGATAGGGCCCGTCGGCGTCGGCGACGTCCGGGATCGGGTCGGCGCCCTGCGCGACGAGATGGAAGCCGTAGCTCTTGCGCAGGTTGCAGGTGTGGAAGGCGCGCTCGGCCGGCCAGCGCCGGCGGAAGTACGAGACGTGGTACGTGTCGAGGTCGCCGTGGTGGTACTGCTCGTACGGCCCGGTCCGCGGCCGCAGCTCGAACAGGTCCTCGCCGTGGCGACCCTTCGCGTGGAAGAACAGGATGCACAGACCGGGCTCGCGGATCGGCCAGAAGTCCCACTCGACGGTGATGTCCGGCGGGAACTCCTCCGGGCACCACAGCACGACGTTCGCGTCCTGGCCGTCGTCCGCGGGCCGTACACTCTCCAGCCGCAGCCGCCCGAGCGGGTACGACGTCGCGCCGTCGCCCTCGAGCCGGAAACCTTCGAGATCGGCTGGCTTCGCGAGCGGATTCTCGTACAGCACGGTCATCAGCGGCGGCGCATGAAGTCGCTGGATTCGCGCACAATGAGGTCCGGCTGGAAGATCACTTGGCGATGCCGGTGCTGCTCGGCCGACTCGACCTCCTCCTGCAGCAGCTCCATCGCGGACCGCCCGAGCAGCTCGGCCGGCTGCCGCACCGACGACAGCGGTACGGCGGCGGCGCGGGCGAAGTCGATGTCGTCGTACCCGACGATCGCCATGTCGCGCGGGACCCGCAGACCGGCCACCGCCATACCCTGCAGGAACCCCAGCGCCAGCAGGTCGTTGGCGAGGAACGCCGCGGTCGGACGGGACCGCGCCGGGAGCGCGGCGATCTGCTCGCCGATCGCTCGACCTTCGACGACACCCATCACGTCGACCTCGTGGTACTGCAGCTCCACGTCGTCGCCTTCCGCCGCGACGGCCGTGATGCCGTCCTTGCGGTCGGCAACTTGTTGCATCGTGAACGGCCCGCCGATGAAGGCGATCCGGCGATGGCCGGCCTCGATCAGGTGGTTCCCCGCGAGGCGTCCGCCGAGCTGGTCGTCGACCGAGACCGAGCAGAGGCCGCGGTCCGCCGTACGGTCGACGAGCACCACCGGCGTACCGCGGTCGACCAGCGCGGTGAGCCGCGGATCGGTGCTGTCGAACGGCGTGATCAGGATGCCCATCACGCGTTGCTGCTCGAGCTGGTCGAGGTGATGACCTTCGCGCACCGGGTCGGTCTTGCTGTTGCACAACATCACCACGGTGTCGTGCTCGTACGCCAGCGCCTCGGCGCCCTCCGCGAGATCGGTGAAGAACGGGTTCGTCACGTCGAGCACCACCAGCCCGACCGTCCGGCTCTTCCCCGCCCGCAGATGCCGGGCCGCCTCGTTCCGCACGAACCCGAGCGCGTCGATACTCGCCTGCACCCGCTCCCGCGTCGCCGGCGCCACAATCGCAGGCCGGTTCAAGAAGTTGCTGACCGTCCCCACCGAAACCCCGGCCCGCCGCGCAACCTCCTTGATGCTGGGCGTCCCCATCATCCCCCGTCCAGCCGCGTAGTTCCGGTCCCTCGCAGTCTATCCCGAATTGAATCGTCAAAATCTACCCACCCTGGGCTTTACGTGTCGGCTGTCGTCGCGACGTCGAGGACTGCTCGGGCGAAGGATCCAGGGTCTTCCTGGGGTGGATTGTGGCCGATGCCGGGGAGTTCGCGCCGGTCGAAGCCGCCGGTGAAGAGCGGTTCCTCGAGGGTCGAGTCGTCGGGCCCCAGACCGTCGGCGAGGGCGTCGAGCACGACGGCCGGCACGGTGATCTCGGGTGTGGTCGCCAGCAGTTCCTCGAGCTGGTCGTAGCGCGGGTCACCGGGTGCCATGCCGCGACGGTGCCGATAGGAATGAATGACGGTCGCGACGAAGTCCGGATTGTGCAGGCTGGGTGAGCTGGCGGCGAAGGCAGTGGCTGCGCCCGCCCAGGTCGGCGACCACTGCCGCCACAGCAGCCCGCAGAGCTCGTCCGTGTAGCGCTCCAGCCCGGCACGCCCGCGATCGGTGAGGAAGTAGTGGGTGTACCAGGCAGCACTCTCGGCTTCGGGAGGTGCGGGCTCGGCAGATCGGGCAATGTCCTGGATGTTGTACCCGCCGACAGTCACCAGGCCGACGACCCGCTCGGGCGCGACGGCGGCGGCGATGCAGGCGGCCCGGCCACCCCAGTCGAAGCCGCCCACGACGGCGCGTTCGATCTCGAGCGCGTCGAGGAGATCCAGCAGGTCTTGGCCGAGGGCGCCTTGCTGCCCGGAGCGCATGACGTCATCGCTGCGGTACCGGGTCGGCCCGTACCCGCGCAGATACGGCACCACAACCCGCATCCCCGCCTCGACGAGCACGGGCACCACGTTGTCGTAGCAACGAACGTCGTACGGGAAGCCATGCAGCAGTACGGCGGTAGGCCCGCCACCCGATCCGGCCAACTCATAGGCGATGTTCAGCACCGGTGTCGACGCAGTTCCCGACTGATCCATCAAACTCTCCTCGCTTGCGGGCCGGCCATCGTGGTCGTACCAGCCGTATCCGGACCATCCACCGAAACCCGCACCGGCCGGCCAGGCGAAGCCCCGCCGATCAGGTCGACCAGCTGCGTCAGCACCTCTTGTCGCGCACTCAGGACGGTACCGCCAGCTGCCGTGAACGTGGCGACCGCGGTCCGGACGTCGTCGACCAGCCAGTTCGGCTCGTACGACAGGCGCTCGGTCAGCACCAGCTCACTGTCCCCGTCGGGCAACCCGAGCCCCGCCTGCGCAACCGCGTCGTTGCGCCACATCACCCGATGCTCGAGCCCGTCGACGTAGAACCGAATCCCCTCGTCAAGGCTCGGCACCGGGACCTGTACCGCATCCACGCGCCGCAGAAGTCCGTTGCTCATACCCCAGCGTCTCCCAGACCGGGGCCCGTGGTCCTACTTCTCCTCTTCACACCTGATGTGACTCGTGAGTAACATCAGCGCATGAGTCAGGTGTTGGGGTTGTGGGAGCGGTTGCGTGGGGTGCCTGGTGGGGAGCGGGTGTTTTCTTGGGGGTTTGCGTGGAAGGCGCCGTACTTTCGGTCGGTGCGGCCTCGGTTCGTGCAGGTGAGTCCCAACTATGCAGCCTTGACGTTGCCCAAGCGGCGGGCGGTGCTGAATCACATCGGGACCGTGCATGCGATTGCCGTGTGCAACGGTCTGGAGGCGGCGATGGGGGCGTTGGCCGAGGCGACGGTGCCGGCGGGGAAGCGGTGGCTGCCGAAGGGGATGGAGGTCGCGTATCTCGCCAAGTCGACGTCGGATCTGACGTGCTCGGCGGAGACGGATCCGGAGACCTGGGCCGCGGGGCCGGATGTGCCGGTGCGGGTCAAGGCGACTCGTGACGACGGGACGGTGGTCGTCGAGGGGACGATTCATCTCTGGGTGACGGACAAGAAATCGACGTAGGGTCGCCCCGTGACTGAGCTGCGGGTGGTGGAGGTTGCCGAGGAGTACCTGGACTCGGTGTTCGAGGTGCGGACGCGGTCGTTCGGGCCGGGCGGTGACAAGGACGAGTGGAAGAAGTCGGCGCGGCAGTTCGTCGCGGACGGGCGTTATCTCGGAGTCGTCGACGGTGACGAACTGGTCGCGGCGGCGCGGATCTGGCCGCTGGAGCAGTGGTGGGGCGGGCGGCGGGTGGCCAACGGCGGTGTGGCCGGTGTGGTCGTCGCGCCGGAGTACCGCGGGCGCGGCGTCGGCAGTCTGTTGATGCGCGCCGTGCTCGATCGCTGCGCCGAGAAGGGCTATCCGCTGACCTCGCTGTATCCGGCGACCACGGTGCTGTACCGGCGCCTGGGGTACGAGTTCGCGGGCAGCCGGCATCTGTACACCTTCCAGGCGGCCGATCTGCGGACCCTGGGCGGCAACGGTACGGCGGTGCGCAAGGCGGGTCGTGACGACGCCGACCTGTTCCTCGAGCTGGCCGGGAAGGTGCACGAGGCGCGGCGTTCGAACGGTCCGCTGGTCTGGCCGCGCGCGCAGGTCGAGTCCTGGCTGGAGGACGACAACAGCTTCGCGTACGTCGCCGAGGACGGCTTCGTGGTCTACAAGTGGTCCGACCGCGAGCTCGCCGTCGATGAGCTCATCGCCGGATCGGAGGAGACCGCTCGCGCGCTCTGGGCGACCGTCGGCTCGGGTGCGTCGATCGCGAAGACCGTGGAGGCGTGCTGCCCGCCCTTCGACGCGATCCATCTGATGGCCGAGCACGAGGCCACCGGCAAGTCTTGGCAGAACCGCTGGATGCTCCGGCTCGTCGACGCTCCGGCGGCCCTCGCGGGACGAGGATTCCCGGACGGCGTCGTACTCGAGGCGGATCTGCGGATCGACGACCCCGAGTTGCCCGCCAACACCGGCGACTGGCACCTCTCGGTCGGCAACGGATCGGCCCGGCTCACCGCCGCCGAGCCGTCGAGCGACGCGCTGCGACTCGGCCCCCGCGGGCTGGCCGCGCTGTACGCCGGTATGCCGCTGGCGACACTCCGCGGAGCCGGCCTGGCTGCCGGGGGAGCGGCGCCCGCCGACGCGGCGTTCGACGCGGCCTTCGGCGGACCCGCGCCGTACATGCTCGACGACTTCTGAGCCTCGGCGCGCCGATTTCCAAAGGCCCGTCGCCTCCGTCTAGGGTTGTCGAACAAACGTTCGGAGGTGGTCCATGCGGGTGCTCGGCGTCGACCCGGGACTGACCCGGTGCGGCCTCGGCGTCGTCGAGGGGACGCCGGGGAAGCCGCCGGCGCTGGTCGCCGTCGGGGTGATCCGGACGCCGGCCGACCTGGACGTGGCCAAGCGGCTCGTGCGGATCGAGGAGGAGCTCGACGAGTGGATCGCCCGGCACCAGCCGGACGCGGTCGCGGTCGAGCGGGTGTTCGCCCAGCACAACGTCCGGACGGTGATGGGGACGGCGCAGGCGTCGGGGATCGCGATGGTGGTCGCGGCGCGCCGCGGGCTGCCGGTCGCGCTGCACACGCCGAGCGAGGTGAAGGCCGCGGTCACCGGATCCGGCCGCGCGGACAAGGAGCAGGTGACCACGATGGTCACCCGGATCCTCAAGCTCAGCGAGCGTCCGACGCCCGCGGACGCCGCCGACGCGCTCGCGCTGGCGATCTGCCAGGTGTGGCGCGGCGGCGTGGCGAGCAAGTTGCAGCAGGCGGCCGCGAGCCGGGTCAACCTCGAGGCCGCGGCGCAGGCGCAGTCGCGGCTGCAGGTGGCGCGGCTGCGGGCCGCGGTGGCCGCTCAGCAGGGCAAGCGGTGATCAAGCAGTGATCGCGACGTGAGCAGGCTTGGAGGCTGGCGATGATCGCCTTTGTACGGGGCCCGGTGGCGGCCATCGGAGTGGACAGTGCCGTCGTCGAGGTCGGGGGAGTGGGCCTGCTCGTGTACTGCGACCCGGGCACGCTGGCCGGGTTGCGACCGGGGCAGGAGGCCCGGATCTCCACGTCGATGGTGGTCCGTGAGGACTCGCTGACGCTGTACGGGTTCGCGGACGACGATGCGAAGACCACCTTCGAGCTGCTGCAAACCGCGTCCGGGGTCGGGCCGAAGCTCGCCCAGGCGGCGCTCGCGGTGCTGAGCCCCGACCAGCTGCGGCAGGCAGTCGCCACCGAGGATCTCGCCGTCCTGGTGAAGGTTCCGGGCATCGGCAAGAAAGGCGCCCAGCGGATCGTGCTGGAGCTGAAGGACAAGATCGGCGCGCCGTCCAAGACGGTCACCGGCCGGCCGCTGCAGGCGCAGGAGGCGTGGCGCGACCAGGTGCACGCCGGCCTGGTCGGTCTCGGCTGGTCCGCCCGCGACGCCGAGGACGCCGTCACCGCCGTGTCGCCGCTCGCCGCCGACAACCCGAACCCGTCCGTTCCCGACCTGCTGCGTGCCGCGTTGCGCGTGCTCTCCAAGGCTTAAGAGATGGAAGACAACGTCCGGCCGCTGGTCTCCGCGGACGCGGTGGATCTCGAGGAGCGCAAGATCGAGTCCGCGCTCCGGCCGCGCACGCTCGCCGAGTTCGGCGGGCAACGGAGGGTCAGCGAGCAGCTCGAGCTGGTGCTGCACGCGGCCCGCGGCCGCAACCGCGCGCCGGACCACGTGCTGCTGTCCGGTCCGCCCGGGCTGGGCAAGACCACGCTGGCGATGATCATCGCCAGCGAGATGTCCGCGCCGCTGCGGGTGACGAGCGGTCCGGCGATCCAGCACGCCGGCGACCTGGCCGCGATCCTGTCCGGGCTGAGCGAGGGCGAAGTCCTGTTCCTGGACGAGATCCACCGGATGTCCCGGCCCGCCGAAGAGCTGCTCTACATGGCGATGGAGGACTTCCGGGTCGACGTGATCGTCGGCAAGGGCCCGGGCGCCACCGCGATCCCGCTCGAGATCCCGCCGTTCACCCTCGTCGGCGCGACCACCCGGGCCGGTCTGCTGCCGGGACCGCTACGTGACCGGTTCGGGTTCACCGGTCACCTGGAGTTCTACGAGGCGGCCGAGCTGGAGAAGATCGTGAACCGGTCGGCCGCGCTGCTGGAGGTCGACATCACGCCCGAGGGCGCGACCGAGATCGCGTCCCGGTCCCGGGGGACGCCGCGGATCGCGAACCGGCTGCTGCGCCGGGTCCGCGACTTCGCCGAGGTCCGGGCGGACGGCATCATCACGCTCGCGCTGTCCAAGGCGGCCCTGGATCTGTACGAGGTGGACAAGATGGGCCTGGACCGGCTGGACCGTTCGGTTCTGGACGCGTTGTGCCGCCGGTTCGGCGGCGGGCCGGTGGGTCTTTCCACGCTCGCGGTTGCGGTCGGCGAGGAACGTGAGACCGTGGAGGAAGTAGCGGAACCTTTTTTGGTCCGGTCGGGCTATCTGGCCCGTACGCCGCGCGGTCGCGTCGCCACGCCCGCGGCCTGGCGGCACATCGGGCTGAAGGTACCGAAGGGCGCGACGTTCGCGGACACGCTCTTCGACACCGACGAGGACTGAGGAGTTCGGCTCTAACTGAACAAGAGCGGAGTCCGGGGAACACCGACCGGCGCCGGAACGTAGACACTGCGTGACGTGGACGTGGTGAGTAACTCAAACGTGACCCGGTGTCATGAGGTAGTTGTTGACGCTCAGGGTTAGACTCCCCGGTGGCCTGACCTCCAGGCCGTCCGCTCCGACCTGCGCGTTCGTGCAGGGCACTCCGACAACCGACCCGACGAAGGATTCTGAGACCCGATGCAACTCCTCGCCGTACCGATGGCCTCCTCCGGGGGCGGTGGCATCACGCTGCTGCTGCCGCTGATCCTGATCGTCGGAATGATCTGGTTCATGAGCCGGTCGCAGAAGAAACAGCGTCAGCGTCAGGCCGACACGGTCGCTGCGCTCTCGCCCGGCACCAAGGTGATCACCACCAGCGGCCTGGTCGGCATCGTCGAGGAGACGGACGACGACTACGTGACGCTGGAGATCTCCGAAGGTGTGCTGGTCCAGGTGGTCAAGGCCGCGATCGGCCGGGTGATCCCGGACGAGGACGCCGCCACCGACGAGGTCGAGGCGCCTGTGGCTGCCGACGAGGCCCCGGCCGCCACGACGGTCGTCACCGACGAGGCCGACGACGCTGCGAAGGTCGACGTACCGGACGCGGGCAAGGCCGGCGAGAAGGCCGACGGCAAGGTGCAGGACGCGCCGAAGCTGCCGCCGACGCACACCGAGAACTGATCTCCTTCCCCACAACGGCCTGCGGCGCGGCGTTCGGCGTCCACCAGACGGTGCGGCGCGCCCAGAAGTACAAAGGTTGAAACTGACGTGGCAACGACTTCGACATCCCGCCCCGGGCGGAGCCTGATCGGCTTGCTGGTGGTCGTGGTTCTGCTGTTCGGGATCATGGCGCTGACCAAGACCTGGAAGCCCAAGCTCGGGCTGGACCTCCGGGGCGGCACCACCATCACGCTGACTGCCAGCACGATCGACGGCAGCGGCAAGGTGACCGCCGAGCAGCTGAACGAGGCGAAGAACATCATCGGCCAGCGGGTCAACGGTGCGGGTGTCGCCGAGTCCGACATCACCACCTCCGGGGCGAACCACATCAACGTGGCTGTCCCCGGCGCCACGAAGGAATCCCTGGTGTCGCAGGTCGGCCAGACCGCCCTGCTGTACTTCCGGATGGTGTACGACGCGCAGGCCGCGGCGCCGCAGCCGACGCCGTCGACCACCCCGTCGACGACGCCGAAGCCGACCACCACGCCGAAGGCGACCACGACGCCGAAGCCCAGCGCCACGATCAAGCCGAGCACCACGCCCAGCTCGCCGAAGGGCCGGGCCTGGAGCAGCGCACTCGGTGAGGCCACGCCGACGCCTACCCCCAAGGCCAGCGCGACGCCGACCGCCAAGCCGAGCGCGACGCCGTCGACGCCGGCCGCCGGGGGCGACCCGCTGAACTACACGCCGGACGCGGCCACCCAGGCGGCGTTCGCGACGTTCAAGTGCGGCGACAAGCAGGTCGACGACCCGAACAAGCCGATCTTCTCCTGTGACCGCCAGGGCACCTACAAGTACCTGCTCGGCCCGGCGATCATGAAGGGCACCGACCTGTCGGACGCCTCCGCCGGGATCCCGCAGAACGGCCTGCAGTGGCAGGTGAACCTGAAGTTCACCGGCGAGGGCGGCGACAAGTTCCTGAAGGCGACCACCGCGATCTCCAAGCGCGGCCAGGGCCAGAACCTGTTCGCGATCGTGCTGGACGGCGAGACCATCTCGACGCCGAGCGTGGAGAACCCGATCCCGGGCGGCCAGGCGCAGATCACCGGTACCTTCACCGAGGCCGAGGCCCGCGACCTGGCGAACGTGCTGAAGTACGGCGCGCTGCCGGTCAAGTTCGACATCTCCTCGGTCGAGACGGTGTCGCCGCAGCTCGGCGGCGACCAGCTCTCCGCGGGTATTTGGGCCGGTCTCGCCGGTCTCGCGCTCGTCGTCGTGTTCTGCTTCCTGTACTACCGTGGCCTCGGCATCGTCGTGGTCCTGTCGCTCGGCGCCGCCGCCGTCCTCACCGGATCGCTGGTGATCCTGCTCGGCAAGGCGATCGGGTTCACACTGACGCTGGCCGGTATCGCCGGTCTGATCGTGGCCGTCGGTATCACCGCGGACTCGTTCATCATCTACTTCGAACGACTCCGCGACGAGGTCCGTGAGGGCCGCAGCCTGCGGTCGTCGGTGGAGACCGGCTGGGCCCGCGCCAAGCACACGATCATCGCGGCCGACTCGATCTCGCTGCTCGCCGCGCTGGTGCTCTACGTACTGGCGATCGGCAGCGTCCGCGGCTTCGCGTTCACGCTGGGCCTGACCACGTTGATCGACCTGGTCGTGGTCTTCCTGTTCACCAAGCCGCTGGTCACGCTGCTCGCCCGGACCGACTTCTTCGGCCACGGGCACAAGCTGTCCGGACTCGATCCGGAACATCTGGGCGTCGAACGACTGCCCGGACAGACGAAACCGACGGCCCGGCCGCGGAAGACGCCGTCCACGCGCAAGCCGGTCGGAGGGGAGGTCTGATGTCGAAGCTCGGACAGATCGGTGCCAAGCTGCACCGCGGCGAGGTCTCCTACGACTTCGTCGGTCACCGCAAGTTCTGGTTCAGCCTCTCGGCGGTGCTGGTCATCATCTCGCTGGCCGGCCTGTTCACCCGCGGCCTGGCGCTCGGGATCGAGTTCAAGGGCGGCGTCGAGTACGAGGCGAAGGTCAAGGTCACCGACAGCACGGTGCAGGACTTCAGCGACGCCGTGAAGGCGACCAACGCCAAGGACCTCGGCGACCCGGTCGTCACCACGATCAACAACGAGAAGGTCCGGGTCCAGACCAAGCCACTGGGCCAGAACGACATCGGCGTCGTCCGCGCGGCGATCGCCAAGGAGGCCGGTATCCCGGCCGACCAGGTCACCTCGCAGCAGATCGGCGCCTCCTGGGGCAAGCAGATCGCCGACAAGGCGATCCTGGCGCTGGCGGTGTTCCTCGGCCTGGTCTTCTTCGTGATCTGGGTGTATTTCCGCGAACCCAAGGCGTCGCTGGCCGCGATCATCGCGCTGGTGCACGACGTCACGATCACCGTCGGCCTGTACGCGCTGATCGGTTTCGACGTCACCCCGGCGACCGTGATCGGCGTTCTGACCATCCTCGGTTACTCGCTGTACGACACGGTCGTGGTGTTCGACAAGGTCCGCGAGAACACCCGCGGTATCACCGGGTCGAACCGCTACACGTACTCGGACGCGACCAACCTCGCCGTCAACCAGACCGTGGTCCGCTCGATCAACACCACGGTCACCGCGCTGTTGCCGGTGGGCGCGATCCTGGTCGTCGGTACGTGGGTGCTCGGCACCGGCCCGCTCAAGGACCTGTCGCTGGCGCTGTTCGTCGGTATCGCCGTCGGTGCGTACTCGTCGATCTTCATCGCGCCGTCGCTGCTCGCGGTCTTCAAGGAGCGCGAGCCGGGGATGCAGGCGCTGCGGAAGCGCGTCACCGCGAAGAAGGCGCAGACCGCTGCCGCCGCGGCCGCTCCGGTGGCCGTGCCGGCAGGTGCCGGGGCTACTCGTTCCGCCGTCCAGGACACGCCGCGGAAGGCGGACCGGACGACCGGTGCTGCCCCGACGCCCTCGTCGCGGCCGATGAAGGCAGCTGCGGCGGGCCGGCCGCAGCCGACGCGCAAGCCGCGGTCGAAGCGCGGCAAGTGATGCGGTCGCTCGAGCAGGTTCTCACCGACGGCATTCGCGACATCCCGGACTACCCGCAGGCGGGGGTGGTGTTCAAGGACATCACCCCGCTGCTGGCCGACCACACCGGCTTCACCCAGGTGGTGGAGGCGCTGGCGGCGGCCGGCAAGGACGACGACGGCACTCCAATGGTCGACAAGGTGGTCGGGATCGAGGCCCGCGGCTTCATCTTGGCCGCGCCGGTCGCGCTCGCGCTCGGCGCCGGGTTCGTGCCGGTGCGGAAGAAGGGCAAGCTGCCGGCGGCGACGTACGAGGAGTCGTACGCGCTGGAGTACGGCGAGGCGACGATCGAGGTGCACCAGGACGCGTTCGCTCCTGGTGACCGCGTGCTCGTCATCGACGACGTCCTGGCCACCGGCGGCACCGTCGAGGCCTGCCTGCGGCTGATCCGGCGCTGCGGCGCCGAGGTCCTCGGGACGACGGTCCTGCTCGAACTCTCCTTCCTCCCGGGCCGCGAACGCCTCGAGGGCGAGACCGTCAGCTCCCTCGTCACGGTCTGAATTCGGGCAAACTCTCCGTCGCCGCGAGCTGACTCGGCGTGTTGTCCACAGGCGGTTCGGCCTGGTTGGATGCGGGCCTCTAGACTGGTGCTCTGTCGGCGGAGGGACACAACGTGGGCGAAGACCCGGCGATGACATCTGCGGTACCGAACGCAGGACCGCAGGAGCCTCCGCGCGCGCCGTCACCGGTGCGCCCGGCGCCGGTGCCCCAGCCGCCCGCGACCCAGCCGCCGCGGATCGCGCCGGCCCGGGTCCGTGCCCGGCTCGCCCGCCTCGGCGGCACCCGGCACCCGAACCGGGCGCCGATGCTCGAGCCGCTGTTCCGGGTGGTGCGCGCGACCCACCCGAAAGCCGATCTCGGCATGATCGAGCGCGCCTACCGGACCGCGGAGAAGTACCACACCGGCCAGATGCGCAAGAGCGGCGACGCCTACATCACGCATCCGCTCGCCGTCGCCACCATCCTCGCCGAGCTCGGCATGACCGCGACCACGCTGTGCGCCGCGCTGCTGCACGACACCGTCGAGGACACGCCGTACACGGTGGAGGACCTGACCCGCGACTTCGGCGAAGAGATCGCCATGCTCGTCGACGGCGTCACCAAGCTGGACAAGGTGCGCTACGGCGAGTCGGCGCAGGCCGAGACCATCCGCAAGATGGTCGTCGCGATGTCCAAGGACATCCGGGTGCTGGTGATCAAGCTGTCCGACCGGCTGCACAACATGCGCACGCTCGGCTCGCTGCGCCAGGAGAAGCAGGAGCGGATCGCCCGCGAGACGCTGGAGATCTACGCCCCGCTGGCCCACCGGCTCGGTATGAACACGATCAAGTGGGAGCTCGAGGACCTGGCGTTCTCGACCCTGCACCCGAAGGTGTACGACGAGATCGTCCGCCTGGTCGCCGAGCGCGCACCGTCCCGCGACGAGTACCTGGCGACCGTGATCGACCAGGTGCACGAGGACCTGCGCTCGGCGAAGGTGAAGGCCACCGTCACCGGCCGGCCGAAGCACTACTACTCGATCTACCAGAAGATGATCGTCCGCGGCCGCGAGTTCGGCGACATCTACGACCTGGTCGGCATCCGGGTCCTGGTCGAGTCGGTCCGCGACTGCTACGCGGCGCTCGGCATCATGCACGCGCGGTGGAACCCGGTCCCCGGCCGGTTCAAGGACTACATCGCGATGCCGAAGTTCAACATGTACCAGTCGCTGCACACCACGGTGATCGGCCCGCAGGGCAAGCCGGTGGAGCTGCAGATCCGGTCGTTCGCGATGCACCGCCGCGCGGAGTACGGCATCGCCGCGCACTGGAAGTACAAGGAGGACCCGACCTCCGTCGCGCCGGCCGCGCCGAGCACCGACATCGGCGGGCCGAACGACATGCCCTGGGTGCGGCAGCTGGTCGACTGGCAGCGGGAGACCTCCGACCCGTCGGAGTTCCTCGACTCGCTGCGGTTCGAGATCAACAACGCCGAGGTCTACGTCTTCACCCCGCGCGGTGACGTGATGTCGCTGCCGACCGGGTCGTCCCCGGTCGACTTCGCCTACGCCGTGCACACCGAGGTGGGGCACCGCTGCATCGGCGCCCGGGTCAACGGGCGGCTGGTGCCGCTGGAGAGCACCCTGGAGAACGGCGACGTCGTCGAGGTGTTCACCTCGAAGGCGCAGGGCGCGGGGCCGTCGCGCGACTGGCTGACGTTCGTCAAGAGCCCGCGCGCGCGGAACAAGATCAAGCACTGGTTCTCCAAGGAGCGCCGCGACGAGGCGATCGAGCACGGCAAGGATGCGATCGCGAAGCAGCTCCGCAAGGAGGGTCTGCCGCTGCAGCGCCTGCTGTCGCACGAGACCCTGACCGCGGTCGCGAACTCGCTGCGCTACCCGGACGTGACCGGGCTGTACGCCGCCGTCGGCGAGCAGCACGTGAGCGCGCAGGCCGTCGTCCGGCGCCTCATCGAGACGTACGGCGGTGAGGAGGGCGCGGCCGAGGACCTGGCCGAGGGCCTGCGGCTGCCGCAGTCCCGCGAGCGCCGGAAGCGGACCGCACGCGGCGACGCCGGTGTCATCGTCAAGGGCGCGACCGACGTGCTGTCGAAGCTGGCCCGGTGCTGTACGCCGGTGCCCGGCGACGAGATCATCGGCTGGATCACCCGCGGCGCGGGCGTCTCGGTGCACCGCGCCGACTGCGCGAACGTGGAGAACCTGAAGACCCAGCCCGAGCGGATCGTCGAGGTCGAGTGGGCGCCGACCGCCCAGTCCGTCTTCCTGGTCGCGATCCAGGTCGAGGCGCTGGACCGGGCGCGGCTGCTGTCGGACATCACCCGGGTGCTGTCGGACTATCACGTGAACATCCTGTCCGCGGCGCTGACCACCACCCGCGACCGGATCGCCAAATCCCGCTTCACCTTCGAGATGGGCGACCCGACCCACCTAGGCCACGTCCTGAAGGCCGTCCGCTCCGTCGAGGGCGTCTTCGACGTCTACCGCGTCACGCAGTAGGCCGTGGGGGACTGGTTCGGCGGTTCGGCCGGTGGACCGGGGCTGAGGCTGTCGAACGGCGCGGCCGCGGTCTTCCTGGACGTGCTCGCGCCGGCCGCGTGCGAGCTCGCCAGGACCGGGTTCGAGCGCGGGTTCGCGTTGCTGGTGTGCAATTCGCGCATCGGGTCGGGCAACGACGGCTTCGACCTGGACGAGCTGCCGTGGTCGGCCGAGTGGGCGGACGAGCGGGCGTTCCTGCTCCGGGTGATCGAGTTGGCGCGCACGCGGTTCGGGTGGGAGCTGCTGTCGTACGAGCCGCCGTTCGTCGACGTGTATCTGGCGGAGTACGAGCGGCTGGTGCGGGACTACCGGCCGCCAGTGGGACCGGTCGAGCCGGCGCGGATGTGGGATCCGGCTCCGGAGGATGCGGCGTTCGTGCGGTGCCCCCGGCATGGGTTGTTCCTGGGTGATTACACGGATTGCCGGCTCTGTTTGTGAGGGCGGGGAGACTGCGGGTATGAGCGGTTTCGGGCGGCGTGGGTTGTTGCTTGCCGGCGTTGGGGTGCTGGCCGGCTGCAGCGCGTCGTCCGGCGGGCAGGCGAGTGGTACGTCGGTTCCGTCAGGCACCGGCTCGTCGGCGGGCACGCCCAGCGCCCCAACGCCGAGCACCCCGTCGAGCACCCCAACGTCGAGCGGCCCGTCGTCCAGCGCCCCGTCGTCCAGCGCCCCGTCGGGCGCTCCGGCGTCAGGGACACCGCGTGAGATCGTTCTGCCGAGGGTGCGGTCCTGGGCGCCTGGTCCCGGAGAGATCGAGCCTGCGGCGAAGCGGGCGGCGGTGGCGGCGGTGGTGGAGTTGGTGCGGCCGCGGGACACCCGCGGTGTGGTGGAGGTGATCGACGCGCAGTACGGCGGGATCCTGAGCGACACCGCCAGCGTCCTCGTACCCTGCCGCGTCTTCACACTCGCGGACAGCCGGGTGGTGACCGGCGGCACCACCGTCGACGTACGGCTCACCAAGACGCGGGGGACCTGGCGGGTAACCGCGATGCATCCCGCACAGCCGGGAAAGGCGACGACGCAACTGTCGCCAGCTGCGCGACAGGTGCTGAACAACGCGCGGATCGCGCTACCACCCGCCTCCGCCGCGGACATCCGCTCCGGTCAGGTCCACCAGAGTGTGCTGGCCGCGATGCTCGAGCTCGCCCAGACGTACCGGATCGGCGTCAGCGTCATCCGCTCCGGCCACCCGATCAACGTGTTCGGCACCGACCGCCCGAGCGACCATCCGCGCGGCCGCGCCTTCGACACCTGGCAGATCGACGGCCGCGCGGTCGTCGACCCTGGCACGCCCCGCTCACTCGTCACGGCGTACATGCGCGCCACCGAAGCGCTCGGCTCCTACAACGTCGGCGGCCCGTACCAACTCTCCGGTCCGGCGTACTTCTCCGACCGCACCCACCACGACCACATCCACGCCGGCTTCCGCGCCTGAGCCCGCCGACCTGAGACGGGAACCGGCAACCTGAGCCCTGCAGCAGCAGATCCCAGCGGACCACTTCCGGTCTCAGGTTCTAGTCCCACTCCCATTCGATGCCGACCGTGCCGGGGTCGGCGGACGCTTCGAGGACGTGGACGCGGCCGTCGGGGGTGAGCATCAACTCGCGGTGGACGAGATTCGGGCCGGAGGTGTGACAGCGGCGGATCTCGTGGACGCGGACCGGAAGCGCGGCGCGGTCGAACTGCACCTCCAGCACGTAGTGCATCCCGCCCCACTCGCTGAACCGCTGGTACTCGGTCGCCGGCAGCCCGGAGCGGTCCTCGACCTCGTAGTGCACGACGGCTGTGTCACCGACCGCGAGAACCCGGTCGAGGAGCAGCTCGCCCAGCAGCGCGCCGGCCTCGGGGGAGCGCGCGATCCGGCCGGTCCGGCAACCACTCAGCGCCCGGAGCGTCAGCTGCTCGGCATCGCAGCCCGGCTCACCCTGGTGCGCGATGATGAGCCGGTCCACCGGTTGTACGGCGACCACGCTCTGGGTCACGCGCCGCCGGTGCGCGCTTCGATCCGGGCCGAGCCGGACCTCCTCGAGAACGGTGACGTTGCGCAGCCGCCCGTGGGCGTCGCGGCGGAGCCGGTCCAGCAGCCTGGTGAGGGCCTCGGCGTAGTCGACCACGGCGTACGGCTGTAGCGTCGCCGACGGATCGGTCCGGGACGGCGGGATCCGGATGGTGAGCCAGCCGGGCGGCACCTCCAGCAGGTCCTCGAGCGCCGTCACGATCGCCAGCGAATCCTCGCGCGGCACCCGCCGGCCGCTCTGCCAGGTGCTCAGAGTGGCGACACCGACGTTCAGCCCGCGGTCGGCGAGATGGGTCCGGATCCGGTTCAGGGCCAGGCCGCGCCGGGCGATCGCCTGCCGCAGCGCGTCCGCGAACGGCGCTTCCGGCGTGACCACCGGGACAGTGGAATCGATCATGTCCACGCTCCTTTGGGGAAGTGTAAACATTCACAGCACGGTCCGGCACCGGCTCGTCACCCGCTGTTCACGCGGAGCTGCCGTTCACACCGCCGTCCGGCCCGCGTCCCGAGTCCTTGCCGCGCGGTGGTGACGTCTCGACGATGGACTCCGCCCACCCCGCAGTACCTCTCGAAGGAGGACTCATGCGCAGGCTCCGCCCCAGCCGCACCTGGTCGTTGCTCCTGGCCACGATCCTCGGCCTGGCGACGCTGGCACCGCTCGCCCCGCCGGCCTCGGCCGCCCCCGGCAGCTACTACCTGAACGTCACCGGCCAGGCCCAGCAGAAGTCGAACTGGTGCTGGGCCGCGAGCGGCAACAGCATCGCCGCGTTCTACGGACGCTCCTACTCGCAGAACCAGTTCTGCAACCTGGCTTTCGGGTACGCCGTGAACGCGACCTGCCCGAACAACCAGGCGACGCTCGCGAACGACCAGCGCGCGTTCCGCACGATCGGGATCAGCGCCGGCAGCTACGTCTCGTCCACGCTCAGCTTCAGCACGCTCGTCACCGAGATCGCGGCCGGCCGCCCGGTGATGACGCGGATCGGCTGGACGTCGGGCGGCGGCCACATGATGGACATCATCGGGTACGACGCCTCCGACTCGACGATCGAGTACTACAACCCGTGGCCGGACGACCCGCGGTACAACTACTCGACCTACAACTGGTACCGGTCCAACTCGCAGTTCACCTGGACGCACTCCCTGTACCGGATCGGAGCCTGACATGCGACGCCCGAAGAACCTCCTGCTCCGCTGCGCCGCCGTCCTTGCGGCCGGTCTCGCGTTCTCGTTCGCGGCCTCCGGCCCGGCCGGCGCGGCGGGTCCGCAGCCGGTGTCGCCGAGCGAGCTGTCCAAGGCAACTGATGCCGCCAGGTCGTCGGACGCGCTCAGCCTGCTGGGGAAGGCCGGTGGTACGGCGAAGGCCGCGGCGAGCGTCGCGCGGGACACGCACCCGATCTACGCGCTCAACCCGGCCTTCGTCCGCGACGCGTCGGCGCCCGTGGCAACCTTCTGGTACGCGGCAACCAGCGCTGCACAAGGCGGCCGGACGCTGACCGTCTTCACCGCCCCGGACGACCAGGGCGCCTGGCACGCCGTCAACGTGGCCTCCGGCAACACTGAGGCCCGCATGGTGTCGGCCGCAGCCGGTGCCCTCGTGTTCACCGAACCCCAGATCGGCGCCTGGTACGCCGTTGCCGGAACCCAGGTACGGCCGCTGAACCAGTCGGCCGTCAAGTCGATCGGCGCCAAGCCGATCACGATCACGGCCTACCAAGAACTGGTTGCCCACCGCTACGCCGACAAGCTCCCCGGCACCCAGTACAACGAGTCCGGCATGGCCGGCGGCTACGACACCACCGCCTCAAACACCGCCTCAGCCACCGCCGCAACCACTGCCTGGTCCACGAACCACCACGTCGCCGCGATCGCCGCGGCGACCGGCATCCTCGCCCTGGTTCTCCTCCTGCTGGCCCGCCGCCGGTACAACGACTGACCGTCGGTACCTGGGCCGATCCCGCCGCCCCGGACTGGTCGCCGCCCGGGCACCATGTCCCCGCCGGGGCGCGCGGGTTCCACACCACCCGGTTCACCAACCATCGGTGAACCGGGTGGCTGGGAGCACGCGCCGATCAGGAGATCAGGTTCTGCTCCGTCACGAACGAATGCTCGCCTGCCTCGTCCTTCCAGTAGACGAGGGTCGGCGAGGTGGCGCCGTTCGTCGGGCCCGACGTCTCGAGGGCCTTCCGAGTCGCTCGGGCGGACTCGATGAGCGAATGGAACTCGCTCATGATCTGCCGCTCGCTCTCCATCGTCGCCGTGAAAGCGTCCTTGAGCTTCGCGAGCTCTTTCTCGAGCGTGGCGCCCTCGCCGCCGGGGAGGTTACGTGTCGCCCAGTTCATGTCCTGGAGCTTCGCCTCGCGCTGACCGATCTCGTCCTTGAGCCCTCGTGAGCGGTCCTGCAACTGCTGCCAGAACACGATGCCGTCGTCGATGACCGCCTTCAGGTGTTCCATCGACGAGGTGACCGATTTCGGGTTCTCCTGCATGTCGACACAGACCCGGAGGTAGGAGACCCGGAGCTCCACGAACGAGGCGAGCATCGCGCTGTGGGCGTCGTAGTTCGCCTGCTGAACCTCTTTGAGGTCGTCGATGTTCGTCGCACTGCGCGCTTCGACAAGGCGTCGGAATCTGGCGGACAAAGCTCGCACGTCGCGTTCCGCGAGCGCGAGGCGCACGAGCATGTCGTTCGAGAAGGAGCCTTCGAGGCTGTACTGCCGGTAGACGTCGTCGACGGTCCTGGAGGCGGCGAGCAGTTCGCCCGCGTGCGTCGCCTCGCTCCGGGCGATCGCCTTGTCCAACGCGCTCTTGATGGTGTCGAGCTTGCGATCGACCTGCTTGAACTGCTGCATCATCACTGCCGTGTTGAGCGCCAGAACCGCGAGGATCGGCGCCACGACCGGAAGTGAGCTCGCCACGGCGATGAACGGCGCCTGTCCCACGATCCCACCGGCTCCCATCACGGCGCTGCCGACGCCGTTGCCGACGGTCATCAGCGTGGCGGGGTTCGCGGTCGCCATGAAGAGCGTCGACGAGAACGCTGCCGACAGCGCGGTCGCACCCGTCGCCGCGCCTGCGACAGCCAGCGACAGCGCACCTTGCGGAGAGACGGCCCTCGCGTCCGGGACATAGTTCCCGGTGGCCAGATAGCCCTCACGGAGGCTGGAGATCATCAACTCTCGCAGCTTGCCCTGGAACTCGAAGACGGCGAGCTCCGCCCCCTCCTTGCCCAAGCGTCGAACCTGGACCTCTTGAGGCACCTCTTCAGTCATATCCACAACCCCCTCCAGGCCTCGCCCGTACGGCGACACCCCTCCACCCCACCCTCGGACCGCTGCGACTTTATCCCAGTCCGCTCGTACCCGCCGAGGTCGTCGCGTCTCACCACCGCCGCGGTAGGCGCGGTTCCTGGCAGAGGAAGCCGCCGACGGCGAGTTCCAGGGCTGGGTACGAGCCCCACAGGTCGGTGCGCCGCAATGAGATGACATGCCAGCCGAGACCTTCGAGCTCGGCGCGGCGGGTTTCGTCCTTCAGCTGTTGCTTGGTCGACGAGTGCCAGGCGTCGCTGTCGTACTCCAGTCCGAGCCGTCGCCCGTCCACCGGCCGATCCGGATACCCGAGGTCGAGCCGATAGGTGCGCCGCGGTCCGTTGACCGGCACCTGCAGCTCCGGCCGGCCGAAGCCGGCGTCGATCAACCGGAGCCGCAGCCAGGATTCGCCCGGAGACGCCGCCCGCCGGTCGGCCCAGCGCAGGACCTCCTGGCCCTGCCGGTAGCCCGCGTGCCGTTCGCACTCGGCGGAGGCCGCGCGGAGGGCCCAGAGGTCGGCCTTCCCGGTGCGGAGGAACGCGTCGACGGCCGACAGCGCGAAAGGTCTCGGGAGTCGCATCGCGAGCTCGACCGCGCTCGCGATCGGGCTCAGGACTTGCAGGCCGTGCACCTCGACGGTGTCGTCGGCCGTGCGCGTCCACTGGGCTTCCACGAGCTCGGCAGGCCCGAGCGCGGTCGTGTCGATGCCGTGCAGCCAGGCCGCGGCCGCGCCGCACACGACCGCCTCCGGAGGCGTCAGCAGCCGCAGCGCGTCCGCCCGCAGCTGCTGCGAGTCCGGCACGCGGTGGTCGACGTACACGCCCTTCAGCACTGGGCGGATGTCACCAAGACCGAGCAACCACTTGAGCTTCCGCCCTACCTGGTAAGGCCGGAAGGGCAGTCCGCAGAAGTAGTACGGGAAGTCGGCAGGGAGCATCCGGACAGGATCGCCGAAACCCCGCGATCCTGCCGGACGTTGTCCACAGCCTTGCCCTAAGGTCGCCTGATGCGCCCGCTGCTCGCCGCCCTGGCAGTTCTGTTTCTGACCGCTTGCACGCTCCCGGTGGAAGGCACCGAATCGACACCGGCCCCGCCCGCCACCGGTACGGCGAAGTTGATCACCGCCGAGCTGGCCAAGGTACGAGTCGTGCCGAACCGCCCGAAGGTCCCTGGCTACCAACGCGACCGGTTCGGCCAGACCTGGTCGGACAACCACGCCGGCGTCGGGGGCCACAACGGCTGCGACACCCGCAACGACATGCTGGCCGCACGCCTGACGGCCGTTCAGTATCGCGGCCACACCAAGTGCGTGGTCACCGCCGGGGTCCTGACGTCCGACCCGTACACCGGCCGCCGCATCGAGTTCCGCAAGGCCGACGCGTCCAAGCTCCAGATCGACCACATCTACCCACTGGCCCGCGCCTGGGACATGGGCGCGTCCACCTGGCCCACCCAACGCCGAGTCGACTTCGCCAACGACGAGTCCGCCAACCTCCTTGTGGTGGACGGCTCCTCCAACGCCTCCAAGAGCGACGAAGGCCCAGGGGAGTGGCTCCCCCTCAACCGCACCTACCGGTGCACCTACGTCCTCGAGTACCTCCGGGTGGCCGCGAAGTACACCCTCCCGATCACCACCACCGAGGCCACCACCGCCAGATCCATCACCCACACCTGCCCGTGACGGCTGCGTGGGTTTGGTTGCTCAGCTGAAGTCGGTGAGGGCGTTCTGGGCCTGGGTCAGCCATTCGCGGCGGGCGGCGATGGCCTCGCGGGCTTCGGTGGCCTTGCGGGTGTTGCCCTGGGACTCGAACTTGGCGGCCTGCTTCTCCAGGTCCGCGATCAGCGACTGGAGTTGCTTGACGGTCGCCTCGGCGCGGGCGCGTGCCTCCGGGTTGGAGCGGTTCCAGACCTCGTCCTCGGCCGCCTTCACGGCCTGCTCGACGGCCCGCAGGCGCCCGTCGACGGCGCGCATCGAGTCGCGCGGCACCTTGCCGATCTGGTCCCAGCGGTCCAGGTAGTCGCGGAGCTGCTCGCGGGCGACCCGCGCGTCCTCGACCGGGAGGATGGTCTCGATCTCGGTCAGCAGCGCTTCCTTGGCCCGCAGGTTCTCCACCTGCTCGGCGTTCTCCTCGGCCTGGACGGCGTCCCGCGCGCCGAAGAACTGGTCCTGCGCGGCCCGGAACCGGGCCCACAGCTTGTCGTCCACCTCGCGCGGCGCCGGCCCGGCGGCCTTCCACTGCCGCATCAGGTCCCGGAACCGCCCGGACGTCGGGCCCCACTCGGTCGACGTGGCCAGCGTCTCGGCCTCGGCGGCGAGCCGGTCCTTCACCACGGCGGCCTCCTCGCGCTTGGAGGACAGCTCGGCGAAGTGCTGCTTGCGGTGCCGGGTGTACGTCGTGCGCGCGGAGGAGAAGCGGTGCCACAGCTCGTCGTCCGACGACTTGTCGAGCCGGGGGAGGGCCTTCCACTCGTCGAGCAGCTCGCGCAGCCGCGTCACGCCGTGCCGCCAGTCGGTGCCGGCCGCGATGGTCTCGGCCTCGGTGGCGATCTTGGTCTTCGCGGAGCGTGCTTCCTCGACCTTCGCGGCCCGCTCGGCCTTGCGCCGCTCGCGCTGCTGCGCGACCAGCGGGGTGAGCGCCTCGAGCCGCGTCTGCAGGCCGTCCAGGTCGCCGACCGCCTGGGCGTCCTCGATCGCGCCGGTCACCTTCTTGACCGCGGCGCGGGCGTCGTCGGGGGACACTGTGCCCGCCTGGACGCGCTGCTCCAGCAGCTCCACCTCGAACGCCAGCGCGTCGTACCGGCGGGTGTAGAAGGCGAGCGCCTCCTCGGGGTTCGCGTCCGGCCACTGGCCGACCGCCCGTTCACCGTCCTTCGTCCGTACGAAGACCGTTCCGTCCTCGGCTACCCGGCCCCAGTTCTCTCCGGCCACAACTCGCCCCTTCCGGCGGTATGCACTGCGCTCGTGCCCATTCTGGTCAGTCCCCGGTCCAACCGTGCGAACAGGGCCCGCCTGGGCGCGTCGAGCTGCCTTCTCGACGCTTATCCCTGAACAATCACAAACTCCCAGCTCAGGCGCAACGGTGTTGCGTCACAATCCGGTTCGATCTCGGCGATTGCCGACCGGTAGCCTTGGTGGGTCCCGATCTCAGGTCCAGGAAGGTCAGTCGTGCTCATCGCCGGGTTCCCCGCGGGGTCGTGGGGTACGAACTGCTACGTCGTCGCCACCGGCCAGGGCGCGGAGTGCCTCGTGATCGACCCGGGCATGGACGCCGCCCCGGGCGTCGAGCAGGTGGTCCGGGAGAACAAGCTCAAGCCGGTCGCGGTGCTGCTCACGCACGGTCACATCGACCACATGTTCTCGGTCCTCCCGGTCTGCGGGACGTACGACGCGACCGCCTGGATCCACCCCGACGACCGGCACCTGCTGGCCGACCCGATGGCCGGGATCAGCCCGGAGACCGCGCGGATGCTGCTCGGCGGCAACCACGCGTTCGCCGAGCCGGACGACGTCGCCGAGCTGAAGGACGGGCAGTCCCTGGAGCTCGCGGGCCTGGACCTCACCGTCGACCACACCCCGGGTCACACCCGCGGGTCGGTCACGTTCACCACGCCGTACGACGGGCCGGAGGACGTGCCCGCGGTGCTGTTCTCCGGTGACGTGTTGTTCGCCGGGTCGATCGGCCGGACGGATCTGCCTGGGGGCGACCATCCGGCGATGCTGCATACGTTGGCCACCAAGATCCTGCCGATGCGCGACGAGATCGTCGTCCTGCCGGGTCATGGTGGCCAGACCACGATCGGCCGGGAGAAGGCGACCAACCCCTACTTGCAGGACCTGGAGATTCCCTAACCATGAGCAAGGTGACCCCTCTGAGCGGGTTCCCCGAATTCCTTCCGCAGGACCGGATCGTCGAGCAGGAGTTCCTCGACGTGATCCGGGAGACGTTCGAGCTGCACGGATTCGCGTCGATCGAGACCCGCGCGGTCGAGCCGGTCGAGCGGCTGTCCAACCAGGGCGAGGACGCGGACAAGGAGATCTACGGCGTCCGGCGGCTCGCGGCCGGCGCCGACGAGGACGCGGCCCTCGGGCTGCACTTCGACCTGACCGTGCCGTTCGCCCGCTACGTCCTGGAGCACAGCGGCAAGCTGGTGTTCCCGTTCCGGCGCTACCAGATCCAGAAGGTGTGGCGCGGCGAGCGCCCGCAGGAGGGCCGGTACCGCGAGTTCACCCAGGCGGACATCGACATCATCGACAGCGGCGAGCTGCCGTTCCACTACGAGGTCGAGCTGCCGCTGGTGATCGCGGACGCGTTCCGGAAGCTCCCGATCCCGCCGTTCCGGATCCAGGTGAACACCCGGCAGATCCCGGAGGGCTTCTACCGCGGCCTCGGCATCGACGACATCACCGGCACGCTCCGGATCGTCGACAAGCTGGACAAGATCGGCCCGGACAAGGTGACCGAGCTGCTGACCGCCGCGGGCCTGTCCGCCGAGACCGCCAAGCAGGTCCTGCGGCTCGCGGAGATCTCGTCGACGGACGCGTCGTTCGCGGACCAGGTGCGGGCGCTCGGGGTGCAGCACGAGATCCTCGACGAGGGACTCGAGCGGCTGTCGCAGATCATGAACGCCGCCAACGAGCACGCGCCGGGGCTGCTGGTCGCGGACCTGAAGATCGCGCGCGGGCTGGACTACTACACCGGCACCGTCTACGAGACCCAGCTGATCGGCGACGAGGGGTACGGGTCGATCTGCTCCGGCGGGCGGTACGACTCGCTCGCCTCGGACGGCAAAACGACGTACCCCGGGGTCGGGATCTCGATCGGGGTGTCGCGGCTCGTGCACCGGTTGATCAGCAAGGGTTTGCTGACGGCCAGCCGCCGGACGCCGACCGCTGTGCTGATCGCGCTGAACTCCGAGGAGGACCGGGCCGAGGCCATGCGGACCGCCATCGCTCTGCGGGCCCGGGGGATCGCGGTCGAGGTGGCGCCGGCCGCGGCCAAGTTCGGCAAGCAGATCAAGTTCGCGGATCGGCGGGGGATCCCGTTCGTCTGGTTCAGCACCGAGAACGGTCCTGAGGTGAAGGACATCCGCAGCGGTGCGCAGGTGCCGGCCGACGCCGCGACCTGGACTCCGCCGGCACAGGACCTACGACCAAGCATCAACACGCACAAGGAGAACTCGTGATCCGTACCCATTCCGCAGGCTCGTTGCGTGCCGAGCACGCCGGGCAGACGGTGATTCTGGCGGGCTGGGTGGCGCGGCGACGCGATCACGGCGGCGTGGCGTTCATCGACCTGCGCGACTCGTCCGGCACGGTCCAGGTCGTGATCCGCGACGAGGAGGCCGCGCACGGCCTGCGGTCGGAGTACTGCCTGAAGATCGTCGGCGAGGTGTCGCCGCGCCCCGAGGGCAACGCGAACCCGAACCTGCCGACCGGCGAGATCGAGGTGATCGCGACCGAGGTCGAGGTGCTGAACGAGGCGGCCCCGCTGCCGTTCCCGGTCGAGGAGCACCACGCGACGCCGGTGAACGAGGAGATCCGGCTCAAGTACCGCTACCTCGACCTGCGCCGGCAGGGCCCGGGCACCGCACTGCGTCTGCGCAGCCAGGTGAACAAGGCCGCCCGCGACGTGCTGGCCGCGCACGACTTCGTCGAGATCGAGACGCCGACGCTGACCCGGTCGACGCCGGAGGGCGCCCGCGACTTCGTGGTGCCTGCCCGCCTGCAGCCGGGCAGCTGGTATGCGCTGCCGCAGTCGCCGCAGCTGTTCAAGCAGCTGCTGATGGTGGCCGGTATGGAGCGGTACTACCAGATCGCCCGCTGCTACCGCGACGAGGACTTCCGCGCCGACCGGCAGCCCGAGTTCACCCAGCTCGACATCGAGATGAGCTTCGTCGACCAGGACGACGTCATCGCGCTGTCCGAACAGATCCTCACCGCGCTGTGGAAGCTCGTCGGGTACGACGTGCAGACGCCGATCCCGCGGATGACGTACGGCGAGGCGATGGCGCGGTTCGGCTCCGACAAGCCGGACCTGCGGATGGGCCTCGAGCTCGTCGAGTGCACCGAGTACTTCAAGAACACGCCGTTCCGGGTCTTCCAGGCGCCGTACGTCGGCGCGGTTGTGATGCCGGGCGGCGCCGACCAGCCGCGCAAGCAGCTCGACGCGTGGCAGGAGTGGGCCAAGCAGCGCGGCGCCCGCGGCCTGGCGTACGTGCTCGTCGGGCAGGACGGTGAGCTCGGCGGGCCGGTCGCGAAGAACCTGTCCGAGGAGGAGCGCGCCGGCATCGCCGACCACGTGGGTGCGAAGCCGGGCGACTGCATCTTCTTCGCCGCGGGCCCGATCAAGACGTCCCGGGCGCTGCTCGGCGCGGCCCGGCTGGAGATCGGCCGTCGCGGCGGCCTGATCGACGAGTCGGCGTGGTCGTTCGTCTGGGTCGTGGACGCGCCGCTGTTCGAGCCGGCCGACGACGCGACGGCGGCCGGTGACGTCGCGGTCGGCTCCGGTGCGTGGACCGCCGTGCACCACGCGTTCACGTCGCCGAAGCCGGACTCGCTGGCGACGTTCGACACCGACCCGGGCTCGGCGCTGGCCTACGCGTACGACATCGTCTGCAACGGCAACGAGATCGGCGGCGGCTCGATCCGTATCCACCGCGAGGACGTGCAGAAGCGCGTCTTCAAGGTGATGGGCCTCAGCGACGAGGAGGCGACCGAGAAGTTCGGGTTCCTGCTCGACGCGTTCAAGTTCGGCGCGCCGCCGCACGGCGGGATCGCGTTCGGCTGGGACCGGATCACCGCGCTGCTGGCCGGCAGCGAGTCGATCCGCGACGTGATCGCGTTCCCGAAGTCCGGTGGCGGGTTCGACCCGCTGACCGCGGCGCCGGCGCCGATCACGCCGGAGCAGCGCAAGGAAGCCGGCGTCGACGCGAAGCCCGAGGATAAGAAGGCGGAATAAGCCGCAGCTGTGCCGGCCGGGCCCTGTGGCCCGGCCGGTGCGGTCATCCGGCCGGGGTGATTCCCCGGCGAACGGTCTCAGGTGTCATCGAAGAGCGAGGGAGGACACCAGGGGAGGGTGACTCAGGTGACACCAAGAAGGAGCGTTTCGCACCCGAACATCGAAGAACGCCGGGCCCGGGGCAAGGCGGCGCGAGAGCTGGTGCCACGCTCCAGCCACAGCGCCTGGAAGCCGGCCGCTGACCGGCCAGACCCGGTCGGTCTGCTGGAGGAGCAGAACACGACCCGCGAGCCCGACCTGGTCCCGGTCCGGCACGGGCGGATGCTGGCGTCGCCGTTCACCTTCTATCGCGGCGCGGCCAAGATCATGGCCGCCGACCTGGACGGCACGCCGACGGCCGGTCTCGACGTCCAGCTGTGCGGCGACGCCCACCTGTCGAACTTCGGGGCGTTCGCCTCGCCCGAACGTCGTCTGCTGTTCGATCTGAACGACTTCGACGAGACCCTGCCCGGGCCGTTCGAGTACGACGTCAAGCGGATGGCGGCCAGTTTCACCATCGCGGCGCACAACAACGGCTTCAGCGCCGCGGACGCCCACGCGGTGACGCTGATGTCGGCGGCGTCGTACCGGAAGGCGATGGCCGACTTCGCGCAGATGGGCACGCTGGACATCTGGTACGCGCGGATGGACGAGCAGGACCTGATGGCCGCGATGCGCAAGGCCGCGGCCAAGGCCGGCAAGCACCCGAAGCGGGCGAAAGTGGCCGAGCGGGCCGAGGCCACGGGCGTGAAAGCGCTCGAGAAGGCCCACTCGCGGGACAGTCTGCAGGCGTTGTCGAAGCTCGGCGAGCTGGTCGACGGACGGTACCGAATCGTCAGCCGGCCGCCGATCGTGGTCCCGATGCGGGAGCTGCAGAGCACCTACGGCCTGTCCGGCGACGAGGTCGAGCAGGCACTCCACGAGCAGTTCCGTGCCTACCGTGGCACGCTGCGCGACGACCAGCGCCAACTGCTGGAGCGGTTCGAGTTGGTCGACGTCGCCCGCAAGGTGGTCGGGGTCGGGAGCGTCGGGACCCGGGCGTTCATCGGTCTGCTGCAGGGCCGCGACCAGGGTGATCCGCTGTTCCTGCAGGTCAAGGAGGCCACGAGGTCCGTCCTGGAGGACCATCTGCCGCGGAGCCGGTACAAGCAGCACGGCGAGCGGGTGGTCCACGGCCAGCGGATGATGCAGGCCGCCAGCGACATCTTCCTCGGGTGGACGAAGGGTCTCGACGTCGAACGGCACTTCTACTGGCGGCAACTGCGCGACATGAAGGGCTCGGCCGATGTCGAGGCGATGATCCCGACCGGTCTCACCCTGTACGCCCGGGTCTGCGGGTGGACGCTGGCCAGGGCGCACGCCCGCTCGGGCGATCCGGTCGCGCTGCATGCCTATCTGGGCAAGCGTGACGAGTTCGAGCAGTCGATCGCCGATTTCTCCCAGAGCTACGCCGACCAGAACGAGCAGGATTACCAGGCTTTCGCCGCGGCGGTTCGATCCGGGCGGATCCAGGCGGTCGAAGGCGTCTGAGTACTGTCTGAGTGCTGAGTGTGATGGCGGACAGCCCCGACCACCAGGTGCGGCGACCACGACGTCGCACCAGACCGCTCCGCGACGTCTTCGGCTCGCCCGACAGTTACGGCCTGGTGCTGGTGCTCATTCTGGTCACCTACACCGTCTCGGCGACGCTCACGGCGTCATGGGCATTGTCGCTGGTGCTGTTCGTGCAGATCGCGACCATCTGGACGACGCTCCAGGCCTCGCAGGCCCGGCGCCGTCTCCGCGTTGTCGCCAGCGCGGTCCTGCTCGCCTCGACCGGCGTCGCGGTCCTGCATCTGTTCGTCCCTGACAGGCCGTCCGGCAGCGGTCTCATCGCGGTGACCTGCGGCGTGCTGTACCTGATCGCGCCCGGCGTGATCGTCCGGCACCTGGTGCTGCGCCCGACCGTGGACTTCGAGACCTTGCTGGGCGCGATCGCCGCCTACCTGATGCTCGGGATGGCGTTCGCGTTCTCCTACCGGGCCTTGGGGGTCCTGCAGGACGGTTCGTTCTTCGGTGCCCAAGGGGAGGGCAACATCTCCCAGGATCTGTTCTTCTCGTTCACGACGCTGACCACAACGGGCTACGGCAACCTGGTGCCGGCGAGAAACCCGGGCCAGAGCCTCGCCGTCGGCGAGATGGTGATCGGCCAGTTGTTCCTGGTGACGGCCGTGGCCAAGATCGTGAACGCCGTCCAGCCCGGCCGGGGCAGGAGGCGCCCGCCCGACGACGACGGTCAGTGACCGCCTGACCCGGGATCCTGCGCATCGGCGCGCGGCTGCGTCCCGGTCCGCCACTCCACACCCAGGGTGCCCTGCGCGGCCGACATCCCGCTCCGGCCACCGCCACGGCCCCGGAGTACATAGGCCAGACCGACGGCGATGACAGCGCCCGCGGTGGGGCCGACCAGATACGCCCACCACGCGGTCCAGTCGTTGAGCACCAGGGCCGGTCCGAGAGAGCGCGCCGGGTTCATCGACGCGCCGCTGACAGCCGATCCCCACAACCCGGCCAACGCGATGTAGCTGCCCACTCCGAGCGCAGCGAACGGTCCGATCTGCTGGGCACCGGAGGCGGTCCCCAGGATCACGCTCACGAGTCCGGTGGTCAGCACGATCTCCCACAGCATCGCCGTGGTCCCCGAGATCCCCGAACCGGGCAGGGTCAGCCCCGCGCTGCCCTGTTTGCCGATCAGGGCGACCAGGAGGAGTGTGGCGAGTCCGGCGCCCACGAACTGGGCGACGATGTACGCCGGCACCCGCTTCCACGGGAAGTCGCCGCGGAGCGCGAACGCCACACTGACCGCGGGGTTCAGGTGCGCCCCGGACACCGCGCCCATGAACAGGATGATCGCCGCCACCATCAGCGCCGGCGACACGACGCGCGCGCCGTACGGGACCGCGTCGCCGCCGAAGCGCGCATTGACCATGCCGCCGCCGACCGCGACGAGGACGAGGAAGAACGTGCCGAGCAGCTCGGAGAACAACCGCCGGCCCTCATAACTCCCATCCCAGAAGTCGAACTCGTGGGCCACCGAGTTCGGCACCCCGAAGGATCGCAGCGCGACCTCGACATGCGTTCGCCCGCCGTCGCGACGCTGCGTCGCGGGCGCGGCCTCCCCATCCGGACTGTTGGCCATCTGGCACCTCTTTCCGGCTGCCCTGAACCTGGAGTTCGCCAGGCGCGGGGCTGTCTCGCACGCACCCAACCCCCGGCGAGCGCCAGCATCCCCGGCGCTACGGCCCGACGGCATCACCCCGTGGGGGTGAGCGTGCGCCGCGCCGAGAGCATCAGCGTGCTGATGTAGGCCACGACCACCGACACGATGACGAGCGGCGCGACCCCACCTCCGGCCCGGGTGATCAGCAGAGCGAGCACGATCGCGGACAGCGGCAACCTCAGGACGGCGACGACGGCGGCCCCGATCAGGACGCCGATGGCCGGCGTCTCCGCGAACCCGGGGAGATCCGCTGCCAGCAGGCCGCCGACCAGCCCGAGGAAGATGGCGGGGAACGTCGGACCGCCACGCGCGGCGCCGAGCGACACGCCCCACGCCAGGGCCTTGGCCACCAGGAGCAGCGCGATCGTGCCCTGCGAGACGGTCGCAGCGTCCTTGAGGGTTGCGGACATCTCGTCCTGACCCGAGAACAGCACCGCATTCGCGGATTGCCCGCTGATCTGGGCGAAGGCGACGGCCAGCAGACCGACCACCAGGGCGGCGGCCGGAATCAGCAGGAACGGGCGCCGGGTGACCAGCGAGCGCGTGTACCGTCCCAGCGTCATGACCGCGAAGACTCCGGCGGCTGCCACCAAGGCCAGCGGGATCGTCCAGAGGAAGTCGACGAACCGCGGGATCGGGTAGGCCGGGAGCGTCAGCGGCGGCAGCGCGAACGCGTTGGTGCTCAGGCCGGTCAGATGGCCGATCCCGACGAAGACCAGGGAGCCGATGCCGGACGCGAGCAGACCCGGCAGCAGGATCAGCGGCAGCGTCGGTCCGCCGAGGCCCGCAGCCTCGATGATGATCACCGCACCGATCACCGGCGAGCCGAAGATCGTCGCCAGCGCGGCGAACCCGCCCGCCGCGGCGAGGATGAGCTTGGCCTGGTCAGGGACGGGTCGCCGCGCCCGGTCCGCGAGGAACAACGCCACTCCGCCCCCCAGGGCGATCAAGGGCGCCTCCGGTCCGAGGACCATTCCCAGACCGACCGTGGCGACGGCGGCCAGAATCACGCCGGGTAGTTCGGCAGGAGTGGTCGGCGCGCCGGTCTTCAGCCCCTCGGACGGTTCGTGGCCGCCGTGACCCGGCAGTCGCACGATGGCGAACGCGATCACCACTCCGGCCACCGCGAGCACCGGCAGCGGCCACCACCAGGGAGCCGAGTCGAAGCCGAGGGTCTTCGGCAGGTCGGTGTACAGCGCCTCCTGCAACCAGTGGGTGGCTTCGAGAAAGCCCCACGACGCGAGCGACACGGCGATGCCGACCAGCGCCGACACGACCAGCAGACCGCGGTACTGCCGGCTCCGCATCAGCACCTGCGGATCGGCGGCCCGGCCTGCGGTCGCCGGCTCCCCTCCCGCTTGCCCGCTCGTCTGCCCGCTCGACTGCCCACCCGTCTGCCCGCTCGACTGCCCACTCGACTGCCCACTCGACTGACTCATCGGCTGCGCACCCCCTGCGACGATCGCCGCCCCTCGAACCACCATGCGCGCCGTGGCCAAGACCCGACAACCCCCGGGAGACCTCTGCGGCCTGCCGTCGCTGAATCAGGCGAAGCGCAGCAGAGCCGTTCCGAGGGCGCGGACGATCCCCTCCTCGTGCGGATTCCGCGCCCGCGGAGCGTGCTCGGTGATCGCGGCGCCGACCACGTCGTCGAGGCCGGCGATCAGGTCCAGCACGCGGGCGACCGACGGGCCGGCGGGATACGAGTAGCCGACGGAGGCGAACTCGGCCGGGTCCAGGACGTCCAGGTCCACATGCACGTACAGCGGCCCCTGCAAGCCGTCGACAGCCGCCTCCAGATCATCCACGCCGTACGGACGAAGGCCTTTGCTCCGCAGATACTCCTGCTCGCAGTCGTCGATCACCCGGACGCCGGTGAAGACGACCTGGTGCGGCGTGAGCGGCCGCTTCGGCGACAACGCGGGCGGGCCGTCGCCGAGCAGCGTACGAACCACCATGCCGTGGAACGCGCCGGAGAACGGATCGCCCGGCCCGTAGACGTCGGTGTTGGCGTCGATCCACAGCACCGTCAGAGCCTCGCCGTACCGCTCGGCCGCCGCGGAGATCGGGACGAGGTCCACCGCACAGTCCCCGCCGGCGATCAGGACGAAGTCGTCAACCGTCCCGAGCGCCGCCTTGGTCGCCCGCTGTACGGCGACCAGCGCGTCGGCGGCCCGCACACCGTCGGCCATCGGCGAGTCGGACTCCGGAACTTCGACCGTCACCACTCGATCCGCCGGGACGAGGGCGGCCGTCCGGTGAGCGCCGTCGGCCAGAAACGATGCGGACCCGGCTGCGGATCCTTGCCATTGCGGCACGCAAAGCACAGTTGACACAGAACGAACCCTTCGCGCTGGATGAGCCGAACGAGTCGATGTCCCGTCCGGAAACGACCGACCGCCGATCGATCAAGCCCATCCGGCCCGGCGCTGCCGCAGCAACCGCCTGAGCTCGGCCGCGCGCAGCTCACACCGCTGTGAGGGGAGCACCGTGCGCGACATGCGAGCCAAGCTACACGTCGATCGGGTATTCAGACCGGTTGCGCGCGCACCCACATCCTGTCGGGAGTGAGATAGCCGGTGCGGCGCAGCCCGGCCTCGGCCAGCTGGGCGTCCAGCGCAACCTCGGACAGGTTCTTGGTCAGGATGCGCTGGGACCAGGAGCGGCCGTCGATGGTGTGGGTCAGGGTGGCGGCCTGGACGCCGTCGGGGAGGTCCTTGACCTCGGAGATCACCATCGTGCTGTGTTCGCGTTCCATGGTCGCGGGGGCGTGCCTGGTGCCGGGAATCTCCTGCTGGAGGAGGACCGCGCCACCAGGGCGGACGTGATGGGCGCAGGTCCGGAGCAGGCGGAGGCGTTCGGCGTCGTCGGCGACGTTGATCAGGAACGACATCATCAGCACGACGTCGAACCTCCGCTCCAGCCGCAGATCGCCGATCGTCGCCCGGATCGTCTCGGTCCCGGTGACCCGGGCGGTCATCTCCGCGGACTCGTCGACGGCGACCACCTGGTGGCCGGAGGCGACCAGCGGACGGGTGATCCGCCCGGTGCCGCAGCCGAGCTCGAGGATGCTGCTGCCCGGATCGATCGCGGCGTTGATCAGCGCGTCCTCGCCGTGCGCGCGCGTGAGCTCGTACAGCTCGACGGCGCTGCCGTCCGGCGTGTGCGGTCCTGGCCCGGTCCCACCTTGTCCGACTCTCATGCGCCGTACGATCCGCCGGCGCGCGGTGCTCGCGCCAGTCTTTCGGTGCCCGCCGAAAGTATCTAGGCTCGGCGGCGTGAGCGACGTACCGGTGGAGCTGCTCCCGCACCTACGGCGGGCGCGGGACGTTGCTGACCGCAACTATGCCGAGCCGCTCGACCTGGCGGCGCTGGCGGCGGCAGCCGGTGTCTCGAAGTACCACTTCCTGCGGTGCTTCGCGGCGACGTACGGCGAGACGCCGATACAGTACGTGACGCGGCGGCGGATCGAGCGCGCGACCGATCTGCTCCGGGCGACCAACCTGACCGTGACCGAGGTCTGCGGGCTGGTCGGGTACAGCAGCCTCGGGTCGTTCTCGCAGCGGTTCACCGAGCTGGTCGGGATGCCGCCGACGCAGTACCAGCGGACCCAGAGCGGCGCGCGGATTCCTGGCTGTTTCGTGTTCATGCTCGGACTGAATTCCGCAATTCCGGAGAAGCCGGCGGGGGAGTCCGGGGCCTAACGTCGTACCGACGCCGGATCTCCAGGAGGAACTTGTGATCACCAACATCAGCCTGATCAGCGTGTTCGTCGACGACATCGACGAGGCGCTGGCGTTCTACACCGGCAAGCTCGGGTTCGTGCTGAACACCGATGTGAAGCTGCCGGACTTCCGCTGGTGCACGGTGCACCACGCCGATCATCCCGAGCTGGAGCTGCAGCTTGCGCTGCCGGGTCCGCCGCTCGACGAGGAGTCCACGGCGGCGATCAAGCGGATGATGGCGAAGGGCACGATGCACGGGTTCGGCATCGCCACCGACGACTGCCGCAAGACGTTCGCCGAGCTGACGGCCAAGGGTGTCGAGTACATCCAGGAGCCGTCGGACCGGCCGTACGGCGTGGAGGCGGTGCTGCGGGACAACTCGGGGAACTGGCTCGTCCTCGTGGAGCAGCGGCCGTACACGGCGGAGGACTTCACCTGAGATGCTGACCGGATGGACATCACAGTCGATCCGGTCGGGCTGACACCGCCGTACGAGCAGGTCCGCTCGCAGATCGAGGCGCTGATCCGGGCCGGCGAACTGGCCCGCGGGACCCGGCTGCCGACCGTACGCCAACTGTCGCTCGACCTCGGGCTGGCGGTGAACACCGTCGCCCGCGCCTACAAGGAGCTGGAAGCCGACCAGCTGGTCGAGACCCGCGGCCGCAACGGCACGTTCGTCCTGGCCTCGCGCAGCCACATCAACGACGCGGCCACCCACACTGCCGCCGTCAACCTCGCCCGCACCGCCCGCGAAGCCGGCCTGTCCCTGGCAGAAGCCGCCCAGATCCTCAACCAAGCCTGGTAGCCACGACGTCTCCGCTGTCCTGCGAGACGACGTGGAGACCGGGCCGGGTCGTACATGGCGGTGTCGATCGCGTCGACCTGGAAGCCGCGGGCGGCGAGGAAGCAGGCTGCGGTGCCGGTGCCGCAGCCGTACTCGAGGACGTGGGCCGGTTGTTTCGGGAGTACGCGTTCGAGGAAGGCCCGGTTCGGGAAGGCCTCGAAGTCGTCGGTCCGGTCCTCCTCGAAGAGGTCGTTCCACTGGGTCAGGCCTTCGCGTTCGAGTCGCCGGTCGGCCGCAAGGTGCTCGGGGTAGTAGTACCGCACCCCGCTTACTATGGCTCGCCGCCGTACGGCGGACCAGTCGTTTTGGAGGGCGGGCGGATGGGCGAGGAGACCGAGTCGGCGCGGAGCCGCGCAGCCGACGACGCGGCTGGGGACGCCGCTGTGGAGGCTGCCTATCGGCTCCGGGAGGACGCCGAGGAGGCGAAGTCCGATCCGGCGGTCCAGGAGGAGTGGATCCGGCAGTCCAACCTGATCTACGGCGGACTCGGCGCCGCCGGCCTGGTCGTCGTGCAGCCGTTCCTGACGACATCCCCACTCGACCTGACCGCGACGATCTGCGTCGTGGCTTTCGCTGTCGCGATCCCGTTGCTGGCGGCGCTCCTGGTACTCAACCGTCAGGAAGCGTTCCGCCGCCAGGTCACCAGATCACGCCTGGTCAGCGTGGCCAAAACCGTCGCCGAAGGCGCCTCCTTCGTCGGCCTCACGGCAGCCTTCTGGCACATCTCCCTGATCGCCGGCATCACCTTCCTCCTCACCGCCTTCTTCGCTGTCGGCGTCCACTCCGCCGGCTACACCAAGCTCGAGTACGACGGCTCCTTCCGCGCCAGATTCCGCCGTACCACCGGCAAGCCGCCCGCGGCGTGACAGACATGCCACATGCGGTCCGCGTCGTCGTCGAGCTGACGCGCTGGACCGGTTCAGCGGAAACGATTCCAAGAAAGTCGGGTCAACGTTGTAGTGAGCTATGTACACGCTCTCTTCGCGTTGCTAGATTCCGGGCTGATTTGACATCGATGTCAACCTCAGGGAGTGGTCGCGATGGTTTCGAGACGTACGTTCCTGGCGGGTGGCGGCGCGGTGGCGGCCGGTGGGTTCGGGGTGGTTCCGATGCTCGCGGGCGAGGCACACGCCGCAGTTTCATCGACGTCCGGCAGCCCCGCTCGGCTGCTGCCGGTGTTCAACCGCCCAAAGCACCTGGATTACGGCGACGTCAGCAAACTCAGCGGGGGAGACCAGACCCTGCTGACAACGTTGCAAGGCATCGTCAACCGTACTGAGCCGGAGTTGTACTTCATCTACGACACCGGAACCGAGAGCGTGCCGGACGCCCGCTGGCTGTCCGACATGCGCCTGCCGAAGAAGGAGTACAAGAACCCGCTCGACCTGGTCGCGAAGTACCGCGGCCGGATCCGCGGCGCGATCGTGCACGACCCCGCCGTACCGGATTCGCTGAACGTGGCGACGACGCTCGCCGGCCTCGAGAACGCGGTCGTCGCCGACGCCGACCAGGCCAAGGCGCACGGGTTGCGGATCGTGAAGGATCTGCGCGGGATGTTCGACGACGACCGCGTGAAGACGTACCGCTGGCAGCTCGACAACCTGTTCGGCAAGGTCACGCACAAGCTGCTCGCCGGCCTCCCGCCGACCCGCGTGGTCGACGTCGAGGGTGTCCAGTGGCTGGAGATCGCCCGCGAGACCCAGCAGATCCGCGACTCGTCGAACCGCGGCACCTACAACCTCGACGTCTCCGCCAAACTCGGCAAGGAGGCCGTCTACGTCCGGTTCGCGGACTCGTTCACCGACGACGGCTGGGGCGCTTCGGTCCGGCACGTGGTGGTGACCGCCAACGGCGCCGAGATCGCCCGCTTCGAGCCGAACAGCCCGGAGGAGGCGCCGTACCTGTTCGACGGCTCGCACTCGTCGATCGGCGGTGAGGCCAACCGCTTCGCCGACGGCGGCAACTACTGGATCTACCGCTTCGAACCGCCCGCGGGTACGACGTCCCTCGTCGTCACCGTGGAGATGTGGAACCAGTACCTGGTGTCCGCGACCGACACGTCGCCGACCCGCATCGAGCCGTTCCCGTACTTCCGCGACTACGTGGTGGCGACCAAGGCCTTGGTGAGCTGGCTGCCGCCGGGTGGTGCGACGGGCGACCTGCTCATCGAGCACTACGCGAAGTACCCGACGCTGGCGCCGTACATGGGCTGGTTCGCGAACGACGTCTCCGGTGAGTGGGACGGCGTCGACCTCGCGAGCAAGGGCGGCTCGCCGGTGGTCGCGGCCGACTTCTACATGAACGGCACCGTGCACGCCGGCACCGCGGACCCGATCTCCGACAAGCCCCGGCCGATCCGGCGCATCGACAAGCCGAAGAACAAGGTCTACGTGACGCTGACCTTCGGCGAGGGCGACAACATCCAGTACTGCCAGCGCCGGCTGCGGGAGATCTGGGACGACCCGAAGCGCGGCCAGGTGCCGACGAACTGGACGATCAGCCCGCTGCTGGCCGAGTCGGGTCCCAACATCTACAGCTACTTCCAGCGCACCGCGACCGCGAACGACCTGCTGGTCTGCGGTCCGTCCGGCGGCGGGTACACGTACCCCGCCTCGTGGAAGCCCGAGGAGCTCACGGAGTACCTGAAGATGACCGGCTCGTTCATGCGCCGCACCGCGCTGGACGTGATCTACGCGTACAGCGGCCGCGAGAACAACACCTGGGTCCCGCTGTCCAAGGAGATCGCCGAGGGGTTCGCCGAGTACACGCCGACCAAGGGGATCATGCAGACCTGGGACGGCGATCCGCTCACCGTCCGGCAGGGCGGCATCCCGATCACCGGCGGCTGGGGCGCGCCCGGCAAGGCGGCGGAGTTCAAGGCGGCGCTGGACCGGCGGATCGCGAACTGGGACGGTGCGAGCCCGCTGTTCGTGTCGGGGCTGATCGGCGCCTGGTCGTGGACGCCGTCCGACATGGCCGAACTCGGGCCGCTGCTCACCGATCCGTACGAGGTGATCCTCGCGAACAGCTTCTACGACCTGCTCAACCGAGTTCTGCCCTAAGGACGCAGGTGCGGCCGCCCGGGTGGGATCGGGCGGCCGCTGGGAGGGCGGTCACCAGTGGTGGGCGACGTCCACCACGAGCCGGGAGGCCGAGCCCGGCCCCGCGAGGGTGAAGACCCGGAACGGGAGCCGGGCGCGGACGCCCAGTCCGATCGTCGTCTGACCCTCGAAACTGCCGGCGAACGCGACCTGCCGGAACGTGCTGTACCCCCGCACGTTCGTCAGTTCGCGCCGGTTCGCCGGTGCGTACGTCGTCGTGCCCGACGTGCTGTACGACGGTGCGCGCACGACCACCTGGAGACGGGCGCTGCCGCGCAACGGCACCGCGAAGCCGGATCCGTCCTGGCGCACGGTGCCGACGTACCGGACGTCGTACCCGGCCGCGCGGCCCTTCAGATCGATGACGAGCCGGTCGAAGCACGCGTGCCGGCCGGTGCGGACGTTCGTCAGCGGGGACTGCACCATCCGGCTGTTGGCCTCGGGCAACGAGCCCCAGCCCGTCGGGCAGGAGACGGACGCGGAGCTGAGGGAGGCGGTTCGGGGGGCGGCGGACGATCCGGCGACGGACGGGGCCGCGAAGGCCGCGGCCGGGACTGCGAGCACCGCGGCCGCGGTGAGGATCGCCTTGGGGGTGATGTGGTGAATTCTCATGGTGTCCCCCCTTCAAGGACTTACTCGTTGGACGCCCGAAGGCCCTGATTGGTTGACTGCGCAGATGACTCCTGACGAACTTCTCGACGTGTTCCACCGCCGGATCCGGCTGCCGGACGCGGATGCGATCCCCGGCTGGAAGCAGGAGCACGAGGGTCTGGTCCATCGGTCGTACGTCGAGGGGCCGGACGGGGCCGGTTTCGTGGAGGCCCCGCGCGGCCTCGGGGACGACCCGGACGCGGTGATCGCGCGGGAGGTGGCGTTCTTCCGGGAGCGCGGCCTGCCGTTCGAGTGGAAGACGTACGCGTACGACGAGCCGGCCGACGTCGGTGAGCGGCTGGTTCGTGCCGGATTCGTGCCGGGGGATCCGGAGACGCTGATCCTCGGCGAGGTGGACCGGATCCTGGAGCGGCCGTCGGCGTTGCCGTCGAAGGTCCGGCTGCGGGAGGCCGATGGGCCGGAGGACTACCAGCGGATCGCCGAACTCACGCACAGCCTGTGGGACAGCGGGCTGGCGCGGATCGTGGAGCAGTTGCAGGGCGAGGCGCGGATGTTCCCGGACCGGCTGTCCGTCTTCCTGGTCGAAGACGCGCTCAAAGGTGCGCAGGGCCCGGCCGTTTCCGCCGCGTGGGTGCGGTTCCACCCGGGCACCGGGTTCGCCAGTCTGTGGGGCGGTGGCACGCTGCCGCAGTGGCGGCGTCAGGGCCTCTACAGCGCGCTCCTCGTGCACCGCGCGCAGCTCGCGAAGGACCGCGGCTACGAGTTCCTCCGGGTCGACGCGTCCGAGGACTCCCGCCCGATCCTCCAGAAACTCGGCCTGCACGCGGTCACCCGAACCACGCCGTACCAATGGACGCCGTAACACACCGGACCTGACGCGCGGAACGACCGGCCGAGGCTGTACGTTTCCTGCATCATGGCCCTGAAAATCGCTTCCCGCTTCCGCCGGCTGCTGCAGCGCCCCGGCTCGATCGATCTCGGCCCGTACGAGCGGCTCACCCAGCTGGTCGGCGAGGCGGAGGAATCGGTCCTCTCCCTGACCGACGAAGAGCTCACCGACGCGGTCGCGGAGCTGCGGACCACCGGCGGGTTGCACGAGGACGAGCAGATCGAGTTCCTCGCGCTGGCGCGGGACGCGGGCAAGCGGGCGATCGGCGAGCGCGCGTTCGACGGCCAGGTCGTCGGCGCGCTGGCGATGCTGCAGGGCCGGATCGTCGAGATGGCGACCGGTGAGGGCAAGACGCTGGCCGGCGCGATCGCCGCCGCGGGGTACGCCGTCGGCGGCCGCAAGGTCCATGTGCTGGCGGTCAACGACTACCTGGCCAAGCGCGACGCCGAGTGGATGGGCCCGGTGTACGAGCTGCTCGGCGTCACCGTGTCGCACGTCGGCCAGGCGTCCACCCCGCAGGAGCGCCGCGAGGCGTACCAGGCGGAGGTCTGCTACGTCCCGGTCAGCGAGATCGGTTTCGACGTGCTGCGGGACCGTCTCGTCACCGACGCGGCGGACCGGGTCACCGTCGAGCCGGACGTGGCGCTCGTCGACGAGGCCGACTCGGTGCTGATCGACGAGGCCCGGGTGCCGATGGTGCTGGCCGGCGCGACCCGCAACGAGGCCCTCGACGACGACGTCGTCCAGCTGGTCCGGACGCTGCGCGCGGGCGTCGACTACGAGATCGACGGCGACGGCCGCACGGTCGCGCTGACCGACCGGGGCACCGACAAGGTCGAGGCTGCCCTTGGCGAACGCGCAGCCGTAGCCGCCGAGCCGGCGACCAAGACAGCGACCGAGACAGCTGAGACAGCTGCGACAGCCGAGGCCGACGGGGCGGCTGAGGACGCTGACGCGGACGGCGAGGCCGACGAGGCAGCTGAGGACGTGGACGGCGAGGTTGAGGCTGCGGCCGGGCCCGAGCGTCCGAAGTACAACCTGTACGACGACGAGAACCTCGACCGGCTGACCCAGATCAACGTCGCGCTGCACGCCGAGGTGCTGCTGCGCAAGGACGTCGACTACCTGGTCCGCGACGGCAAGGTCAGCCTGATCAACAACAACCGCGGCCGGATCGCGAAGCTGCAGCGCTGGCCCGACGGTCTGCAGGCCGCCGTCGAGGCGAAGGAAGCGGTGCCGGTCAGCGACTCCGGCGAGGTGCTCGACAGCATCACCGTGCAGGCGCTGATCAAGCGCTACAAGTCCCTGTGCGGCATGACCGGTACGGCCGTCGTCGTCGGGGAGTCGCTGCAGGAGTTCTACGACGTCGAGGTCGCCGTCGTCCCGCCGAACAAGCCGAACATCCGCAAGGACGACCCGGACCGGCTGTACCTGACCGTCGACCAGAAGAACGAGGCACTGGTCAAGCACATCGGCGAGGTGCACGAGACCGGCCGGCCGATCCTGATCGGGACGCACAGCGTCGAGGAGTCCGAGCAGCTCAGCGACCAGCTCGCGGCGGCCGGCATCGAGCACGTCGTCCTGAACGCGAAGAACGACGCCGAGGAGGCGGCGATCATCGCGGAGGCCGGCGTGCCGGGCACGGTGACCGTGTCGACCCAGATGGCTGGCCGCGGTACCGACATCCGGCTCGGCGGCAAGGACGAGACGCACGACAAGGACAAGGCCATCGAGCTCGGCGGCCTGTACGTGATCGGCACCGGTCTGCACGCGTCGCGGCGGCTGGACGACCAGCTGCGCGGTCGCGCCGGGCGGCAGGGCGACCCGGGCGGATCGCTGTTCTTCGCCTCGCTCGCCGACGAGCTGGTGACGCGGTACTCCGTGTCGTCCGGTCTCCGGCCGCACCCGGACGACACCGGGCGACTGACCGACCGCAAGTCGATCGGGATGCTGGAGCACGCGCAGCGGGTCGCGGACGGCGCCAACGCCGAGCTGCACCGGACCACCTGGCAGTACAACCGGCTGACCGGGCAGCAGCGCGCGATCCTGCTCGAGACCCGCGAGCAGGCGCTGACCGAGGACCTGGCCGCGACCGAGCTGGCCGAGCGCGCCAAGGAGCGGTACGACGAGCTGGTCGACGAGGTCGGCGAGGACGTGGTGAAGAGCGCGGCGCGGCGGATCGCACTGCGGCACCTGGACCGGCGCTGGACCGACCACCTGGCCTACCTCGCGGACCTGCGCGAGGGTATCCACCTGCGCTCGCTGGCCGGCGGCATCGTGCACCTGAAGCCGATCGACGAGTTCAACAAGTCGGCGATCGCGTCGTTCGACACGCTGATCGAGGACGCCTGGAAGGACGCGGCCGAGACGTTCGCGGACGCCGAGATCAGCTCCGACGGCCTGAACGAGGAGGCCAGCGGGATCCCGCGGCCGACCGCGACCTGGACGTACCTGGTCAACGACAACCCGTTCGGCACCGAGGCCGACCGGATCCTCGGCCGCCTCCGGAACGCGATCAAGCCGGAGTCGGGCGCCGAGCCCGAGGAGATCCTCCCCGAGGAGTTCGACGCGGACGAGCTCCCCGAGGAACTCCGCGACCTCGACGACGAGGACCTCCCGGAGGAGCTCCGCGCCGCCGATGACGACGATGACGACGACGAGGCCGCGAAGAAGAAGGACTGAGACTTTGGTCTAGGGGTGAACAGCCGTCGGCTCGATGCCGGCCGACGGCTGCCTCGGCGAAGCTCGCCGCATGCCCACGCACAAAGGCCCCTGGCTGCTCGTCGTCGACATCGCCCTCCCGCTCGCGCTGTTCTACGGTCTCAAAGCGCTCGGAGCGAGTGACCTGACCGCATTGGTCGTCGGTGTGGTCCCAGGGCTGATCAGTTCGGCGGTCTCGCTGGCGCGCACCCGGCGTACCGACCTGCTCGGGATGGCCGTCGTGATCAGCATGGTGGCGAGCACGGTCGTGGCGGTGATGGGTGGGGACGCACGCCTGCTGCTGGTCCGCAACGCGTGGATCAGCCTGCCGTTCGCGGGCATCACCTTGTGGTCGCTGCGGCACCCGCAACCGATGACCTACGTCGTGACCCGGGCGCTGTTCGCGCGCCGGGCCGCGGTGATGGATCGGCTCTGGGAGACGAACGCGCGGTTCCGCGACGCGTGGAAATGGATCACGGTGTGGTGGGGGATCGCCACGATCATCGACGGGATCGTGCGCGTCGTGGTGGCCTACACGCTGCCGATCTCCGTGGTCCCGGCGACCGACCCGGTGATCACCGTCGCGACCATCGTCGTCCTGCAGGTCCCGACGCTCGTCCTGCTGCGACGCAGCGGCACGTGGCACCTCGTGTTCGCCCCTCGGCGTCCTACAGTCGGGTAGGTGACCGACTACGTTACGCAAGACCGCATGCGTGAACTGCTCGACTCCGGCGAAGCGACGCCGATGCTCGCGGGGATGGAGGTCGGTCCGACCTGGTACGCCGGGCGCTGGTGGTACATCCCGGTCGAGGCGGCAGAGAACGCCGACTACCAGCCGGCCGACCCCGAGAAGTCCGAGCGGTTCGACCGGCTCAAACGCCGGGCGGAGGCGGTCGAGCGAGTCCAGGCCGAGCTGGACGGCCGGCAGTGATCCCGCGGGCCGAACGGCGGGAACCCACCCGGGACGAGCTGGCCGCCGCCCAGCAGGTGGTGGACCTGTTCGCCGCTGAGGCCCTCCTGGCCCTCGATCGGTACGAGCGGTCGTTCCCGGCGCAGGCGACCGACCAGGCGCGCAGAACCGCGGACCGGCTCGCGTACTGGTGGCGCAGGCTCGACTTGGACGACGTACGCCTGGATCCGGAGGGGTCCGATGCCGAACAGATCCTGGGCGCGGCGGCGGATCTGTCACTCGACCCCGACAACCAGTGGGGACTCAGTCTCGAGGAGGCGTCCGCCCAGGCGGTCACCAGGGCCGCGATGGACGGCCGGACGATGCCGACCACCACCGTCGCGGACCTCCGCAAGGAGTTCGAGGACGCGTACGGCGGGCGAGCGGATGTGCCTGCCCGCGACGACGAATGGCTCGGGCAGTCCCTGACCCGGCTGGGCCGCGCCTGCGTGCTGCGGGACGTGATCGCCGAGGGAGCGCAGGTCCGGGTCAGTGAGCCGCTGCGGCGGGCTGCCGACGACCTGGTCCAGCAGGGGCAGCAGTTCATGGACGATCGCCGTTACCTCGCCCGGAAGCAGGAGGCGCCGATCGACCGGCGTCCGACGCTCTTTCGGCAGGCGAGGATCAGCGGGGCGTTCTTTGCCTACAGCGCGGGAGTGGGGCTGACGGGTGCGCCGCTCTGGGCAGAGCTCGCGATGCGGGTGCCGGCGATCGCGCTGTACGTCAAAGGAACCGCCGATGCCTGGCGGGACCACGACCAGGCTGTCGCGACCCGACTCGATCCCGCGCAGGCCCAGCTGCGCTCCGTACGCAAGGGCATCGCCGATTCGCTCGACACCCCGCCGCCCGCGACTCGCCGTGACACCCGTAGCCTGCGCAGCTCGCACAACCGTCCCGGCGGACCCAGCCGGTAGCCGCGTCCGCCGGATGGGCGGTCTGTCGGCGGGCCTGGTTAGGCTTCTGGCGTGAGTGATGGGTTGTTCGATCTTCCTGGTGCGCCGGCGCCTGCCCGTGGTGGCGGGAGTCTGGCGGACATGGACCACACGGCGGCGCCGCTGGCGGTGCGGATGCGGCCGCGGAGCCTCGACGAGCTGGTCGGCCAGCAGCACCTGCTGGCGCCGGGCTCGCCGCTGCGGCGGCTCGTGGAGGGCGACCAGCCGATGTCGCTGCTGCTTTGGGGTCCTCCGGGGACCGGGAAGACCACGATCGCGGCGGTGGTGTCGCATCAGACCAACCGGAAGTTCGTCGAGCTGTCGGCGGTCACCGCGGGGGTGAAGGACGTGCGGCAGGTGATCGACGGCGCGCGCCGGGACCTGTCTCGCGCGACCGGCGCGGTCGAGACCGTGCTGTTCATCGACGAGGTCCATCGCTTCACCAAGGCCCAGCAGGACGCATTGCTTCCCGGTGTGGAGAACCGCTGGGTCACCCTGGTCGCCGCCACGACCGAGAACCCCTTCTTCAGCGTGATCTCACCGCTGCTGTCCCGCAGTCTGCTGCTCACGCTCGAGTCGCTGACGGACGACGACATCTCCACTCTGCTCGACCGCGCGCTCGTCGACGACCGCGGGCTGAACGACGAGTTCGAGCTGGCCGCCGACGCCCGCGACCACCTGCTCCGGATGGCCGGCGGCGACGCCCGCCGCGCCCTCACCTATCTGGAGGCCGCGGCCGGCGGAGCCCGCGCCAAGCACGAGCAAGCGCTGAAGTACGCCTCGGCCGAGCAGGACGATCCGGCCGACCAGGACACCGCCGAGCGGGCGTTGATCGATCTCGTCACGTTGGAGACGGCCGTCGACCGGGCCGCCGTGCGGTACGACCGGGCCGGGGACCAGCACTACGACGTCGCGTCGGCGCTGATCAAGTCGATCCGCGGGTCCGACGTGGACGCCGCGATGCACTACCTGGCCCGGATGATCGAGGCGGGGGAGGACCCGCGGTTCATCGCCCGCCGGCTGGTGATCTCGGCCAGCGAGGACATCGGTATGGGCGACCCGACCGCGCTCGGCGTCGCCGTCGCGGCCGCGGAGGCGGTCCAGCTGATCGGGATGCCGGAGGCCCGCATCAACCTCGCGCAGGCGGTCGTCGCCCTCGCGCTCGCGCCCAAGTCCAACGCGGTGATCACGGCCGTCGACGCCGCGATCGCGGACGTGAAGGCCGGCAAGGTCGGCCCGGTGCCGCCGCATCTGCGAGACGCGCACTACGCCGGCGCGAAGAAGCTCGGCCACGGCTCGTCGTACCAGTACTCGCACGACGACCCGCGCGGCATCGTCCCGCAGCAGTACGCGCCGGACGTGATCGACGGCACCGACTACTACAAGCCCACCCGCCGCGGCGGCGAGGCGTCGTACGCCGACCGGGTGGCGGCGATCCGGAAGATCCTGCGGGACCGTTAGCGAGTCAGCACACAACGTGAGCTTCGATTGAAGCGTATGAATTGGGTAGGCTGCCTCTCGGCCTGGGGGTGAAGGGTTTTCTCGTGAGGCAGTTCCGCCTAGGTCGACATGCACGGAAGTTCGGAGCGCGGCACAGCCGTCGGCGCCTACCGCTCCTGAAGCTCGGCGTCGTCGCGGCAGTCGTGGTCGCGGCCGCCGGCGCCTGGTTCTTCGTCCCGACCGGATCGCACAACACCGCCGACTCGCAGCCGCCGTCGTCAGTCGGCTCCTCGACCCCGCCGGACGGCCGTTCGGAAGGTACGTCGCGGTCGAGCGCCCGGCCGTCGCTCCCGGTCGGCAAGCCCCTGCAGGCCGGTACGCCGTGGAGCACGGCCTGGACCCCGGCCACCCCGTGGACAGCGGCCGCCCCGGACGGCTCGACCACCGGTACGACGACGTCCGCCACTCCGACCGGTACGACCGGCACCCCGAGCGACCCGACGACGGCAACCCCGACCACCGGTACGACGGGGACCCCGGCAGCGCCGACGACGACCGCCCCCACCACGGGCACCCCGTCGACAAGCACTCCGTCCACAAGCACTCCGAGCACCACGCCGAGCACCACCCCGACGACCCCGGCCCCCCCGAGCACGAGCCCGCCGACCTCCGGTACGACGACCGCCACCCCGTCGGCGACCCCGAGCAGCACCCCGTCCGTCGTGTACCGGAACTGCGCCGAGGTCCGCGCCGCCGGCAAGGCGCCGCTGTACCGCGGCGACCCCGGCTACACCGCGGCCCTGGACCGCAACGGCGACGGAATCGCCTGCGAGAACGGGAACTCCTAGGAACTCGCACGTCCCCGGTGCTGCGGTTTGGTGGGGGACTGTGATGTGAGGGATGGTGTCCTGGAGCGGAGTGTGACAGGGCCGCGCGATAAGGTCAGGCGGTCCACAGTGACGCGGAGAGTCGCGCAGAGTCGCGGAGAGTTCGCGTCAGGTCGCATGAGGTCGCTACGGAAGGTGGATCGTTTCCATGAGCGTCGGTGAAGTCGCGGGGCTGATAGCCGCCTGCGCGCTGCTCATCCTGGTGGGCCTGCTGGCCTATCCGATCCTGAAGCTCGGCAAGGTGTTCGACGAGACCCGGATCATGGTGAAGGGCGTCTCCGACTCCAGTATCCCGCTGCTCGGCGAGGTGACCACCACGGTGGCGACCACCAACGCCCAGCTGGCGAAGGTGGACACGATCACCGACAACGCGACCACCGTGACCACCAACGCGGCCGCGCTGATGTCGCTGTTCTCGGCCACCGCCGGCGGACCGCTGGTGAAGGCGGCCGCGTTCTCGTACGGCGTGCGCCGGGCACTTGGCGAGCAACAGCGCAAGGACGTCGCCAAGCGCGTCAAGGACGAGATGAAGGCCGAGCGGAAGGCGCGGAAGCGGTGAAGCGGATCTTCTGGCTGATCGTCGGGATCGCCGTCGGCATCTACGCCGTCACCCGGCTGAAGAAGCGCGCCCAGATCCTCGCGCCGGACAGCGTCCAGGAGTCCGCGGCCAAGCTGGCCGCCGCAGTCCGGCACTTCGGCGACCAGGTCCGCGAGGGCATGGCCGAGCGGGAGACCGAGCTGCGCGACGCGCTGGGCATCGAGAACACCAACGATCGTGAGGACTACCGGTAACACCCATGGAAACCAGTGAGATCAGGCGGCGGTTCCTGCAGTACTTCGAGGACCGCGGCCACACCGTGGTGCCGAGCGCGCCGCTGCCGTCGCCGGACCCGAACCTGCTGTTCAACGTCGCCGGCATGGCCCAGTTCGTGCCGTACTTCGTCGGCCAGCAGACCCCGCCGTACCCGCGGGCGACCAGCGTGCAGAAGTGCGTGCGGACCCTCGACATCGACGAGGTCGGCAAGACCACCCGGCACGGCACGTTCTTCCAGATGAACGGCAACTTCTCCTTCGGCGACTACTTCAAGGACAAGGCCATCGAGTACGCCTGGGAGCTGGTCACCAAGCCCCAGAACGAGGGCGGCTACGGGTTCGACGAGTCGGTCCTGTACGCCTCGGTGTACTACGAGGACGACGAGGCGATCGACATCTGGAAGCGGGTCGCCGGCCTGCCCGACGACCGGATCGTCCGGCTCGGCATGAAGGACAACTTCTGGTCGATGGGCATCCCCGGCCCGTGCGGCCCGTGCTCGGAGATCCTGATCGACCGCGGCCCGGAGTTCGGCGCCGACCGGGACTGGGAGGCGGGCGACCGCTACCTGGAGTTCTGGAACCTGGTCTTCATGCAGAACATCCGCGGTGAGGGCGGCGGCAAGGAGGGCTACCCGATCCTCGGCGAGCTGCCGAAGAAGAACATCGACACCGGTCTCGGCCTGGAGCGGGTCGCGTACCTGCTGCAGGGCGTCGACAACATGTACGAGATCGACGAGATCTACCCGGTGATCGAGAAGGCGACCGAGCTGACCGGCCGCAAGTACGGCGCCGGGCACGAGGACGACGTCCGGTTCCGGGTCGTCGCGGACCACGTGCGCAGCGCGCTGATGCTGATCGGCGACGGCGTCACGCCGGGCAACGAGCAGGGCGGGTACGTGCTGCGCCGCCTGCTGCGCCGGGCGATCCGCTCGATGCGCCTGCTCGGCTACGAGGACCCGAGCCTGGTCGAGCTGCTCCCGGTGAGCCTGGAGCAGATGAAGAAGTCGTACCCGGAGCTGGTCACCGACTTCGGCCGGATCAGCCAGGTCGCGTACGCCGAGGAGGAGGCGTTCCGCCGCACCCTCACGGCCGGTACGACGATCTTCGACGTCGCCGTCAAGGCGACCAAGGAGAGCGGCGCGCACCAGCTGGAGGGCGCGAAGGCGTTCCAGCTGCACGACACGTACGGCTTCCCGATCGACCTGACGATCGAGATGGCGGCCGAGCAGGGCCTGAACGTCGACACCGAGGGCTTCCGCTCGCTGATGAAGGAACAGCGCGAGCGGGCCAAGGCCGACGCGCGCGCGAAGAAGGCCGGCCACGCGGACACCTCGGGCTACCGGGAGCTGCGGGAGAAGGGCGTCACCGAGTTCACCGGGTACCAGGAGCTCTCGTCGGACTCGCAGGTCCGCGGCCTGCTCCGGGACGGCGCGGTCGCGCAGTTCGCCGAGCAGGGCGAGACCGTCGAGGTCGTGCTCGAGAAGACCCCGTTCTACGCCGAGTCCGGCGGCCAGATCGCCGACGAGGGCCTGATCACCGGTGACGGCCTGAAGCTGAAGGTGCTCGACGTGCAGCGGCCGGTCAAGGGCCTGATCGTGCACAAGGTCGAGATCCTCGAGGGCGTCCTGCGCCCGGGCGAGGACGTGCACGCGGCCGTCGACCACGAGTGGCGGGTCTCGGCCTGCCAGGCGCACTCCGGCACGCACGTCGTGCACGCCGCGCTGCGCCAGGTGCTCGGCCCGAACGCACTGCAGAGCGGTTCGTACAACAAGCCCGGCTACCTGCGGCTCGACTTCGCGTGGTCGTCGGCGCTGGACGCGGCGACCCGGTCGGAGATCGAGGAGGTCGCGAACCTCGCGGTCCGGCAGGACCTGCCGGTGTCGGCGCAGTACATGTCGCTGCCAGAGGCCCGGGACTGGGGTGCGCTGGCGCTGTTCGGTGAGACGTACGACGAGCAGGTCCGCGTGGTCGAGATCGGCGGGCCGTGGTCGCGTGAGCTCTGCGGTGGCACGCACGTGAAGCACTCGTCGCAGGTCGGCGCGCTGACCGTCACCGGCGAGTCCTCGGTCGGCGCCGGGGTCCGGCGGATCGAGGCGTTCGTCGGCATGGAGGCGCTGCACTACCTCGGCCGCGAGCGGGCGCTGGTCCGGCTGCTGAGCGAGAACCTGAAGGCCCGCCCGGAGGAGCTGCCCGCCAAGGTCGCCGACCTGGCCGAGCGGCTGCGGGTGGCCGAGAAGGAGCTCGAGCGGGTCCGCGCCGCGCGGGTGCTGGAGGCCGCAGCCGAGCTCGCGAAGGACCCGAAGGACGTCTTCGGCGTCCAGTACGTCGGCCATCGCGCACCCGACGGCGTCAACGGCGGCGACCTGCGCAAGCTGGCGCTGGACGTCCGCGGCCGGATGGGCAACGACAAACCGGCCGTCGTCGCCGTGCTGAGCGTGAACGACGGCAAGCCCGGCGTGGTGATCGCGCTCAACGACACCGCTCGCGAGTGGCGGCTGAAGGCCGGCGACCTGGTCCGGGTCGCGGCCGAGAAGCTCGGCGGCCGGGGCGGCGGCAAGGACGATGTCGCGCAGGGTGGCGGCACGGACGCGGCCGGTGCCGGCGACGCGCTGAGCGCCGTCGAGCACGCCATCGGTCACCAGGTGACCGGCTGAGGGACGTGGTCAGATGAGACGTGGCGTGCGGATCGCGCTGGACATCGGGGACGCCCGGATCGGCGTCGCCAGCAGCGATCCGCAGGGGATCCTGGCCACGCCTGTGGAGACCGTCCGGCGTGGGCCCGGCGATCTGGATAGGATCGCGGCACTCGCCGCCGAACTGGAGGCGTTCGAGATCGTGGTCGGGCTGCCGCGTTCCCTGTCCGGGGGCGAGGGGCCGGCCGCGGTGAAGATCCGGGAGACGGCGGAGCAGGTGCGGGACAAGGTGCACGAGAAGGACACCGGAACGACGGTGCGGCTGGTGGACGAGCGGTTCACCACCGTCACCGCCGAGCGGATGTTGCGGGAACGGGGAAAGAAGGGTTCGAAGCGACGGGCCGTGGTCGACCAGGCCGCGGCGGTCGTGATTCTCCAGCACGCGCTCGACCTCGAGCGCGAGACCGGCAACCCACCCGGGAGGCCCCTGTGAACGGACCGTCGGTAGACGAACACACCAGCGAGGGCGAGGACCTCGGCAGCGGGCTCGGGCTGCGCGCCGAGTCCCGCGTGGAGCGGCGCGCCAACCGGCGCCGCGCCCGCGGCCGGCGCGCGTTCGGCTGCTTCGCCGGCCTGGTCTCGCTGCTCGTCGTCGGTGCCCTGGTGGCCGGCGCGGTGGTCGGCTTCGGCAAGGGCAAGGACGCGCTCGAGGGCCTGTTCTCCGCACCCGACTACGAGGGCGCCGGCACCGGCACGGTGGTCGTCGAGATCACCAAGGGCCAGGCGACCGCGTCGATCGCGGACACCTTGGAGAAGAAGGAGGTCGTGAAGAGCGCCCGCGCCTTCGAGCGGGTGGCCCGCGACGACCCGCGCTCACTGCAGATCCAGGCGGCGACGTACACGCTGCGCAAGCACATGTCGGCCAAGGCGGCCCTCGCGCTGATGCTGAACACCGCCGAGTCGGTCAGGGTGGCCCGGATCAGCGTTCCGGCCGGCAAGACCAAGGCGGAGGTCGCGCTGATCCTGCAGGGCTCGAAGCTGAAGCTGCCGGCCGGCGCTGCCGCGACCGCGCTCGGCAAGCCCGCTCTGCTCGGCCTCCCGCCGTATGCGCACAACAACGCCGAGGGCTTCCTGTCCCCGGGGACGTACGACGTGCCGAAGAACGCGAACGCCTACACGATGCTCAAGCTGATGACCGCCGAGTACAACAAGAACGCGGCCTCGCTGAATCTGGTGAACACGGCGGGCCGGAAGAAGCTCGACCCGTACCAGGCGGTCATCGTGGCCAGCATCATCGGCGCGGAGACCAACCGGTCGCAGGACTACGCGAAGGTCGCGCGGGTGATCTACAACCGGCTCGCGGCCGGGATGCGGCTGCAGATGGACTCGACGATCCACTACGTGGTCGGCCGGGACGGCGGTGTCTTCACCACGCCCGAGCAGCGGAAGGACCCATCGCCGTACAACACCTATCTGCACAAGGGCCTGCCGCCGACGCCGATCAACTCGCCGACCCGTGACGAGCTGCGGGCCGCGATCAACCCGGCGCAGGGTTCCTGGCTGTACTTCACGCTGGTCAACCTGGACACCGGCGAGACCGCGTTCGCCAGCACCAACCAGGAGCACGAGGCGAACGTGGCGAAGCTCCAGGCCTGGTGCCAGGCGCACAAGGGCCGGTGCTGATGACGCGGTGCGCGGTGCTCGGTTCGCCGATCGCGCACTCGCTGTCGCCGGCGATGCACCGGGCCGCGTACGCCGCCCTCGGCCTGGACTGGCAGTACGACGCGTACGAGGTGGAGGAAGCCGAGCTCGCCGGGTTCGTGGCGGGCCTCGGTCAGGACGTCCGTGGGCTGTCGCTGACGATGCCTTTGAAACGCGTCGCGCTCGACCTCGTGGACACGGTGGACCCGGTCGCGGAGCTGATCGGCGCGGCGAACACGATGCTGCTCGAGCCGGACGGGTCTCGATCCGCGCACAACACCGACGTACCGGGGCTGGTGAACGCGTTCGCCGAGCGCGGCATCACCGCCGCCGAGTCCGCGGTCGTGCTGGGCGGTGGAGCGACGGCAGCCTCGACCCTCGCCGCGCTGCGCGGTCTGCAGGTCAGCGAGGTGACCCTCGTCGTCCGTGAGATCGCCAAGGCCGAGCGCCTGCGCGATCTGGCCGCGGAGCTCGGGCTCCGGACGGCGGTCGCGGACTTCTCGCAGGTCGAGCAGATCGGCGGCTTCGACCTGTGCGTGTCGACACTGCCCGGCGGCGCGGCCGACCCGTGGGCCGAGCACTTCGCCGGCGTCGCGCCGGTGGTGTTCGACGTGGCTTACCACCCGTGGCCGACGCGGCTCGCCATCGCGGCGCACCGGGTCGGTACGGAGTTGTTGAACGGACTTGATCTGCTCGTGCATCAGGCGACCCTCCAGGTGGAGATGATGACGGGTAGGTCGCCGGCTCCTCTGGCGGCCATGAGGGCTGCCGCGCGTGAGGAGCTCGGGGATCGTGAGCCTGCTTGACCGTCGTACCGTTCTGAAAGCCGGCGGCGCCGTTTGGGTTGGCGGAGCCGTGGTCACCGTGGCCGGCTGCGGCGACTCGACGAACGACACCGGCGGTACGGCGAGCCCGTCGCAGACCCCGAGCGCCACCAGCTCGACGACAGCCCCGCCGAGCACCACCTCTTCCGCGACACCGAGCACGACACCGAGCACAACCCCGAGCACGACACCGGGCGGCAGCCCCGGCACATCGGCGCCGACGCAGACGGGGGCCGGGCCGAACTGGAACACCTTCGCCAGGTCACTGAAGGGCCGCCTCTACCTGCCCTCCACCTCGGGGTACGCCGCCGCGCACCAGCTCTTCAACCCGCGCTGGGACAGCGTCCGCCCGACCGCCGTGGTGAAGGCGGCGAGCCCCGCCGACGTGCAGAAGGCGATCGACTTCGCCCGCACCAACAAGCTCGTCCTCGTCGCGAAGAGCGGCGGCCACTCGTACGTCGGCGCGTCGACGATCGCCAACGGCTTGCAGTTCGACGTCGGCGGCCTGGATACCATGAGCTACGCGAACGGCGTCCTCACGGTCGGCGCCGGAGCCCGCCTGTACGACGTCCACGCGTTCCTCGACCGCTACGGCCGGTCGCTGCCGACCGGCACCTGCCCGACCGTCGGCGTGGCCGGGCTGACCCTCGGCGGCGGGATGGGGATCCACACGAGGACGTACGGCCTGACCTGTGACCGGGTCGTGTCGATGGGCGTGGTCACCGCGGACGGCAAGGCGCACACCGTCAGCGCCTCGTCCGAGCCCGAGCTGTTCGCCGCGCTGCGCGGCAGCGGCGGCGGCAATCTGGGGGTGGTGACGTCGTTCCAGTTCGCCACGATCCCGGCGACGAAGCTCGGGTTCTTCCGGCTGACCTGGCCGGAGTCGCAGGCCGCGGCCGTCGTCCGTGGCTGGCAGAAGTTCGCCCAGAGCGCACCCACCACGGTCTGGGGCAACCTGCACATCGATGCCAAGAGCAACGGAACGTTGTCGGTCCGGGTGCTCGGCGTGTCCACGACCGGCGACGCGACCGCGGCGGCCGCGCAGTTGGAGTCGTTCGTCGGCGCGAAGGCGTCCGCGCGGACGCTGTCGGTCAAGTCGCACCTGGAAGCGGTCAAGTACCTCGGCGGCGGTACGACGAGTCCGCGCCAGGGTTTCCTCGCCGGTTCCGACGTGCTCAAGGGCCCGATGGACGCCGCGACGATCACCGGCCTGCTCGGCGCGGTGAAGTCCGCCGCGCGGGCCGGGACTCCGGCGTCGGCCATCCTCGACCCGCTCGGCGGACAGGCCGCGAAGACGCCGGCCGGCGGATCGTCGTGGCCGTGGCGGAGCGCCCTGGCCGTCATCCAGTGGTACTCCTCGGCGCAGAACACGGGCGCGCAGACCTTCATCGCGAACGGTCACCGGGCTGTGCGTGCGTTCTCCGCCGGCGCCTACGTGAACTACGTCGAGACCGGCCGGGCGGTCAGTTCGTACTACGGCGCGAGCGCGGCGAAACTGGACGCCGCGAAGAAGAAGTACGACCCGTCGAACTTCTTCCACACGGCGTACACCTTCGGCTAGCTAGTGTTCGGCCCGTGAAGCTTTGGCGGGTGGTCGCGGGTGTGCTGGCTGTCGGGTTCGTCGCGGCCGGGGTGACTCCGGCCTGGGCGTGCGCCTGCGGCGGGTACCTGCCGGACGCGCAGTCGGCGGCCCGGGCGTACGGCGAGAACGCGCTCGTGCAGCACTCGGGCGGCACCGAGCAGATCACGCTCTCGATGGCGGTGCGCGGCGCGTCGAAGAAGGCGGCATGGATCATGCCGGTCCCGGCGGCCGCGACGGTGGAACTCGGCGAGGACGACGACCTGTTCTACCGGCTCGACCAGGCGACCAGGCCGAAGCGCGTGGTGAAGAAGACGTACTGGCCGTTCCGGGATCTCGGGATCATGGGCAGCGGCCGCGGAGACTCGGCCGGCGCCCCCGCGCCCGGAGCCGGGGTGAGCGTCAAGGAGCAGATGCTGCTCGGGCCGTTCGCGGTCACCCGGCTCACCGGGTCGAGCGGGACGGCCGTCACGGACTGGCTGCGCACGAACGGCTACGTCGTACCGGCGACGCTGGCCGCGAACCTCACGCCGTACCTGACCGAGAAGTGGGAGATCGTCGCGGTGAAGCTCGCGCCGAAGCAGGACGGCGAGAGCCTGTCCGGGCGGACGCCGCCGCTGCGGCTGACGTTCGCGTCGGACCGGATCGTGTACCCGATGCGGCTGAGCAAGGGCGCGACCACGACGCAGACGGTCACGGTGTACGTCGCGGCGGAGCACCGCGTGGACGCGACGAAGGTGCCGGACGCCGCGGTCACTCCTGAGCTGTTGTTCGCCGGCCGGGTCGAGATGGAGGCGCTGCCGAAGCCGGCCGACTTCCTGACCGCGTACACCGCGACGTACCGCGAGCCGGGCAAGATCACCGACGACTTCACGTTCGCGCAGGCGGCGAACGACGACGAGTACCAGCGGATCACGTACGTCACCGAGAACGAAGGCTTCTGGAGCACGGTCGCGGTCCTCGTCGGACTCCTCCTGCTGTTCGTTGCCGCTGCTCTGGTGCTCGCGCGGGTGCTGGCCCGGCGGGCGGCCGCGCGCGCCGGCCGGTAGATCGTCTAGGGTCGTCGATCGTGCCGGCTGACAACGCGTTGCTCGCTGCCGGGATCGGCGTGGTCGTCTGTGGTCCCGTGGCGGCCGTGCTCGGTCCCTGGCTGCTGCGCCGCATTCCCGAGCCGGAGCTGGACGAGGGCGAGACGAAGGTCCCGTACGCGGCGCTGGCCGGCCGGCGCGCGGCGTACTGGTGCGGCGGACTGGCTGCGGTCGCCGGCGGCCTGCTCGGCCTGTTCCTCGGCCTGGATGCGGTGCTGCCGACGTGGCTCGTGCTGGCGGTGGCGGGCGCGATCCTCGGCTACATCGACGCGCGGACGCGGTTCCTGCCGTCGGTGATCATCTGGCCGACGTACGCGGTCGTGGGCGCCGGACTCGTGGCCGCGGCGGCGGCGACCGGGGAGTGGGGATCGTTGCGCCGGGCAGCGATTGCCGGGGCGATCGGGTTCGCGGTGTTCTACGTGCTGTGGTTCGCGTTCCCGCGCGGCGTCGGGTTCGGTGACGTGCGGTTGTCGGGGCTGCTCGGGCTCGCGCTCGGCTGGCTCGGCTGGGGCGAGTTCGCGTCCGGTCTGTACGGCGGGTTCTTCCTCGGCTCGGTCGTCGGGATCGTGCTGATCGCGACCCGCGTGATGACCCGCAAACAGATGGTCCCGTTCGGGCCGTTCATGCTCGCCGGGGCGCTGGCCGGTGTCCTGCTGGGCGCGCCGTTGGAGCGGCTGTACGCCGGATAGGGGAGTACCGGACTCAACCAGATGGTTGATGTGCGGACACTGCCTGCCTTCCTAGGGTCGAAGCATTCGAACTCTCGGGAGGGAAACTCAATGCCAGTCAGTCGTCGTGGTCTCCTGGCCGGAACCGCTGTCGCGGGTGCCGCGCTCGCCATCCCTGGTAGGGCGTCGGCGGCCGTCGCCACCGCGGCCGGCGACACGATCCGTCCGGACGACGCGCGGTACCAGGACCTGGTGCTGCGCGGCCAGAACCGGCGGTTCGTCGCGAAACCCGACTACGCGCGGGTGATCAGGTCGACCGAGGACGCGGTCGCGGCCGTGCAGGAGGCGGTCCGGAGCGGGAAGCGGATCGCGGTGCGCGGCGGCGGGCACTGCTTCGAGGACTTCGTCGACAGCAGCGACGTCGAGGTGCTGCTCGACATGTCGACGTACGACGCCGTGACGTGGGACCCGCAGTACCGCGCCTTCTCGATCGGCGCGGGCGCGATGCTCGAGACCGTCTACAAGGACCTGTTCTACGGCTGGGGTGTCACGGTGCCGGGCGGCGGGTGCCTGAGCGTCGGCGTCGGCGGTCATTTCGCCGGGGGCGGATACGGGCCCCTGTCCAGGAAGTACGGCTCGGTCGTCGACCATCTCTACGGGGTGGAGATCGTCGTCGTCGACGCTCGTGGACGGGCCCGGTCCGTCGTCGCCACGCGGGACAACGCGCACCGCGACCTGTGGTGGGCGCACACCGGTGGCGGCGGCGGGAACTTCGGCGTCGTCACCCGGTACCTGATGCGGACCGCCGGCGCGTCCGGCCGGTCGCCGGCCGACTCGTTGCCCAAGGCACCGGCTGCGTTGCGGTCCAGCCTGCTGCTCTACGACTGGAAGACGATGACGCCAGCCGGGTTCCTGCGCACGGTGCGGAACTGGTTCACGTTCTTCGAGCAGCACAACACCGCCGACTCGCCGTACGCGACGCTCTACGCGCCGTTCATCCTCACGCACTCGTCGGCGGGCCAGTTCCTGCTGTCCACGCAGATCGACGCGGCCGCGCCGGACGCGGCCGGACTGATGAACGCGTTCAACGCCGCGATGGTCGCCGGCGTGGACCCGAAGCCGCAGGTGATCGACGTCGGCGAGGGAGCGTTCCTGCACACCACGATGGAGCGGTCGATCGCGGAGACGCCGTCGCCCGGCCGCGGGAAGTACAAGGCCGGCTACCTGAAGAAGGGGTACACCGACGAGCAGATCCTCGCCATGTACCGCGGGCTCACGGACACGACCTACAGCGGGCCGGAGTCCTCGGTGCTGCTGATCCCGTACGGCGGCAAGGTGAACACGGTGCCGTCCGGCGCGACCGCCGCCGCGCAGCGGGACGTGGTCGCCAAGATGGTGCTGAGCGCGTCGTGGTCCGCGGCGGCCGACGACGACAAGCACATCGGGTGGGCGCGGAAGGTGTACGCCGACATCTACCGCGGCACGGGCGGCGTCCCGGTGCCGGACGCGATCAACGCCGGGTCGTACATCAACTATCCGGACGTAGACCTGGCGGATCCGGCGTACAACACGTCCGGGGTGCCGTGGCACGACCTGTACTACCTGGGGAACTACCCACGGCTGCAGCAGATCAAGTCGAAGTGGGATCCGCGCAACGTGTTCCACCACAAACTCTCGATTCAGCCGCCCGGGTAGCGGTTGGTCCACGCGGTGAACGGCCCGTAGTCGCCGTGCAGCCGCCTGCCTTGGGTGAACTCCAGCGCGAAGTCGTCGGCGAGCTGGAGGATGACCGGACGTCCCTCGACGGTGAAGACGAGCTCGGCGGGCAGCGCCGTCTCGCCGTGGAGGGCGCCGAGGAGGTTCCCGCAGATCGCGCCGGTCGAGTCGCTGTCGCCTGAATGCGTGACGGCCAGCGCGAGCGCGTCGAGGAACTGGTCGGGCTCCGGACAGGCCAGAGCGGCGTACACGGCGATGGCGAGCGCCTCTTCCGCGACCCAGCCGCCGCCGAGGCGCTCGACCGTGACGGGTCCGGGTTCCGCCGTCGCGGCCAGCTGCCGGGCGAGCGCGAGCGCCGTACTGGTCTCCTCGTGGCCCTCGTGCTGGACGAGCAGGCTGGTGGCGCGGGTGATCGCCTCGTCGAGGCTCGCTCCGGCGCACAGCTCGCGGATGATCGCCGCCAGTGCGCCGGACGCGAGCTTGCCGGTCGGGTGGCCGTGCGTGTACCCGGCGGCGGTCGCGGCCGAGTCGAAGACCCAGTCGGCCGGGAAGTAGTCGGGCAGCAGCCCGAACGGCGCGACCCGCATGACGCCGCCGCAGCCCTTCGAGTCATTGACGGCCTGATCGCCGTACTGCCGGATCCGGGGCTCGCCCTTGCGCGCCTGCGTCAGCGCGGTCAGGCAGGTGTTGCCCGGAGCGCGGCGGGCGTACAGCCACTGCTCGCCCAGCAGCCAGCCGTCAGGTGCACCGGTCGGGCCCGGCAGGTTCTGCGTGTCCAGCCACCGGTCGTACGCGTGGTGGACGACGCCGACGGTGAAGCCCAGCCCGCGGTCGGTCCGGACGCTCGCCCGGATCAGGCCTTCGACCGTGAACAGGGTCATCTGGGTGTCGTCCGTGACCGTCCCCGCGGGCCAACCGCCGGCGACGAACGCCCGTACGCCGTCCGGGTGCTTCGCGAGGATCGTCCGGGCGTCCTCGAACTCGACCGGTCCGCCGAGCGCGTCCCCGATCGCACCGCCCAGCAGGCACCCACGCACCCGCGCCCGCCACGTCTCCTCAGCCCCTCGAGTCATGCCCTGCGTCATGCCAGGACCCTATAGAGGGGTGGTGCCAGCGCTACCCCAGGACGGGTTCCAGGGCCAGTTCGTGCGGCGCTTCCGGCTTCTACGGTCGTTGTATCAGCAGATCGTTCGAAGGAGCGCATGATGACCACCGCATTCCGTCGTACCGCCGGGCGCCTGGCCGTGGCGGCCCTCGCCACAGCGGCCCTCACGGGCGCCGCGATCGCCGGCGGTCAGGCAGCCACGGCCAGCACCAGCTGTCAGGACTCCCCGATCGCCAAGACCTTCAACGCGGTCCTCGCGGTCCGCACCGGCCCGACCCAGGAGAACCAGGCCTGCGGCTGAGTCTGAGACCCGTGTCTGCGGGTCGGGACGGACGTGAAAGAATCGGGCCCATGCTGCGCTGGCTCACCGCCGGCGAGTCGCACGGACAAGCGCTCGTCGCCGTACTCGAAGGTCTTCCCGCAGGCGTTGAGGTCACCACGGACGACGTGGCCGACGCCCTGGCTCGTCGTCGGCTGGGCTACGGCCGCGGCGCCCGGATGAAGTTCGAGCGGGACGAGGTGACGTTCGTCGGCGGGTTCCGGCACGGGCTGACCCTCGGCAGCCCGGTCGCGATCCAGGTCGGGAACACCGAGTGGCCCAAGTGGCAGCAGGTGATGAGCGCCGACCCGGTGGACGCCGAGACCCTCGAGGGCCTGGCCCGGAACGCGCCGCTGACCCGGCCGCGACCCGGTCACGCCGACCTGGCCGGCATGCAGAAGTACGGGTTCGACGAGGCCCGCCCGGTGCTCGAGCGGGCCAGTGCCCGCGAGACCGCGGCCCGGGTCGCGCTCGGCGAGGTCGCGGCCCGCTTCCTCCGCCAGGCGTACGGCGTGACGATCGTCAGCCACGTCGTCGAGCTCGGCACCGTGAAGGCGCCGTACGGCGTGATCCCGGCGTACTCCGACGTCGCGAAGCTGGACGCGGACCCGGTGCGCTGCCTGGACCCGGACGCGAGCAAGCAGATGGTCGCCGAGATCGACGCCGCGCAGAAGGCCGGTGACACGCTCGGCGGCGTCGTCGAGGTCGTCGTCGACGGGCTACCGCCTGGCCTCGGCAGCTACGTGCACTGGGACCGCCGCCTCGACTCCAAGCTGGCCGGTGCGCTGATGGGCATCCAGGCGATCAAGGGCGTCGAGCTCGGCGACGGCTTCGAGCTGGCCCGGACCCCGGGTTCTCAGGCGCACGACGAGATCGTCGCCGAGGACGGCGCGGTCCGGCGGACCAGCGGCCGTTCGGGCGGCACCGAGGGCGGCATGAGCACCGGTGAGACGCTCCGGGTGCGCGCCGCGATGAAGCCGATCGCGACCGTTCCGCGGGCGCTGCGCACGATCGACACCGCGACCGGCGAGGCCGCCGCGGCGCACCACCAGCGCTCGGACGTCTGCGCCGTACCGGCGGCCGGCATCGTCGCCGAGGCGATGGTCGCGCTGGTGCTGGCCGAGGTGTCGCTGGAGAAGTTCGGCGGCGACTCGGTCGCGGAGACCGCGCGCAACCACCAGTCGTACCTCGCGAACCTGCCGGCCACGATCACCCCGCGGGAGTGGGAGTGAGCCCCGTCGTCGTCCTGGTCGGCCCGCCCGGATCGGGCAAGTCCACGATCGCGGCCCTGCTGGCCGAGCGGCTGGAAGCCAGGCATCGCGACACCGACTCCGACGTCGAAGCCGGCGCGGGCAAGCCGATCTCGGAGATCTTCGTCGACGAGGGCGAGCCGCATTTCCGCGCGCTGGAGCGGGCCGCGATCGTCGCCGCGCTGCAGAGCGACGGCGAGGTGCTGTCGCTCGGCGGCGGCGCGATCCTGGACCCCGCGACCCGGGCGGACCTGGCCGGCCACACAGTGGTGTTCCTCGACGTCAGCCTCGGCGAGGCGTCCAAGCGCGTCGGGCTGAGCGTCGCCCGGCCGCTCCTGCTCGGCAACGTCCGCACCCAGTTGCGCAACCTGATGGAAGCCCGGCGGCCGTTGTACGCCGAGGTCGCCAAGCTGACCGTGATGACGGACGGCAAGACCCCGGACCAGATCGCCGACGAGATCCTGGGGCAGCTCCCGTGAGCGCGCGGATCCGCGTCCAGGCCGCCGCGCCGTACGACGTTGTGATCGGCGACAACCTGCTCGGCGAACTGCCCGGCCTGCTGGGCGAGGGCGTGCAGCGGGTGGCGGTGGTCCACCCGCGCGCACTGCGCGAGACCGGCGACGCGATCCGCGACGACCTGACTGGGTCGGGCTTCACCGCGCACGCGATCGAGATCCCGGACGCCGAGGAGGCCAAGACCGCCGAGGTGCTGGCCTACTGCTGGTCGGTCCTCGGCCAGGCCGGCTTCACCCGCTCGGACGCGATCGTCAGCGTCGGCGGCGGGACGACGACCGACCTCGCCGGTTTCGTCGCGGCCACCTGGCTGCGCGGCGTCAAGGTCGTGCACATCCCGACCACCCTGCTCGGCATGGTCGACGCGGCCGTCGGCGGCAAGACCGGGATCAACACCGCGGAGGGCAAGAACCTGGTCGGCGCGTTCTGGGAGCCGGCCGGTGTGCTGTGCGACCTGGCCGCGCTGGAGACGCTGCCGGTCAACGACTACGTCAGCGGCCTCGCCGAGGTCGTGAAGTGCGGCTTCATCGCCGACCCGGTCATCCTCGATCTGGTCGAGAAGGACCCGTCCGGCGCGACGAGTCCGTCGTACGCCGCGACCGAGGAGCTGATCGCCCGGTCGATCCAGGTCAAGGCCGACACCGTGGGCGCGGATCTCCGCGAGCGGACGACGACGGCCGGCGGCCGGATCGGGCGCGAGGCGCTGAACTACGGGCACACGCTCGGCCACGCGATCGAGCGCGTCGAGCGGTACAAGTGGCGCCACGGTGCCGCGATCAGCATCGGCATGGTGTTCGTCGCCGAGCTGGCCCGCGCGGCCGGCCGCCTCGACGACGCGACCGCCGACCGGCACCGCGCCGTCCTGGAGTCGCTCGGCCTCCCGGTCAGCTACCGCGCCGACGCCTGGCCGCATCTGCAGGACGCGATGAAGCTCGACAAGAAGACCCGCGCCGACCGGCTCCGCTTCGTCGTCCTCGACGCGCTGGCGAAGCCGACCATCCTCGAGGCTCCCGACCCGAGCCTCCTGGTCGCGGCGTACGGCGAGATCAGTTGATCCACCAACCGAGCGCGCTTGCCGTCGAGCGCATCTCCTGACACATCCGCGAGTAGTCACCGGACCTGGGCCACTCACCAACCCTGGTTGCCGGGTGGTCCGGGCGCGGAGTTGAGCGTGCAGCGGCTCGTGGTGCTTCGGTTGGTGAGTGACCCAGGTCCGCAGTACCCACGGAGCGGTCGGGAGAGCCGGGGCGACCGGGTGACCGGATGCGGTCAGATGGTGGGCTGCGGGTTGTGGAACGGCGCCGGGGTGGCGGACGATACTGCCTACGCCTCGGAAAGGGCTTTCCATGACTGACCGCAAGCACCGGATCGCGATCGTCGGGACCGGTGGGATCGCCGGCTCGCACGCTCGGGCCGTCGCCGCGCTGCCGGACCGGGCCGAGCTGGTCGCGGCCGTCGACGTCGATCTGGACCGGGCGAAGGAGTTCGCCGCCCAGTGGAACATCCCGGCGACCTACCCGAGCCTGACCGACCTGCTCGCGGCCGAGCAGGTCGACCTCGTCCATCTGTGCACCCCGCCGAACTCGCACGTCCCGCTGGCTGCCGAGTGCCTCGCGGCGGATGTCGACGTGTACCTGGAGAAGCCGCCGACGCTGTCGCTGGACGAGTTCGACGCGCTGGTGGCGGCGGAGGAGAAGTCCGCGGCGCAAGTCGCGTGCGTGTTCCAGCACCGGTTCGGATCCGGCGCGGTCCGGCTGCGCGAACTGCTCGCCGACGGACTCCTCGGCCGCCCGTTGGTTGCCCTGTGCAACACCGTTTGGTACCGCGACGACGCGTACTTCGCGGTGCCGTGGCGCGGCACGTTCGACGTCGAGGGCGGCGGCCCGACGATGGGGCACGGCATCCACCAGTACGACCTGCTGCTGTCGGTCCTCGGCCCGTGGGAGAAGGTGACCGCGCTGGCCGCCCGGCAGGCCCGTCCGACGCAGACCGAGGACGTGTCGATGGCGCTCGTGACGTTCGAGAACGGCGCGGTCGCGTCGATCGTGAACTCGCTGGTTTCGGCCCGGCAGACGTCGCAGCTGCGGTTCGACTGCGAGAACGCGACCGTCGAGCTGGAGCACCTGTACGGGTACAAGAACCCGGACTGGACGATCACGCCGGCGCCGGGTCACGAGGCCGTCGCGGATGCCTGGTCGGCCGAGCTGCCCGACGTCGCGAGCGGTCACACCGCGCAGCTCGCCGCGATCCTCGACGCCAAGGCCGCGGGGGAGCCGGCGCCGGTGACGCTGGCGGAGGCGCGCAACACGCTCGAACTCGCAGCGGCCATCTACGCATCCGCGTTCACCGACAAGCCGATCCGTCGCGGTGAGCTCGGCCACGGTACGCCGTACGCGCAGCGCATGGGCGGCCCCGGCGCACCCTGGAGCTAGAGCTCAGGAGGCAGATCCCGGCTGTGCAGGATGTCCAGCCGGGACACCGCCCGGGTGAGGACGACGTACAGCCGGTTGAGGCCGCGCGTCTCCGCCGCGACGATGTCGGCCGGCTCAACGGCGATCACATGGTCGTACTCGAGCCCCTTGGCGAGGCTTGCCGGGACGACGGTCACGCGGCCGTCCATGTCGGCCGAGGAGGTCTCGATCCCGGCCGCCTTCAACGCATCGGTCAACACCGGCAGTTGGTCATCGGCCGCGATCACGCCGATCGACCCCTCGGCGTCGAGCGCGCGCCGGACGCTGTCGACGCAGGCGGCCGCCAGGTCATCGACCCTGGCAACGGTGAGCTCGCCGTCGGAGCGGTACGACATGGTCGGCGGTACGTCGGCGTCGAGCGCGGTCAGGAGACGATTTGCCAGCTCGACCACGGTCGCCGGAACCCGGTAGCCGGTGCTCAGCGCAACGATTTCGGCGGACGGCTTCCCGAGATGGGCGAGCTGCGTCTGCCAGTCGGTTGCGGCCCACGCCGCCGTACCCTGCGCGAGGTCGCCGAGCACCGTGATCGAGCTGTGCTCGCTGCGCCGCGCGATCGCTCGGCATTGCATGGGGGAGAGGTCCTGCGCCTCGTCCACGATCACATGCCCGTACGTCGGCGGGCGCTCCAGCAACGCACTCACCTCGTCGAGCAGCACCGCGTCCGCCGCCGTCCAGCGGGCGCTCTTCGCCTTCCGCGGCCGCGGCCACGCGATCGCCCGCTGCTCGTCGGACGTCAGGATGCCTACCTGACCGGGGTCACTCAGGTACTCGGCCAGCACGTCGTCGGCCTTCAGATGCGGCCACACCGCGTCGACGTACGGCGTCACGCCACGAGCCATCCGTCGCAGCCAGGCGCCATTGCAGTTCTGTCCGCGCGCCTCGGCCTGCCGTTGCAGCGCCGCGACCAGGCGGGCGACGACCCGCTCCCGGCCGGTCAGGTACGTCGTCGCCTCGGCCTCGGCCACCATCTCCGCGAACTCGTGCTGGGCGACCCGCCACCTGTACGACTCGTCGTTCACGACGAGCGCCTGCTCCGGTGGTCGGATCCGGTCGTACACCGCCTTCCGCAGCACATCGGCCATCCGGGCGTCGTGCTTGACCGCGGCCGCCGCCGGAGCGTCGGTCGCGCGCACCTCGCGATCCAGCAGTTGCTCGATCGTGGTCTGCTCGACGTTCACCTCGCCGAGTGTCGGGAGCACGGCGGAGATGTAGTGCAGGAACGCGCGGTTCGGCCCGAGAACGAGGACACCCGTGCGTTCGAGCCGCGACCGGTGCGCGTACAGGAGGTAGGCGGCGCGATGCAGGCCGACCGCGGTCTTGCCGGTGCCCGGCGCGCCCTGGACGCAGACCGAGACGTCGAGGCCGGTCCGGACCAGCGTGTCCTGGTCGGGCTGGATCGTGGCGACGATGTCCCGCATCGGACCGACCCGGGCGCGCTCGATCTCGCGCCGTACGAGCTCGCCAGGTGTCGACGGTCCGCCGGACCGGAGGTGTTCGTCCTCGAAGCCGGTGAGGACGCCGGCCGACCAGCCGAAGCGGCGCCGGGTGTCGATACCGCGCGGCTCGACGGCGGATGCCTGGTAGAACGCGGCGGACACCGGCGCGCGCCAGTCGATCACCATCGGCGGCCGGCCGATCGCGTCCGCGATGTGCCGGCGCCCGAGGTAGTAGGTCTGGCGGCTGTGCTCGCCCGCGTCGGCGTCGTGCGCGATGACGCCGAAGAAGGGCGGGTTCTCGCCCTCTTCGGCGATGTCCCTGGCCAGCGTCTTGAGGTAGTAGCCCAGCCGCTCGGCCGTGTAGCGGTCGCCCCAGGTGTGCTCGCCGACGGCCACGTTCTCCCGCGCGCCGGCGACCATCCGGTGCAGCGCCTCCCGGCACCGCTCGGCGTACGCACGCTCCTCGCTGATGTCCCGCATCGCGCCTCCACAAAAGATTAACCCGGTCAATCTTTTGCCTAGGTTAACATGGGCTCGTGACCGGACTTCGCGAGCGGAAGAAGCAGCAGACGTACGACGCCCTGTCCGAGGCGGCGATCGCGCTGTTCCTGGAGCGCGGCTTCGACGAGGTGTCGGTGACCGACATCGCCGCGGCCGCCGACGTCTCCAAGCCGACGCTGTTCAAGTACTTCCCGACCAAGCAGGACCTCGTGCTGCACCGGATCGCCGACCACCGGCACGAGTCCGCCCGCGTCGTCACGGCAGCCGCGGTTCCGCCCGTCCGGGCCTTGCGCGAGCACTTCCTCGCCGGGCTCGTCGCGCGCGACCCCATCACCGGCCTGAACGACCACCCGCAGGTCCTCGCGTACTACCGGCTCGTCTTCACCACGCCTGCGCTGACGACCCGGCTCTACCAGTTCATGGACGACGACGAGAGCGCGCTCGCGGACGCCCTCGGAGGCGATCTCGCAGGCGAACTCCTGGCCGCCCAGGTGGTGTCGGTCCAGCGGGTCCTGTCCCGTCGCAACTGGGCCGCCATCGACGCCGGTCAGCGCGCCGACGACCGGTACCCGGATGCCGTGACCGAAGCCGAAACGGCCTTCGACGGGCTGCCGCTAGGGTGAGTGCTGTGACGGATGTGAGCAGGCGGGTGCTGGTACTGAACGGGCCGAACCTCGGGCGGCTGGGGTCGCGGGAGCCGGAGAAGTACGGTACGACGACCTTCGCCGAGCTGGTCGGGGTGTGCGAGAAGACCGGCGCCGAACTCGGGCTCGAGGTCGAGGTGCGGCAGACCGACGACGAGGCCGAACTGGTCGGCTGGCTGCACGAGGCGGCCGACGGCCGGACACCGGTCGTCCTCAATCCGGCCGCGTTCACCCACTACTCGTACTCGCTGCGGGACGCGATCGCGCAGCGGACCGCTCCGCTGATCGAGATCCACCTGACCAACCCCGCCACCCGCGAGGACTTCCGGCACACCAGCGTCGTCGCCGGCGTGGCCACCGGCACGATCGCCGGCTTCGGTCTCGACTCCTACCGTCTCGCCCTCCGCGCGCTCACGACGCTCGATTCGTAACCGATCTGCCCTTTCGGGCATCAGGTTAGGTGTGGGCAGCACGATCGGGCGGACAATGACGACTTGGGGGTTCGTATGACGCAACACCACGGGCAACATCTCGGGCACCACCGTGGGGAGAACCGGATTCCGGTCTGGGTGAAGGCGCTCGACCCGCTCTCGCAGTTCGGGCTGGTGCACACGCTGCGGCAGCGGCCGGAGGTCAACCTGATCGGCGACGCCGAGCTGCAGCCTCTCTTGCCGGCGCCGTCGGCCGGACAGCGCACCGCCCCGCCAGTGGTCGCGTTGGTCGCCGTCGACGCGCTGGACGCCGGCGCCGTGCACGTACTGCGGTCGGCGACACAGCGGGGCTGCCGCCGGACCGTGCTGATCGGCAGCTCGATCGACGACGAGGCGCTGATGACCGCGGTCGAGCTGGGGGTCTCCGGCGTACTGCGACGTACCGAGGCGACCGCCGACCGCATCGTGCACCTGGTGCAGGCCGCCGCTGCGGGTGACGGGAGCCTGCCACCTGACCTGCTCGGACGGTTGCTCGGTCAGGTGTCGCGCATGCAGCGGCATGTGCTGGCGCCGCGCGGGCTGACCCACACCGGTCTGTCCGACCGGGAGACGCAGGTACTGCGACTCGTTGCGGACGGCAAGGACACGCAAGAGATCGCGCGCGAGCTGTCGTACTCGGAGCGCACGGTCAAGAACGTCCTGCACGACGTCACCAGCCGCCTGCAACTCAGAAACCGCTCACACGCCGTCGCGTACGCACTCCGCGAAGGCTTGATCTAGTAGCCAACGGTGAAGCGCTGTCCGATGTGCTGAGCCTGCTCCGCCTCGTCGACCAGTGCGACGGCGAAGTCCTCGACCGAGATGGAGGACTCGCCGGCTGCACTGGTCACGAGGTGGTCGTAGCCCTTGCGGTACCGCCCGGTGCGCGTACCAGGCTCCAGCAGGGCCGGCGGACTCACATACGTCCAGTCCAACGCATCAGCTGACCGCACCAGCGCGTACTGCGCGGCGCATGCTCGGGCGATCGGCAACAGCGCTGCCGGGAACTCCGGGGACTCCATGAGCGTCAGCTCGCTCCCTGGCACGATCAGGCTCGCTGCACCGCCTACCAGAACCAGACGCGCGCCACTGCCGCGCAGCCCGATCAGCAGAGCCTTGGCCGTGTCCACGAGCTCACCTTCACTCCCGTCCCGCGGCCGGGTCGCGCTGATGACGACGTCGTGCCCAGCACTCAAGCGCGCCACGTCCTCCGGGTCGGAGGCATCACCGCGCAGGTGATCCGAGCCGGACCGGCTGACGCTGGTGACGCTCTGACCGCGAGCGGTTGCCTCGGCGACAACCCGGCTTCCGACAGAGCCCGTCGCTCCCCACACGAGGATCCGCATTCTCAGCACCCCTCCCCGGCCGGGACGAGTACCCGTGTCTCGACGACCGGCTTCTTCGGCGTACGGCGGACCTGTGCGGTGACGAGCGCTGCCAGTACGACGAAGCCGCCGACGGCCTGCAGCGTTGTGAGGTGCTGGGCCAGGAGCAGCCAGCCGAGGGTGGTGGCTACTACCGGACTCAGCAGGCCGAGGAACGTGACCTCGGTCGGGACGAGCTCGCGGAGTCCGCGGAACCACAAGGCATAGGCGATCGCGGAGCCGAACAGAGCCAGGTACGAGTAGCCGGCGAGGTTCCGCAGTGTGAAGGCGGGGAATGCACCCTCGACCAAGAACGTCACCGGCAGGAGCACGAGCCCACCGGCCACCAGCTGCCATCCGGTCGTGGCCAGCAGGGGAGCGGGGGACGTCCAGCGCTTGCTGAGCACGACCCCGAACGCCATGACGACCGCACCGCCGGCCGCTGCGAGCACGCCCCAGGTGTCGAGTCGTGCAGTCGCACGGAGTACCAGCAGGCCGACCCCGAACACTCCGGCGATGGCAGTGAGGACGGTGCGAAGAGACAGGCGCTGCCGCAACAGACCCGCGGACAGCAGCGCGACCAGCAGTGGCTGGATCGCACCGACCGTCGCGGCCACGCCGCCCGGCAGCCGGTACGCGCCGACGAACAGCAGGGCGTTGAAGGCGCCGATGTTGAGCGTGCCCAGGACGAGCGAACGCCACCACCAGCTGCCGCGCGGCAGGACCCGCGTGATCGCGACGAGCAGGAGACCGGCCGGCAACGCGCGCAGCAGCGCGGCCAGCAGCGGGCGATGCGGCGGCAGGAACTCGGTGGTGACCACATAGGTGGTGCCCCACAGCATCGGTGCGATCGCCGTGGTCAGGAGCAGGAAGAGTCGTCGATTGCTTAGCACTAAGATAAAGTATCTCAGTGCTAAGTAACTTTCAAGTCGCTCATCGCTAAGCAATCTGGCGCTACGCTGGACCCATGGCAGATCACGTCGACCTGGTCCTCGAGCAATGGCGCACTCGCCGGCCCGACCTGGACCCGTCGCCGATGGGCATCATCGGGCGGATGGGCCGGCTCGGCGCGCTGTTCGACGCCGAGCTGCGGCGGAACTTCGCCAAACACGACCTGGACCGCGCGTCGTTCGACGTCCTGGCGACTCTGCGGCGCAGCAACGCCGAGCACAGCCTGACGCCGGCCGGTCTGATGCACTCGTCGATGGTCACGTCCGGGGCGATCAGTCAGCGGCTGGACCGGCTGGAGTCCCGCGGCCTGGTCACCCGGGCGCCGAGCGAGACCGACCGCCGCGGCGTCCTGGTCACCTTGACGCCCGAAGGACTCGAGCTGATCGACAAGGTGCTGCCGACCCACATCGACACCGAGTCGCAGTTGCTCGCAGGCCTCTCGCAGACCGAGCGCGAGCAGCTGGCAGACCTGCTGCGCGCACTGCTGGAGTCACTCGGCGACCGGCGCGACTGACCGGCGTCCTGCGTTACTGAGTCGTGGTGGGAGGAGCCGGGCGCGGCGGGTTGCTGACGGTCTGCCAGAGCTCGTCGATGTCGGAGCGGTCGTCGGGGTCGGGCTTGTCGACCCAGCCGCTGGCCCAGACGTTCTCGTCGCGGTCGTCGAGATTGAAGATCGACTCCGCGAAGGCGGCCGAACCGACGTACCGGCCCTCGCCTTCGTCGAGCACGTCCTCGTTCGGCCGCGGAGCCGTCGGCGGGGCGACCAGGTCGCGCGCGTACTTCTGTGCCTCCAGGATCCCCAGCTCGCGCTCGTCGCTCAGCAACCGGATCGCGCCGACCTCGTTGCCTGCGGTCATCAACTCGCGCACCCTGGCGTCGAGGTCCTGCCTCGGCGTCGGTAGGTTGTTCTGCTGGGGCCGGTGCGCCGGCGGCTGGTAAGGACCCGGCTGGTACGGCGCAGGGTTGTACTGCAGTGGGTACTGCGGCCGGGCGGGCGTGGCCCATTCACCAGGGCGAGGCGCCTGCCGACCGCCTTGCATGAGCTGCTGCAGAGCGGCCGCAGCCTGCTGGCTGCCCTGCGGGTTTCCGGCCTGCATCGGGAACGTCGGGCTCGGCGCCGGAGCCGGTCCGCCCGGGCCGGCGGCCTGGGTGAACTGGCCGTGGATCTGCACCGGCTGGCTGCCGGCCTGCTGCGCCTGGATCCGCTCGATCAGCGCCTGCATCCGCGCGTTCGGCTGACCGTTGCCGCGGGTGGCCTGCTGCCGCGCCTTGGAGATCAGACTGACCACGATCATCACCACGACGAAGATCACGAACCCCGTCATCGCCGGCCTCCTGCGCGTCTGTGCACGGTCTGGAGCCCTAGCCTAAGGCCGGCCCGGTCCAGCGAATCGGAGGAATGCAGTGCTGACCGCTACAATCACGTGTTACCGCTGATCGATCTCGAAGGGCATACCCGCGTGGCAACGACGAACGACCTCAAGAACGGCATGGTGCTTGACCTGGACGGGCAGCTGTGGTCCGTCGTGTGGTTTCAGCATCACAAGCCGGGCAAGGGCGGCGCCGTCGTCCGGACCAAGCTGAAGAACGTGCTGTCCGGCAAGGTGGTGGACAAGACCTTCAACGCCGACGTCAAGGTCGAGGTGGCCACGGTCGACAAGCGTGACATGACGTACCTCTACAACGACGGTTCGTCCTACGTCTTCATGGACAAGTCGACGTACGAGCAGACCAACATCCAGCCCGACGTGGTCGGCGACGCCTCGCACTTCCTGCTGGAGAACCAGGACGCGATCGTCGCGGTGCACGACGACCTCCCGCTGTACGTCGAGCTTCCGGCCTCGGTCGAGCTCCTGGTCGAGTACACCGAGCCCGGCCTGCAGGGCGACCGGTCGACCGGCGGCACCAAGCCGGCCAAGCTGGAGACCGGCTACACGATCCAGGTCCCGCTCTTCCTGACCACCGGCGAGAAGGTCAAGGTCGACACCCGGACCGGGGACTACCTCGGCCGCGTCACCTCCTGATCGCTGACTAACCAAGGGAAGCGACAACAGAAGATGTCTGCCCGGAGCAAGGCCCGCAAGCGCGCGCTCGACGTGCTGTTCGAGTCGGAGGTCAGGGGGTTGCCGGTCGGCGGCACCCTGGCCGACCGGGTGGCCGACAACGACCCGCCGGTGAACGAGTTCACCGTGGCGCTGGTCGAGGGGGTCGCGAAACACATCGAGCAGATCGACGAGCTGCTCGAGACCCATTCGGTGGGCTGGACGCTGGACCGGATGCCGGCCGTCGACCGGAACATCCTGCGGATCGGCGCCTACGAGCTCCTGTACGACGACCAGGTGCCGGACGTGGTCGCGGTGAGCGAGGCGGTCGCGCTGGCGCGGGACCTGTCGACCGACGAGTCCCCGACGTTCGTGAACGGACTGCTGGCCAGACTGCTGCAGTTGAAGCCCACACTGGGCGTCTGAGCAAGCGGAAGCGAGGGGGGCGAGCCCTCTGTAGTTGTCAGGCCCGGTGACCGTCTCGGTACGGTCCCGGGCCGCCGTTTGCGTCCCCGTTCTGCGGCCGGTGAGGTGATACCCGCCGCGTGGTTGTTGCGGTTGCTGCTCTGTTCGGTCAGCTGAAGGAAGGCGGGCGGCCGCGGGCCAGCTGCTACAAGCCCCGACCGTCTGGTGCCTTCGTTCAGGCGTCAGGCTCCGGCGGCCTCCGGCGACTCCTCGACCTCGCCCTTCGCCTCCGGGTTCAGCACACCCCAGGAGATGAAGCGTTCGGTGAGCGTCGTCGGCGACTCGTCGTAGATGACCGCCAGCGTCCGCATGTCGTCCTGACGGATCGACAGCACCTTGCCGTTGTAGTCCCCGCGCTGAGCCTGGATCGTGGCCGCGTACCGCGTCAGCGGACCGGCCTCGCTCGCGTCGAGGTGTTGCAGGGCCTCCAGGTCGAGGATCAACCGGGGAGGAGCGGCAGCCGCGGCGGCCGCGCTGGCGGACCCAGGAAGCAGTTCACGGATCGGCACGCCGTAGAAATCGGCGAGCTCCGCGAGCTTCTGGACCGTGACGGCTCGATCGCCGCGCTCGTACGAGCCGACGACGACCGCCTTCCAGCGACCCTTGGACTTCTCTTCCACGCCATGCAGCGACAGTCCTTGCTGCTGGCGGATGGCGCGCAACTTGCCACCCAGTGTCTTCGCGTATTCGCTAGGCACGCTGGTTCTTCCCTCCGACTAGTTCGTCATGTCCGGCCCGCCGGAACGGGCCGGTAAGGTGAACCCCCCTCGGTTACACAGAGTAACAATATTCTGGGGTGCAGACCAGCGTCAAGACGGCGTGTCACATCCGATACCATGTCAAGCGGTCCGAACGTCCTTTAAAGACCCGTCCAGAGAGGCGGGAAAGGAGGAACGGTAGCGATGAGCCCTGCCCAGAGTGCAGAGCAGCACCAGGCCGAGCAGCCGCCGAAACGCAGCGGTCGCGAGGTCCTGGACGCTTCCGACATTTCCCGGGCACTGACCCGGATCGCCCATGAAATCCTCGAGCGGAACCGCGGCGCCGACCCGGTCGTCCTGCTCGGCATCCCGCGCCGCGGCGTCCCGCTGGCGCAGCGCGTCTCGGCCAGGATCCAGGCCGTCGAGGGGCAGAGCGTACCGACAGGGTCACTCGATGTGACGATGTACCGCGACGACATCGGCCTCAAACCGCCGCGCGGCCTGGAGCACACCGACATCCCGGCGGACGGGATCGACGGCAAGGTCGTGGTGCTCGTCGACGACGTGCTGTTCTCCGGCCGCACCATCCGCGCGGCCCTCGACGCGCTCGGCGACCTCGGCCGCCCGCGCGCCGTCCAGCTCGCTGTCCTGGTCGACCGCGGCCACCGCGAGCTGCCGATCCGCGCCGACTACGTCGGCAAGAACCTGCCGACCTCGCTGGTCGAGCGGGTCACCGTTCATCTCGACGAGTTCGACGGCGAGGACGCGGTCCTGATCGCGGACAAGGGGGCACAGGCATGAAGCATCTGCTGAGCGCGGGCGATCTGAGCCGCGACGAGGCGCAGCTGATCCTCGACACGGCCGAGGAGATGCGCTCGCTCGCCGACCGGCCGATCAAGAAGCTGCCCGCCCTGCGCGGGCGGACCGTGGTGAACCTGTTCTTCGAGGACTCCACCCGGACCCGGATCTCGTTCGAGGCGGCCGCCAAGCGGCTGTCCGCGGACGTCATCAACTTCTCCGCGAAGGGTTCGAGCCTGAGCAAGGGCGAGAGCCTCAAGGACACCGCGCTGACGCTGCAGGCGATGGGCGCGGACGGGGTTGTCTGCCGGCACGGCTCGTCCGGGGCGCCGCACCTGCTGGCGACGTCGGGCTGGATGACCGGATCGGTGGTGAACGCCGGCGACGGCACCCACGAGCACCCGACCCAGGCGCTGCTCGACGCGTTCACGATGCGCCGCCACCTCGGCGCGCTGGACGGCCGCCGGATCACGATCGTCGGCGACGTCCTGCACTCCCGGGTCGCCCGGTCGAACGTGCTGCTGCTCTCGACGCTCGGCGCCGACGTCACCGTGGTCGCCCCGCCGACGCTGCTGCCGGTCGACATGAGCACCTGGCCGTGCGTCACGTCGTACGACTTCGACTCGGTGCTGCCGAAGAGCGACGCGGTGATGATGCTGCGGGTGCAGCGGGAGCGGATGAACGACGCGTTCTTCCCGAGCGCCCGGGAGTACACCCGGCGCTACGGCCTGGACAGGAACCGGATGGCGCAGCTGCCCGACGAGGCGATCGTGCTGCACCCCGGCCCGATGAACCGCGGCATGGAGATCAGCGCCGAGGTCGCCGACTCGACCCGCTCGGTGATCGTCGAGCAGGTCACCAACGGCGTCGCGATCCGGATGGCCGTCCTGTACCTGCTGCTGTCCGGAACCAACGAGACCACCGAGGAGCCCACGGCATGACCGCTTACCTGATCACCGGCGCGAGCATCGTTGGCGGTGAGGTGGCGGACCTGCTGATCGACAACGGCGAGATCGTTGCCACCGGCACCGGCCTGGACGCGCCGGCGGACGTCACCACGATCGACGCCGCGGGCCTGGTCGCGCTGCCCGGGCTGGTCGACCTGCACACGCACCTGCGCGAACCCGGCCGGGAGGACGCCGAGACGGTGTTCACCGGTACCCGGGCGGCCGCGCAGGGCGGCTTCACCGCGGTGTTCGCGATGGCCAACACCGACCCGGTCGCCGACACCGCCGGCGTCGTCGAGCAGGTCTGGCGCCTCGGCCGCGACGCCGGGTACGCCGACGTGTACCCGATCGGCGCGGTCACCGTCGGCCGCAAGGGCACGCAGCTCGCGGAGCTCGGCGCGATGGCGGACTCCGCGGCCCGGGTCCGGGTGTTCTCCGACGACGGCGACTGCGTCTGGGACGCCGCGCTGATGCGCCGCGCACTGGAGTACGTGAAGGCGTTCGACGGCGTGATCGCTCAGCACGCGCAGGAGCCGCGGCTCACCCAGGGCGCGCAGATGAACGAGGGCGCGCTGTCCGGTGTCCTCGGCCTGACCGGCTGGCCGAGTGTCGCCGAGGAGGCGATCATCGCCCGCGACATCCTGCTGAACGCGCACGTCGGGTCGAAGCTGCACATCTGCCACCTGTCCACCAAGGGTTCGGTGGAGATCGTCCGGGCCGCCAAGCGCCGCGGCCTCGAGGTGACCGCCGAGGTCACGCCGCACCACCTGCTGCTGACCGAGGACCTGGCCGCCTCCTACAACCCGGTGTACAAGGTGAACCCGCCGCTGCGCACCAAGGAGGACGTCGAGGCCGTCCGCGAGGGCCTGGCCGACGGCACGATCGACATCGTCGCCACCGACCACGCGCCGCACCCGGTCGAGGACAAGGACTGCGAGTGGAGCGCGGCCGCGTTCGGGATGACCGGCCTGGAGACCGCGCTGTCCGTGGTCCAGCACGCGATGATCGACACCAAGCTGCTGACCTGGGCCGACGTCGCCGACCGGATGAGCTACGCGCCGGCCGCGATCGGTCAGGCGGCTGACCACGGGCAGCCGCTCGTCGCCGGTGCGCCCGCGAACATCGTGCTGTACGACCCGCGGATCGAGCGGACCGTCGTACCGGAGGAGTCGGTCTCGCTGTCGCGGAACACGCCGTTCGAGGGCATGACGCTGCCGGGCAAGGTCGTCGCGACCTTCCTGCGCGGTACGCCGACCGTCCTGGACGGTGAGCTAACCAAGTGAAGGCCTTCTTAGGCATTCTCGGCACGCTGGTGGTGCTGGCTGCGGGCTACTTCGGGATGTACCGGGGCTGGCGCAACCGGCAGGACCGGCAGGCCGACCTGGCGCCGCTGCCCGCGGCGCCGGAGGACAACCTGCGCGGCGTCGAAGGCGTGTATGTCGCCACGACGACCGCCGGCGACTGGATGGACCGGATCGCCGTGCACGAACTGGGCGTCCGCGCGACCGCGGACCTGGCCGTCAGTGAGGCCGGCCTGATCTTCCACCGGCAGGGCGCGGCGGATGTCTTCATCCCCGCGGACCGGCTGACCGGGGTCCGGACCGACCGTGGCATCGCCGGCAAGGTGACCGCGGAGAAGTCCGGCCTGGTCGTGGTCACCTGGACCCACGACGGACGTGAGCTCGACACCGGGTTCCGTCCGCGCCGTAAGGCCGACACCGCCGCCCTGACCGCATCCATCTCGACCTTGATCGGAGCATCATGAGCCAGCCAGCACTGCTGGTCCTGGAAGACGGCCGGTCGTTCGCCGGCACGTCGTACGGAGCGACCGGATCCACCTTCGGCGAGGCGGTGTTCACCACCGGGATGACCGGGTACCAGGAGACACTGACCGACCCGTCGTACCACCGGCAGATCGTCACCCAGACGGCGCCGCACATCGGCAACACCGGGATCAACGACGAGGACGACGAGTCGCAGAAGATCTGGGTCGCCGGGTACGTCGTGCGCGACCCGGCCCGGGTCCCGTCGAACTGGCGCGCCACGCGCTCGCTCGACGACCAGCTGAAGGGCCAGGGGATCGTCGGGATCTCCGGCATCGACACCCGCGCGCTGACCCGCCACCTGCGGGAGCGCGGCGCGATGCGCGCCGGGATCTCCACCGAGGTCCTGGACCCGGCCGAGCTGCTGGCCAAGGTGCTCGAGCAGCCGCCGATGGTCGGCGCGGACCTCGCGTCGGAGGTGACGACCTTCGAGCCGTACGTCGTACCCGCCGAGGGCGAGAAGCGCTTCACGGTGGTCGCGCTCGACCTGGGGATCAAGTCGATGACGCCGAAGCGGATGTCCGAGCGCGGCATCGAGGTGCACGTGCTGCCGGCCACCGCGACCCTCGACGAGGTCCTCGCGGTGAACCCGGACGGCATCTTCATGAGCAACGGCCCGGGTGACCCGGAGACCACCGAGCACCCGACCACGCTGCTCAAGCAGCTGCTCGAGCAGAACAAGCCGTACTTCGGGATCTGCTTCGGCAACCAGGTGTTCGGGCGCGCGCTCGGGCTCGGCACGTTCAAGCTGAAGTACGGGCACCGCGGCATCAACCAGCCGGTGCTCGACCGGGCCACCGGCAAGGTCGAGATCACCGCGCAGAACCACGGGTTCGCGGTCGACGCGCCGATCGACTCCGTGGTGCAGACGCCGTACGGGACGGCCGAGGTCAGCCACGTCTCGCTCAACGACAACGTCGTCGAAGGGCTGAAGCTCACCGGCAAGGACGGCCGCGTGCTCGCCTTCTCGGTCCAGTACCACCCCGAGGCGGCGGCCGGCCCGCACGACTCGGCGTACCTGTTCGACCGCTTCGTCGAACTGATGACTGCTCGTTCGGAGCATTTGGAAGGGCGGAACTGATGCCGCGCCGTACAGACATCGATTCGGTCCTGGTGATCGGATCCGGGCCGATCGTGATCGGCCAGGCCTGCGAGTTCGACTACTCCGGGACCCAGGCCTGCCGGGTGCTCAAGGAGGAGGGGTTCCGGGTCGTCCTGGTGAACTCCAACCCGGCCACGATCATGACCGACCCGGAGTTCGCCGACGCCACCTACGTCGAGCCGATCACCCCGGAGTACGTCGAGAAGGTGATCGAGAAGGAGCGCCCGAACGCGCTGCTCGCCACCCTCGGCGGCCAGACCGCGCTGAACGCGGCGATCGCCCTGCACGACAACGGCGTCCTGGACAAGTACGGCGTCGAGCTGATCGGCGCGTCCGTCGACGCGATCCAGCGCGGTGAGAACCGGGAGTCGTTCAAGCAGATCGTCGAGAAGCTCGGCGCCGAGGTCGCGCGGTCGCGGATCTGCCACACCCTCGACGACGTGATGGGTGCGGCCGGCGAGCTCGGGTACCCGCTGGTCGTCCGGCCGTCGTTCACGATGGGCGGCGTCGGCTCCGGGATGGCCTACGACGAGGCGGACCTGCGGCGGATCGCCGGCGCCGGGCTGCACGCGTCGCCGACGACCGAGGTCCTGATCGAGGAGTCGATCCTCGGCTGGAAGGAGTACGAGCTGGAGGTGATGCGCGACAAGGCCGACAATGTCGTGATCATCTGCTCGATCGAGAACGTCGACCCGATGGGCGTGCACACCGGCGACTCGGTCACGGTCGCGCCGGCGATGACGCTGACCGACCGCGAGTACCAGGTGATGCGGGACCTGGCCATCGGCATCATCCGCGAGGTCGGGGTCGACACCGGCGGCTGCAACATCCAGTTCGCGGTGAACCCGGCCGACGGCCGGCTGATCGTGATCGAGATGAACCCGCGGGTGTCCCGCTCGTCCGCGCTGGCCTCGAAGGCGACCGGGTTCCCGATCGCGAAGATCGCCGCGAAGGTCGCGATCGGCTACACGCTGGACGAGATCCCGAACGACATCACCCGGCAGACGCCGGCCAGCTTCGAGCCGACGCTGGACTACGTGGTGGTGAAGGTGCCGCGGTTCGCGTTCGAGAAGTTCCCGGCCGCGGACGCGACGCTGACCACGCACATGAAGAGCGTCGGCGAGGCGATGGCGATCGGCCGGAACTACACCGAGGCGCTGCAGAAGGCGCTGCGCTCGCTGGAGAAGCCGGAGGCCCGGTTCTCCTGGGCCGGGCAGCCCGCGTCCGAGCTGGAGCCGTTGCTCGAGGCCATCAAGACGCCGCAGGACGGCCGGCTCCGGATCGTCATGGACGCGATCCGGGCGGGGGCGACGCCGGAGCAGATCTTCGAGTCGACGCGCATCGATCCCTGGTTCGTGGACCAGCTGTACCTGATCCACGAGACCGCGCTGCAGGTCGCGGCCGCGCCGCGGCTGACGCCCGACGTGATCAAGCTGGCCAAGCGGCACGGGTTCTCCGACCTGCAGCTGGCCGAGATCCGCGGGCTGACCGAGGACGTCGTCCGCGGTGTCCGGCAGGCGCTCGGGATCCGGCCGGTCTACAAGACGGTCGACACCTGTGCGGCCGAGTTCAAGGCCGAGACGCCGTACCACTACTCGTCGTACGACGAGGAGACCGAGGTCGCGCCGCGCGACACGCCCGCCGTCCTGATCCTGGGCTCCGGGCCGAACCGGATCGGGCAGGGGATCGAGTTCGACTACTCCTGCGTGCACGCGTCGATGGCGCTGCGGGAGGCCGGGTACTGCACGGTGATGGTGAACTGCAACCCGGAGACGGTCTCGACCGACTACGACACCTCCGACCGGCTGTACTTCGAGCCGCTCACCTGCGAGGACGTGCTCGAGATCGTGTACGCCGAGCTGCAGGCCGGACCGGTCGCGGGCGTGATCGTGCAGCTCGGCGGCCAGACGCCGCTCGGGCTGGCGCAGCGGCTCGCGGACGCCGGCGTACCGATCGTCGGGACGTCGCCGGAGGCGATCCACCTGGCCGAGGAGCGGGGCGCGTTCGGCAAGGTGCTCGCGGACGCGAAGCTGCCGGCGCCGAAGCACGGCACGGCGCTGTCGGCCGAGGAGGCGCACCAGGTCGCCGCGGAGATCGGGTTCCCGGTCCTCGTCCGGCCGTCGTACGTGCTCGGCGGTCGCGGCATGGAGATCGTCTACAGCTCGGCCGAGCTGACCGCCGCGCTGGAGCGGCTCGGCGGCGACGGGGCCTTCGAGCACCCGGTGCTGATCGACCGGTTCCTGGACGACGCGGTGGAGATCGACGTCGACGGGCTGTTCGACGGCGACGAGCTGTTCCTCGGCGGCGTGATGGAGCACATCGAGGAGGCCGGGGTGCACTCCGGCGACTCGTCGTGCGCGCTGCCGCCGATCACGCTCGGGAACGCCGACATCGAGAACATCCGGAAGTCCACCGAGGCGATCGCCCGCGGTGTCGGCGTCCGCGGCCTGCTGAACGTGCAGTACGCGCTCGCCGGCGACGTCCTGTACGTGCTGGAGGCGAACCCGCGGGCGTCCCGGACGGTGCCGTTCGTGTCGAAGGCGACCGCGACGCCGATGGCGAAGGCGGCCGCCCGGGTGATGCTCGGCGCCACGATCGCCGAGCTGCGCGCCGAGGGCCTGCTGCCCGCGACCGGTGACGGCGGCACGCTGCCGCCGACCACGCCGATCGCGGTCAAGGAGGCCGTGATGCCGTTCAACCGGTTCCGGACCATCGACGGTTCGTCGGTCGACACGGTGCTCGGACCGGAGATGAAGTCGACCGGCGAGGTGATGGGCGTCGACGACACCTTCGGTACGGCGTTCGCGAAGTCGCAGGCGGCGGCCTCGCAGCCGCTGCCCGGTGCCGGCAAGGTGTTCGTCTCGGTCGCGAACCGGGACAAGCGGCACATGATCTTCCCGGTCAAGCGGCTGGCCGATCTCGGCTTCCAGATCTACGCGACCGAGGGGACGGCCGACGTCCTGCGCCGCAACGGGGTCGAGGCGGTGACGGTCCGCAAGAGCAGCCAGGGCCCGGGCCCGAACGGTGAGCCGACGATCGTCCAGATGGTCCAGGACGGCGAGCTGAACCTGATCGTCAACACGCCGATCGGGATCACCCAGGGCGGCTCGCCGCGCCTGGACGGCTACGAGATCCGCAGCGCGGCCGTCGCCCGCAACATCCCGTGCATCACGACGGTCCAGGGCCTCGCGGCCGCGGTCCAGGGCATCGAGGCGCAGCGCGCCGGCGACATCGGCGTCCGGTCCCTGCAGGACTGGGTCCCGAGGATCCGCGGTGTCTGACCGGTCGATGTACGAGCGCCTTGTCCGGCCGGTCCTGTACCGGCTGGGCAAGGGCGACGCGGAGGTCGCGCACGAGCAGACGCTCGCCGCCCTCCGCCTGCTCGGCCGCATCCCCGGCGCTCCCCGCGCCGGGGCCCGGCTGTACGGCGCGCCCGCGCCGCGCACGGTCTTCGGCGTCCGCTTCCCCTCACCGGTGGGGCTCGCTGCGGGGATGGACAAGAACGGGATCGCACTGCGCGCGTGGCCGGCCATCGGCTTCGGCTTCGTGGAGGTCGGCACGGTCACGGCGCACCCGCAGCCCGGCAACGAGAAACCGCGGCTGTTCCGCCTCGTCGAGCACGAAGCCGTCATCAATCGCATGGGCTTCAACAACCTCGGCAGCGAGGCACTGGCCGCGCGGCTGGCGGCGTACGGCGACCTGGGCTACCCGCTGGGCATCTCGATCGGGAAGTCGAAGGTGACGCCGCTGGAAGAGGCGGTCGAGGACTACGTGACCTCCCTGCGCCGCCTCTATCGGTACGGCGACTACTTCGCGGTCAACGTGTCGTCGCCGAACACCCCCGGCCTGCGCTCGCTGCAGGACGCCGGCCACCTCCGCGAACTGCTGACGGCGCTGCACACCGAGGCCGCGGAGCTGACCGTCGCTGGCCTCGAGCCGAAGCCGATCCTGGTGAAGATCGCGCCGGACCTGACCACCTCGGCGATCGACGAGCTGCTCCAGGTCTGCACCGACACGGGCGTCGCCGGCATCATCGCCACCAACACCACCATCGGCCGCCCCGGCGTCGAGACCCACCCGCTCGCCGGTGAGGCAGGCGGTCTGTCGGGCCGTCCGCTCGCGGAGACGTCGGCCAAGGTGGTGGCCCACATCCACAGCCAGACCGGGGGAGCGCTGCCCGTCATCGGTGTCGGCGGGATCGTCGAACCGTCGGACGCGATCCGCCTCTTCGACGCCGGCGCGAGCCTCGTCCAGGTCTACTCCGGACTCATCTACAAAGGCCCCGGCCTGATCCGCCGGATCAACAGGAGCTTGCCATGAGCAACCAACCCTTGGGGAGCGACATGCCTAACAAGCCGTTCGGCGCCCGGCTGCGCGCCGCCATGGACGCCCGCGGCCCGCTGTGCGTCGGCATCGACCCGCACCAGCACCTCCTGGACGCCTGGGGCCTGCCCGACACCGCGGAAGGGCTCGCGTCCTTCACGTACGGCGTCGTCGACGCGCTCGCCGACCGGGTCGCGGTGTTCAAGCCGCAGTCGGCGTTCTTCGAGCGTTTCGGGTCGGCCGGGGTCGCCGTCCTCGAGCAGGCGACGATTCGGCTCCGCGAGGCCGGGGCACTGGTGATCATCGACGCCAAGCGCGGTGACATCGGTACGACGATGGCGGGCTACGCGGCGGCGTACCTGGCCGAGAAGGGCCCGCTGGCCTGTGACGCGCTGACGGTCAGCCCGTACCTCGGGTTCGGCTCGCTGCAGCCGGCGATCGACGAGGCGCGGGAGGCGGGGGCGGGATTGTTCGTGCTCGCCCTGACCTCGAACCCGGAGGGCCCGCAGTTCCAGTCCGCCCGGACCGCGGACGGGCCGACGGTCGCCGGTGCGGTGCTCGACGGGCTGCGCCAGCTGAACGCCGGCGTCGAGGGCCTGGGCTCCTTCGGCGCGGTTGTTGGGGCGACCATCAGCTCGACCGAGGAGAACCTGGACATCAACGGCCCGCTGCTCGCCCCCGGCCTCGGCGCCCAGGGCGGCACGGCCGAGGGCCTGGCGAAGGTGTTCGGTCCGGCGGTGCGCAACGTCGTACCGTCCAGCTCCCGCGAGATCCTCGGCGCCGGCCCCGGCGCCACCGCCCTCCAGGACGCCGCCGCCCGCACGAACGACGCCTACCGAACCGTCCTCGGCTACTGACGATCTGCAGCTCGACAGGAGGTACCCGGACCAGCAGCCAACGGCCACGCTCGTCCAGGCACACGACCGGCCCGAAAGCGCCGACACCTCCTGTCGAGCTGCAGAACGAACGTGAACGACCGCCGTCAGCTTCTCGGGCTGCTCGACTCGCGGTAGAGCGCGGTCAGCAGGTCGACGGCGGCCTGGGTCGCCGGGTGTGGGTCCTCGCGATGCCAGATCAGGTGGACGTCGACCGGCGGCGCGTCCCGCACCGGCCGGTAGACGACGCCGTCGCGGCGGTACTGCGTCGTGGTCGCCTGCGGCGTGAGCCCGGCGCGGCGCCCCGACGAGATCGCGGCGAGCCAGTCGTCCACGTCCTGGGTGAGCTCGATCTTCGGCCGCGCGTCGTCCGGCCACAGGTCGGCCGTGGTGCTTCCGGTCCGGCGGTCGATGACGATGGTGTGGTCCTGGAGCTGGTCGAGCGTCAGCGACCGCTTGCGCGCCAGCGGGTCGTCGGCGGGCAGGGCGCAGTACCGGGGTTCCCGGGTGAGCAGGACGTGCGCGAAGCGGCCGAGCTCGAGGTGGCTGCGGACCACCGCGAGATCGCACAGCCCCTCGGCGAGACCGCCGGTCGCGGTGTTGGTGCGGATCAGCTGCAGTTCGACGCCGGGGTGCTCGGCTGCCCAGCGGCGCTGGAACTCGCGGGTCCGGCTGCCGAACGCCGACCACGCATGACCGACCCGCAGCCGCGTATGGCCGCTCGTCGCCTCACTCACCAGCTCGTCGAGCTCGGCGAGGATGTGCCGCGCCCGGGCCAGCACCCGGACACCGGCCGCGGTCGGGGTCAGCGAACGGCTGGTCCGGTGCAGCAGGCGGACGCCGAGCTCACGCTCCAGGGCCAGCAGATTGCGCGACACCGCCGCCTGCGAGATCCCCAGCTCGATGGCGGCGTCGGTGAACGTGCCCGAGTCGACGATCTCGACCAGGCACCGCAGCTGCCGGATATCCATGACTCCAGCGTATAGATCGGCGGTCGCAGGCATTTTGCGATTGGCGGCGTTCACCGCAAGCTCGGTGATCGTGAGGCGCGAACGGTTGACCGGTGTGGTGATGATGCTCGGCAGCGGGCTGTCGACGCAGGTGGGTGCGTCGGTGGCGGCGCTGGCGTTCCCGGTGATCGGCCCTGCGGGCGTGGTGGCGATCCGGCAGTGGGTCGCGGCGATCGCGCTGCTCGCGGTCGGCCGCCCGCGGCTCCGGTCGATCACCCGCCGCCAATGGCGCCCGGTGGTCGGTCTGGCGATGGTCTTCGCGGTGATGAACCTGTCGCTGTACACCGCCATCGACCGGGTTGGACTGGGCCTCGCAGTCACGCTCGAGTTCCTCGGACCGCTCGCCGTTGCGTTGCTGGGCTCTCGGCGCATGGTGGATCTGGTGTGCGCGCTGGTCGCCGCCCCCGCAGTCGTCCTGCTGACCCGCCCGCAAGCGACGACGGACTACCTCGGCGTCGGCCTGGGCTTGCTCGCGGCAACGTGTTGGGCGTTCTACATCCTGCTCAACCGCAAAGTCGGCCGGGAGTTGCCGGGCGCAACAGGTTCGGCCGCGGCGGCCGCGCTGTCGGGTCTCGCGTACGTCCCGGTCGGCGTGGTCGTCCTGCTGCATCACCCGCCGACGCCGGCCGCGGTGTCGTACGCGCTGGTGGCCGGTCTGCTCTCTTCGGCCGTGCCGTTCCTCGTCGACCTGCTGACGCTCCGACGCGTGCCGGCCCAGTTCTTCGGCGTCTTCATGAGCGTGAACCCGGTGCTCGCGGCCCTGGTGGGGCTGGTGGTTCTGGGGCAGCGGCTCGCGATCCTCGACTGGGCGGCGATCCTGGTGATCGTGTCGGCGAACGCGGTCGCGATCACCGTCGCCAGACCTGAAGTCCACTCGAAGGACGGCGACGCGCCACATCACAACCCGGTTCCAGTCGCCGGGTGCGACGTTCTTCACGGCGTGCCGGAGCTCGCGTTGACCCCGGCGTTCGGAAAGGTGTCGGCGGACGGGGAGCCACGGACTTCCCGCGCGACACAGTGAAGGAACACGATGCGGAAGCTGGCAGCCCTCGCGGCCGTTGTGACGATGAGTGTTGGCGCCCTGACGGCCTGCTCGGGTGGCGACTACTGCGCGGACCTGAAGGGGTACGTCGACTCGTCGAAGGACCTGGACATCAAGGACTCCGACGCCGTCGGCAAGATGCTGGACCAGGCGAAGAAGGTGTCGAAGTCGGCGCCGAAGGACCTGCAGGACGACTGGAAGACCGTCATCGACTACGCCGAGAAGGCGCAGGACGCCAAGGGCGACACGAACAAGCTCGTGGAGCTGGCGAAGGCCGACGGCGACAAGATCAAGCCCGCCATGGACGCGATCACCAAGCAGGCGAAGGACACCTGCAAGATCGACCTGCCGGGCGCCGGCAACTGACGCGGTCCTGACCCGAGGCCGACGTGACCTGGTGGGACGGCTCTGCCCGTTCCGTCCCACCAGCCCGGAACGTATTCGTTTCGGATGATTTGGTCACTCCCGGTAGCGTAAGCCTGATGAAGCGTTCTCTCGCCATCCTCGCGACCGTGGCCGCCGGTGCCGGTGTGCTGACCGCCTGCACCGACGAGCAGGCGTACTGCGTCGATCTCGCCAAGTACGCCGCCAAGGCGGTCGACGTCGATCCGCAGAAGCCGGTCGACTACGTGAAGATCCTGGACGATGCGAAGAAGCTCCAGGAGTCCGCGCCGCAGGACGTGAAGGACGACTGGGGCGTCGTCGTCACGTTCGCCGAGAAGGCGCAGAAGGCCGGCACGGACGCGGCCAAGCTGGCCGAGCTCAGCAAGCAGACCGGCGGCGTCATGACGGCGTACAAGAACATCTCCAGCCAGGCGAAGGACAGCTGCAAGGTCGACCTCCCGGCACTGAACTGATCAACTGATCGTTCTAATTCGCGCGTTGTCCGGCGACTCTGTTCCACCACGGCCAGACCGCGGGCTGAACCCGTGTTAGGTTCCCTTGCGAAGCCATACAACGGGACAGGTGAAACGGTGCCACTTCCTTCTTTGACCCCGGAGCAGCGTGCGGCGGCTCTGGACAAGGCCGCGGCGGCGCGGCGTGAACGAGCCGAGATCAAGAACCGGATCCGGCACTCGGGAGCGTCTCCGACGGAGGTGCTCCACGAGGGGCAGACGAACGACGTGATCGGCAAGATGCGGGTCAGCCAGCTGCTGCAGTGCATCCCCGGCGTCGGCAAGGTCCGCGCCCAGCAGATCATGGAGCGCGCCGGGATCTCGGAGACGCGGCGGGTGCGCGGCCTCGGATCGAACCAGATCGCCGCGCTCGAGCGCGAATTCGCCGAGTGATTGCCGAGTGATTTCAGGGTGAGCCAGACCAAAACCTCGACCGGCTCGTTGGACACTGGTGTGACGATGACCACGCACGCGGGACACAGTTCGAACGAGCCGGCGGCGGCTCCCGACCCGGCACGGCTGACCGTGCTGGCCGGACCGACCGCGGTCGGGAAGGGCACCGTCGCGGCCGACATCCGCGAACGGTTCCCGGACATCTGGATCTCGGTCTCCGCGACCACCCGCAAGCCCCGGCCGGGCGAGGTGCACGGCGTGCACTACCTGTTCGTGTCGGACGCCGAGTTCGACCGGATGATCGCCGACGGCGAGCTGCTGGAGTGGGCCGTGGTGCACAAGGCCGCCCGCTACGGCACCCCGAAGCAGCCGGTGCTCGACAAGCTCGCGGCCGGCCGCCCGGCCCTGCTGGAGATCGACCTGCAGGGTGCGCGCCAGGTCCGCGAGACGATGCCGGAGGCGCAGTTCGTGTTCCTCGCGCCGCCGACCTGGGACGAGCTGGTCCGCCGGCTGCTGTTCCGCGGCACCGAGACGCCGGAGGAGCGGGAGCGCCGGCTGGAGACCGCGACCGTCGAGCTGGCCGCCGAGAAGGAGTTCGACGTGACGATCGTCAACGCCTCGGTTCGGGAGGCCGCCGATCAGTTGGTAAAGTTGATTCGATCACCCTCCATCTCTGGAAAGAGCTGAACTTGTCTGGCAACCAGCCCGTCGCCATCGGCATCACCTCCCCGCCGATCGACGACCTGCTCACCCACACCGACTCCAAGTACAAGCTCGTGCTGTACTCGGCCAAGCGGGCGCGGCAGATCAACGCCTACTACTCGCAGCTCGGCGAGGGCCTGCTGGAGTACGTCGGGCCGCTGGTCGAGACGCACGTCCAGGAGAAGCCGCTGTCGATCGCGATGCGCGAGATCAACGACGGTGTGCTGACCTGCACCGACATCGACCCCGAGGCCGAGGCGGAAGCCGCCGCCGCGGAGAAGTCCGAGTAACTCACCCCGTATGAAGCCCAACGTGGTGCTCGGAGTCGGCGGCGGCATCGCGGCGTACAAGGTCTGCGACCTGCTCCGGAGGCTGACCGAGTCCGGGCACAGCGTGCGCGTGGTGCCGACCGCGGCCGCGCTGGAGTTCGTCGGCGAGGCGACCTGGGCGGCGCTGTCCGGGCAGCCGGTGACCGCCGATCCGTTCGACGACGTGCAGGAGGTTCCGCACGTCCGGATCGGCAAGGCCGCCGAGCTCGTGGTGGTGGCGCCCGCGACCGCGAACCTGATCGCCAAGGCCGCCCACGGGCTGGCCGACGACCTGCTCACGAACACGCTGCTCACCGCGCGCTGCCCGATCCTGTTCGCGGCCGCGATGCACACCGAGATGTGGGAGCACCCGGCCACCCAGGCGAACGTCGCGACCCTGCGTTCGCGCGGGATCACGGTCCTCGACCCGGCGGTCGGGCGGCTGACCGGCGCCGACACCGGCCGCGGCCGGCTGCCGGAGCCGTCGGAGATCTTCGCGATCAGCCAGTTGATGCTCGCCGACGAGGCCGCCCGCGCGGCGGGCCAGTCGGTGGCCGACCTGACCGGCAAGCAGGTGCTGATCAGCGCCGGCGGGACCCGTGAACACCTCGACCCGGTCCGGTATCTCGGCAATTCCTCGTCCGGCAAGCAGGGCTACGCGCTGGCCCGGATCGCCGCCGCCCGCGGCGCCAAGGTCACCCTGGTCGCGGCGAACTCCGAGCTGCCCGACCCGGCCGGCGTCCAGGTCGTCCCGGTCACCAGCACCCGCGACCTGTACGACGAGATCACCGGGCGCGCCGGGGACGCGGACGCGATCGTGATGGCCGCCGCCCCGGCCGACTTCCGCCCGGCCGACGTCGCCGAGCACAAGATCAAGAAGACCGCCGACGGCTCGGTGCCCGCGGTCAGCCTGGTGCAGAACCCGGACATCCTGCAGACGATCTCGCACGACCGGGCCCGCACCGGTCAGGTGATCGTCGGGTTCGCCGCGGAGACCGGCGACGCGGACCACTCGGTCCTCGAGCTCGGCCGCGCCAAGCTCGAACGCAAGGGCTGCGACCTCCTGGTCGTCAACGACGTCTCCGGCGGCAAAGTCTTCGGCAGCGACGTCAACGAGGCCGTCATCCTCGACCGCGCCGGCAACGCCCTCCCAGTCCCCTCCGGCAGCAAGGACGCCCTCGCCGGCGTCATCTGGAACCTCGTCGCCACCCACTGGCAGTAATTCCGTGCCGCAGGTGAGACCGGCGGTCGAGGCCGACAGGCCGGCAATCCTCGGACTGGCCGGCGAGGTCGAGCACTGGTTCGGCCCGATGGTCGCCGAACCAGGCTTCCTCCGCGCACTCGATAGTCACATCGCCGACGAGCGTGCGCTCGTGGCGACTGACGAGGGTCAGCCGGCAGGAGCGGTGTTGTTCGGCGGCTCGTCGCCGCGGTACGCCGTGCACTGGCTGGTGATCTCCGAGCGGGCCCGGGGCCTCGGCGTCGGCCGGCGGCTGATGGCCGCAGCGATCGAGCGGCTCACGGCGGGCCAAGGGCTCGCCGAGGGCGAGCTCGTCGACGTGGTGACCTTCGGCGCTGACCATCCGGGAGCGGTGGCCGGCGGAGCGCGCGTGTTCTACGAACGCCTCGGCTTCGTGCCTGCCGAGCCTGCGCCGGACGGGCCGGAGGGCGGCTCGCGGCAGGTCTTCCGCTATAAGAGGACAGAAGCTGTCCGCTTCCCGTTCTAGCGTGGTGGCCATGGTGATCTCCTGGGAAGCCGTCGTCGCGCGGCGGATGCGGCGGCATGGGTTGACGGTGTCGGTCGGTACGGCGGTGGAGGCTGTGCGGGCGATGTGTGGGGCGCATGCGCAGATCGCGGCGGCGGGGGAGACTTCCGTGGCTTTGCGGGTGGACGGGGCGGACCGGGTGTCGGTGCAGCGGGACGAAGGGCTGGTGAAGACGTTCGGGCCGCGGGGGACGGTGCATCTGTTGCCGCTGGAGGACCTGGCGATGTGGACCGGGGCGCTGGGTGCGCTGCCGGCGAACGGTTCGCAGCCGGAGCCGATCCGGATGACGCCGGACGAGATCGATCAGGTGGTCGTCGCCATCGGCGCGGCCCTGGCGCACGACGACCTGACCGTCGACGAGCTGACCGAGGAGGTCGTCCGGCGGACCGGTGAGTGGGCCCGCGAGCCGACGATCCCGGCGTTCCAGGGCGCCTGGGCCCGCTGGCGGCAGGCGGTGTACGTGGCAGCGCACGCCGGCGTCCTCTGCCACGGGCCGATGCGCGGCCGCCTGGTGACGTACGCGAACCCGCATCGCCTCCGGCCGTTCGAGCCGATGCCCGCCGAGCAGGCCCTGACCGAGCTCCTGCGGCGGTACCTCTACTCCTACGGCCCCGCGACCCCGCAGCAGTTCGCCCGTTGGCTCAGCGTCGCTCCGACGCGAGTCAAGCCGTACTTCGAGGGCCTTCCGCAGGTCGAGCTCGACGGTCAGGCCGCCTGGGTGGCTCCCGGTGACGACGAGTTCCCCGACGACCGCGCCGAGGGCGTCCGGCTGCTGCCGTACTTCGACGCGTACGGCGTCGGCAGCTTCCCGCGCGAACTGCTCTTCCCGGGCAAGGCGTTCGCCCGCGCGACCGCCCGCGGCCAGGCCGGCAACTACCCGCTGCTGCTCGTCGACGGCATCGTGGCCGGCGTCTGGCACCAGAAGAAGTCCGGCCGCAGGGTGCAGGTCACCGTCGAGGCGCTCGCCCCGCTGAACCGGCGCCGCCGCGCCCTGCTGGACGCGGAGGTGGACCGCGTGGCTGCGATCCTTGGTGGTACGGCGTCGCTCACACTGGGCGACGTGACGGTCGGCGCGCACGCCTGAAACGGCGTCGATCGTCCAGAATATGATCACGGATCTCGTATCCTGGATGAATTCGGAGCGTCACCGGGACGCGGGTGGAAACTGCTGGCATACTTCCCAAGATGCATCGCCAACCGCCGGTGCATGGGGGGATCGCGCGGTCGTGCCAACGCGCAACCGGGCGGCACAAGAGGAATCCGAGGGAGAACTGTGGCGAGGCGCCTTTTCACGTCCGAGTCCGTGACCGAAGGTCACCCGGACAAGATCGCTGACCAGATCAGCGACTCCATTCTCGACGCGTTGCTGGCCGAGGACCCGAAGAGCCGGGTCGCGGTCGAGACCCTGATCACCACGGGTCTGGTCGTCGTCGCGGGAGAGGTCACCACGACGGCGTACGTCGACATCCCGGGGATCGTGCGTTCGCGCATCCTGGAGATCGGCTACGACTCGTCCCTGAAGGGTTTCGACGGCGCGTCCTGTGGGGTGCAGGTCGCCATCGGGAGCCAGTCCCCGGACATCGCGCAGGGTGTCGACACGGCGTACGAGACGCGCTCGGACGCGTCCCAGGACGCCCTGGACCTGCAGGGCGCGGGTGATCAGGGTCTGATGTTCGGCTACGCGTCGAACGAGACGCCGGAGCTGATGCCGCTGCCGATCACCATCGCGCACCGCTTGTCCGAGCGGCTCGCCGAGGTCCGCAAGAACGGCACCCTGGCGTACCTGCGGCCGGACGGCAAGACCCAGGTCACGGTCGAGTACGACGGTGACAAGGCGGTCCGGATCGACACCGTGGTGGTGTCCAGCCAGCACGCGGCGGACATCAACCTGGAGTCGATGCTGACGCCGGACATCAAGAAGCACGTCGTCGACCCGGTGCTCGAGCAGTTCGACATCGACGCGAGCGACTACAAGCTGCTGGTGAACCCGACCGGCCGGTTCGAGATCGGCGGCCCGATGGGCGACGCCGGGCTGACCGGGCGGAAGATCATCATCGACACCTACGGCGGGATGGCGCGGCACGGCGGCGGCGCGTTCTCCGGCAAGGACCCGTCCAAGGTGGACCGCTCGGCAGCGTACGCGATGCGCTGGGTGGCGAAGAACATCGTCGCGGCCGGTCTCGCGGACCGGGTCGAGTGCCAGGTCGCGTACGCGATCGGCAAGGCCGCGCCGGTCGGCTTCTACGTCGACACGTTCGGCACCGAGAAGGTCCCGGTCGAGAAGATCGCCGACGCGGTCCGCGAGGTCTTCGACCTGCGGCCGGCCGCGATCATCCGCGACCTCGAGCTGCTCCGGCCGGTGTACGCCCAGACCGCGCGGAACGGCCACTTCGGCCGCACCGGCGAGGGCTTCACCTGGGAGCGCACCGACCGCGTCGAGGCCCTGAAGGCCGCGGTCGGCAAGTAGTTGTCCACAGCGGGTCGGCAGTGCACAACCGCACTGTCGGCCCGCTGCTCTAGCATTCCTCAGTGACATCGAACGTGGCCTCGGACGGAGATTCGCCGGAGCAGCTGACGCTGCTGCGCGACACCGTCCGCAAGTCACGCACCAAGGAACCGGCCGAGATCACCACGTCGTTGCCGGTGGCCCGGATCGCGGTCGACGTCTCGCTCCCGCACCTGGACCGGCCGTTCGACTATTTGGTGCCCGACGACATGGCCGCGGCGGCGCAGCCCGGCGCCCGGGTCAAGGTGCGGTTCGCGGGCAAGGACCTCGACGGGTTCGTCCTGGAGCGGCTCGACGAGTCCGACCACGACGGCAAGCTGGTCCGGCTGCGGAAGGTCGTGTCACCCGAGCAGGTGCTGACACCGGAGATCGCGGACCTGTGCCGGGCGGTCGCCGACCGGTACGCCGGGGTGCTCGCGGACGTCACCCGGCTGGCGGTCCCGCCGCGGCACGCGAAGGTCGAGGGGGAGCCGCTGCGCTGCGATCAGCCGGCGCGCCCGCCGGTGTCGACGTCCCGCTCCGAGTGGTCGCTGTACCCGCCGGGGTTCCTCGATGCGATCGAGCGTTCGGAGTCGCCGCGGGCGGTGTGGACCGCCGTACCGGGGGCCGACTGGGCGCTGGCGTTCGCGCAGGCCGCCGCGGTGTGTGCGGCGTCGGGGCGGGGTGCGCTGCTGCTCGCGCCGGACGCGCGGGACCTCGAGCGGCTCGCTGCCGCGTGCGCCGAGGTGCTGGGGGAGTCCGGCTTCGTCACGCTGTCCGCGGACCTGGGGCCGACGGCTCGCTATCGCGCGTTCCTGTCCGCGCTGCACGGCTGTGCGCGGGTGGTGATCGGGACCCGGGCGGCGGCGTTCGCGCCGGTCGCGGATCTCGGGCTGGTGGCGATGTGGGACGACGGCGACGAGTCGTACGCCGAGCCGCGCGCGCCGTACCCGCACGCCCGGGAGGTGCTGCTGCTGCGGGCGTTCCGGCAGCAGTGTGCGGCGTTGCTCGGCGGGTTCGCGCGCTCCGCCGAGGCGGCGGCGCTGATCGAGTCCGGGTTCGCGCACGAGCTGATCGCGGACCGGAAGACGATTCGGGCCGCCGCGCCGTCGGTGCACATCGCGGGGGAGTCGGACATCGACCTGGCGCGCGACCCCGCGGCGCGTGCTGCCCGGTTGCCGCACCGCGCGTTCGAGATCGCCCGTGAAGGGCTGCGGACCGGGCCGGTGCTGGTGCAGGTGCCGCGTGCGGGGTATCTGCCGAGTCTGGTGTGCCAGACGTGCCGGGCGCCGTCGCGGTGCTCCACGTGCGGCGGCACGTTGCGTCGTACCGGCGGATCCGGACCGGCCAGCTGCAGTGTGTGCGGCCGGCCGGCCGTCGATCACCGGTGCCCGGAGTGCGGCGACACCCGGATGCGTGCGGCGGTGATCGGCGCCCGCCGTACGGCGGAGGAGCTGGGCCGCGCGTTCCCCGGTGTCGTCGTGCGGACGTCGGGCGGGGACAACATGCTCGACGTCGTACCGGACGCGCCGGCCCTGGTCGTCACCACGCCGGGAGCCGAACCGGTCGCCGAGGGCGGATACAGCGCGGCGCTGCTCCTCGACACCTGGCTGATGCTCGCCCGCCCCGACCTGCGCGCCCCTGAAGAGGCTGTCCGTCGCTGGTTCAACGCGGCCGCCCTGGTGCGCGCGGGCAGCCCCGTCATCCTGGTCGGCGACCCGTCGGCCTTGCCGCTGCAGGCGATCGTCCGCTGGAGCCCCGAGGGGTACGCCGCCCGCGAGATCGAGGAACGCCGTACGGCGCGCCTGGCCCCCGCCGCCAAACTCGCCGAGCTCACCGGCCCGTCGGAGTCGGTGAACGACCTCGTCACCCGCCTCCGCGACCTGATCCCGCCGTCCTCCGGCCTCGAGGTCCTCGGCCCCGTGGACGTCGACGACGAGACGGTCCGTGCCGTGGTCCGCACCCCGCGAGCCCACGGCACGGCTCTCGTCCGCGCGTTGAAGGAAGCCCAGTCGACCCGAGCCACGAAGAAGAGCCCGGGCGCGGTCAGAGTCCAGGTCGACCCGCCCGGCTTCGGCTGACGCCCTACCTGCGGAACGCGGCTCTGGTCGCGGCCGCGGTGGAGGCGATGTACTCCGGTGGCTCGATGAACCACCACTCGTCGAACGGCACGCCGTTGGTGAGGTCGCGGTGGTAGCCGAAGCACACCAGGTAGAGCGGCCTGATGTACATCACGCCCTCGAGCCGGTCGAGTTCCTCGTCGGTCAGCTCGACATGCTTGCGGTAGGCGCTGACGACCGCTTCGACGTGCCCTTCGTTGGTGCGTCGGGGAGCCCAGTCCCCGGTGCCCCACAACAGGAACGCGAGGTCGGCGATCCGCGCCCCGCGGCCGGACGCCTTCCAGTTGATGGCCACCGGCCCGTCCGGGCCGATCACGGCGTGGTCGGGAGCATGCAGGAGGTTGCCGTGCAGCAGGCCCTCGGGCAGGCCGTCGCCGTCGTCCGCCGTGCGCACCTGCTCGAGGAGCTGCTCGAAGCGCTCCCGATCGGCCGCCCCGACCTTCGTGTCCACCGCATCGAGAAAGGCCAAGCCCGCCAGGAGATCCTGCCGCGGCGTGCCCGTCCGGCGCGGGTCCTCACCGCTCGCCCCGCCGGGCCGGCTGACCGATTCGTCGAACGGCAGCGCGTGCAGCCGTCCGAGCAGGTCGCCCATGATCGCGAATCCCTCGCCCGGCGGAAGCGGGGTGTGGTCGATGAACTCGGTGACGAGCACCGAGCTGCCGTCGAAGTCGGACACCGCATCGTCGACGGCGAGACGTTCCGCGGGATAGTCGTGCTGCTCGAGAAAGCGCAGGACCGCGGCATCGCCCTCGACGTGGGCCCGCGGCCGCGCCGGCGGGAACGCCCGCGCGATCCACGGGGCGCCGTCGTTGCGGTCGATGCGGAAGACGTACGTCTTGTGCACGCTGAGCTTGGTCGCCGAGACCGCGTCGATCCCGTACCGCTTCCGCAGGTGGGCGAGCAGCCGGTCCGCGTCCGGCTCGTGGTAGATGCGGTCGTCGAGACCCTCGAGATCGGTCAGTGCCTCGGTGTAGCGCTGCCCGGTCTCCTGGGCGTGTCGCCGTACAACCTTCTTGAAATTGCCGTCCTTCGTCATGACAAGCCTCTCCGTCGACACCTTCGTCCCCCAGTGACGTGGTGTTGAGAGATGGCCTGCTGGCATCGACGACCGAGAGGGCTGACTCCCCTTCGCGAATGGAACCCCGACTGGGGCGGATGTCCCACAGCTCGGCGACCGGTCGGCGCCGTCAGCCAATCTCGCGGATCGCCGCGGCGCTTGTCAAGGATCAGGCGGTCGTGGCGAGGGTCGTGGAGGCGGCGAGGAGTTGATGGCCGAGCGCGGTGCGGTGGTAGAGCACGGCCCGGCCGTCGCGGCGGGACGTCACGACGCCGGCGTTGCGAAGGATGCTCAGATGAACGCTGAGCGTGGGGGCGGAGACGCCCAGCTGGTTGGCCAGATGGGTGGTCGACATCGGCAGGTCGAGGTGGCTGACGATCGCGGCCCGGGTGCGGCCGACCAGGTCGGCGAGCGGCGAGTCGGTGGTCTCCTGGCGGTCCTCCCACAGCCGGCCGAGGCCGCGCGGCGGGTACGTGATGGTCGGGACGTGCGGCGCGCCGGTGACCGCCAGCCCGGCCGGCCAGGTGAACACGCACGGCACCAGCAGGACGCCCTGACCGGCCATCGGCTCGCCGTCGCAGCAGTACGGCCGGTCGATGTCGATCCGGTCGCCGCTGAACTTGATCGACGGGTGCAGGTTGCGGAACAGCCGCTCGATGCCGCCGGCGGCCAGCTCGTCCAGCCGGAACGCGAGGTCCTCCTGCAGCAGCGAGCGCATCCGCCGCCAGTCGGGCTCGATCGCGCGCCGCCAGTACGTCTCCAGCGCCGAGGTGATCAGGTCGAGCGCCGCGGCCGGACGGGCGATCAGGTCCGGCAGCATCGGATGCGGAGTGGCCCGGTACAACCGGGTCAGCTCGGCCGTCGCCAGCGCGTGCGGTGTCGCGGCGATCGTGGCGAGACCGGACTCCAGGCTCGTCGACCGGCGCGGCGGAGCCGGCGTGAGGAAGTCCGGGATGTAGCCGGCCGACGGGATGAGGGCCCTGAGCAACGTCAGGTCGTCGCCCTCGATGGTCGGCCGAACCTTCTGCAGCCACGGGCCGTGCACGCTCCGCGCCGTGTTGTTGCTCAACGCCCGCACGCTCGTGACGGCCTCCCAGACCGGCGACAGTGCGAACCGGATCCGCCCGATGTCGCCGGCGTTCAGCCTGATCGTGATCACCGGCCAAGATTAGCCGTGAGCCTAATCGTCGACAAGATCCGGGCCGTTCGCGGACAGTTGCCCCATGAGTGCAACAGCCGTCGGCAACCCCACGTCCACCGCGCTGCCGCGGGCCTTCTGGGCGTTGTGGGTGTGCCAGCTGGTCAACCGGCTCGGCAGCTTCGTGCAACCCTTCCTCGTCCTCTACCTGACCCAGGACCGGCACCTCTCCGCGGGCACGGCGGGCGCTGTCGCCGCTGCCGTCGGCCTGGGATCGGTCGCCGCGCAGCTCGTCGGCGGTTTCCTCACCGATCGCATCGGTCGCCGGCTGACGATGCTGATCTGCTTCTTCGGGACCGGCGCCGCGCTGGTCCTGCTCGGCTCGGCCCGGTCGATGGCGCTGATCTGGGCGACCGCGTTCCTGGTCGGCCTGCTCGGTGACCTGTTCCGCCCGGCGGTCCAGGCGACCGTCGCGGACCTGCTGCAGCCGACCGAGCGCGTCCGCGCCTACGGTCTGCTGTTCTGGGCCATCAACCTCGGCTTCTCGGTCTCGACGGTCGCCGCGGGCGTCCTGGCCTCCTTCGGGTACGGCTTGCTGTTCTGGGTGAACGCCGCCACGTCGGTGATCGCAGGGCTGGTGATCTGGACGATGGTGCCGGAGAGCCGCCCGGCGCCCGTGGCCGGGGCGGCGAGCCGGGCGCTGCTGCCGGTGGTCGCGCGCGACACGGTGTTCCTGCTGATGATCCTGATCCAGATCGGCTACGCGACGATCTACATGCAGGGCTACTCGACTCTTCCGCTCGCGATGGCGGGCGACGGGCTGTCGTCGCGTGTCTACGGCCTGGTGATCGGGCTGAACGGCGTGGTGATCGTGCTCGTCCAGCCCTTCCTCGGCCGGTGGATGGTCAAGCTCGACCGCCCGAAGCTGCTGGCCGCCTCGATGCTCGTCGTCGGACTCGGGTTCGGCGTGGGTGCGGTCGTGCACAGCTGGTGGGGTTACGCGCTGTCGGTCGTGGTGTGGACGCTGGGGGAGATCGGGTTCGCCGCGGTCATCGGCGCGGTGTTCGCCGACCTCGCCCCGATCGACCTGCGCGGCCGCTACATGGGTCTGTCCGGTATGGCGTTCGGCGTCGGGACGGTGATCGGCCCGCTCGCCGGGACGAACGCGCTCGAGCACCTCGGCCCGACCGTCACCTGGCTCGGCTGCGCGGTCCTCGGTGTCACGATCTTCCTCGGCCAGTACGCACTGGCTCCCGCTCTGCACGCCCGCGCCGCGTCGAACGCCGAGGTGGCCTCGTAGGGTTGCGGTTATGAGCGACCGGACGATCGACGTGGTGGTGTTCGACATCGGTGGGGTGCTGCTGGACTGGAGTCCGACGTACCTGTACGCCGACCTCATCCCGGACGAGGAGCAGCGCACGCACTTCCTGACCAAGGTGGCCACGCCGGCCTGGAACCACCAGCAGGACGAGGGTCGTCCGTGGGCGGAGGCGGTCGCCGAGCTGACCAGCCTGCACCCGGAGCACGCCGAGTGGATCGAGGCGTACGACACGGGGTGGCTGAAGATGGTCAGGGGCGTGTTCGAGGACACCGCCGCGGTGCTCGCGGAGCTGCAGGCCGCCGGCATCCCGACGTACGCGCTGACGAACTTCTCCGGTGAGAAGTGGGAGGTCGCGAAGGAGGCGTTCCCGATCCTCACCCACTTCGACGGCGAGGTCGTGTCGGGTGTCGAGCAGACCGTGAAGCCGGACGAGAAGATCTACCGGATCCTCATCGAGCGCTTCGGGCTGGACCCGGCGCGCACGTTCTACACCGACGACATGGCGTACAACGTCGACGGCGCGCGGGCGGTCGGGCTCGACGCCGAGGTCTTCACCGGCGCCGCCGACCTGCGAACCCAGCTGCGTGAGCGGGGTCTGCCACTACAGTGAGCCGGTGACGTCGATGCCGGAAGACCGCTCGCCCGCGATCGGGGACGTGGACCGCAACGCGGCGGTGGAACGCGTCCAGGCGGCGTACACGGGTGGATATCTCACCCACGACGAGATGGAGCAGCAGCTCCACCAAGTGCTGTCCGCCAGGACCCGCAAGGATCTCGAGATCGCCGTCGCCGCGCTGCCGGCCGAGCAGCCGGGCCGCTCGGCGACCATCGGCGCCTCCGCCGGCCGGATCGTCCGGCGCGGTGTGTGGCGGGTGCCGCGGCACCTCAAGGTCGAGTCCCTGCACGGGCGGGTGCGGCTGGACCTGTCGCAGGCGCAGTTCGAGCACGGGGACGTCGACATCGAGCTGAACGTGCTGCACGGCGGCGTCAAGATCACGCTGCCGCGGGACGCGGTCGTCGACTTCGACGCGGTCCGCACCGAGTGGAAGGACACCCGGTACAAGCCGGCGCGCAACTCCACCGGCGAAGGCCCGCGGATCCGGATCACGGGCGTGATGGGCTTCGGCCGGCTGAAGATCCGGCACGCGCGCCGCTAGAGCGCTGCCGAGATGGTCTCGGTGTACGTCGGGGAGCTCGCCAGGTACGCGGCCTCGACGTACACGGTGTTGTCCTGGCACGTCATCGGCGTGAGCGCGACGCCGGGCTTCGCGGCGTACAGCCGTTGCGGGGTGGCGAGACCGGGACGCCAGCGGTTGATCTGGTAGGTCTCCTCGCCGGCCGGGCTCACGGTCCTCGTCTCCCACAGGATCCAGTTGCCGCAGGCAAGAATCGTGTCGGTGACGACGGTGCCGAGCGGGCGGGCGGGGGAGTCGCCGGACTCCCGGACGTACGCCTTGCTCTGGTACTGGTCCGGGTCCGAGGCGCCGACCTCGGACCACACGGTCGCGCCACGCAGGGTCGCGCCGCTCCACTGGATGCAGTTGGTTGCTGCGGGCACCGGCTGTGCGGCGCCCGCGGACAGCGGAGCGGCGAGGAGGCGCTTGCACCGGCGGGCAGTCTCCGGCGCCACGATCTCGCTGAACGTCACGGTGTCGGCCGACACCACCGGATCGGCCACGTAGCCGGGCGCCGCGACGCAGGTGACGGTGCGCGACTTCAGCGTCGCCAGGTCGGCGACGATCAGGCAGGAGCGGTTCTTCGCGTCGGTGGAGCTGTACGCGAAGGTGCCGTCGTACGCGCCGATTTCCGGCTCGGACACAGGCGGCAGACCGGCCGGAACGGTGGCCTTGCCGGTCGTGAGGTCGTAGCGGACGACCTTGATCTGCGGGTCAGGCCCGTCGGAGCGGATGTCCTCGACCAGCGCCCACCGATCGTCGATGACGACAGGCGACTGCGCGACGAACCCGCTCGCCGGGACGTGCCGTACGACGACCTTCTTGCTCGTCCGGTCCGCGATGGTCGTCGTACCGGCCTCGTCACTGCCGCGCGTGACGACGTACTTGCGCTGCCGCGTCACGAGATGCTGTCCGTCGACCGGCTGCCGCAGAACATTCGCCCAGGCCGGCAACGCGGTGCCGGTGTCGGTCGGCTGGGTCGGGCGGGGCGTCGTCGGCGCCGCCGACTTGGTCGGTGTGCGGCTGGGGGACGGGCTGCTCTGCGGCGGTTCGGCGGAGCAGCCCGCGACGAGCAGCACCAGGAGGGTGCCTGCGGCAACGGCACGCCGACGCATTTACAGCCCGATGTTCTGGAAGGAGTTGGCCAGGGTGGCGTTGAACAGGGCACTGGCGGGGATGTTCTTCGGGCCGTCGGTGACGTTGCCGCGGCTGTTGAAGCGGCGCTCGTTGAACACCTCGAAGATCGCGATCGTGCCCTTCGCCTTGTCGTAGCCGCGGCCGACCTGGTAGTGGCCGCTGTGGTTGAAGGCCAGGTACGGGAAGTACCGCTTGAGGAGCTGCACGTGCTCAATCACCGGGGCCTTGTACACGCCGAGGTGCTTCTGGTGCACGGTGAAGAAGGTCTGCGCGTTCCAGTGCGAGACGTTCTGCACGATGTACGTGCCGGCCGACTTGGGCCACGCGGTCTTCAGGTTGGTCTGCTTCACCATCGCCGAGATCGCCGTACCGGACGTGGTCGAGCCGAGGTCCTTCGCCCACGACGCCTGGGTGTCCTTCTGGTTGTCGTCGGCCCAATCGATTGACTGGAACGTCGCCGGACCGCACCAGTACCCCTTCTCCTGCGAGGTCTGGAACCCCTTCATCAGGTACGCCGAGGCAGGTGCGGCGACCGGCGCCACCGGAGTCGTCGGCACCGCGGTCGGCGTCCCGCCGGTGGGAGCGGTCCGCGTCGGCGCGACGGTGGGAGTGCCGGTCGGCGTGACAGTCGGCGTCGTAGTCGGCGTGCTGGTCGGTGCCGTGGTTGCTTCGTCCGGCGGTGTCGTGGGGGCGGTCGGCTGTGCTGTAGCGCTCTGCGGTGTCTGCTCGGTTTGCGGTGTCTGCGGGTTGGGCGGCGGCGTCTCGGCTTCGGCGAGTTCACGCAGCTCGCGGGCCTTCGCGCGGCCGTTCCAGGCGGCTTCCATCTCGTCGAGTTCGGCGGTCACCCGCTGGGTCTTCGGCAGCGCGGCCCGCTCGGCCACGAACGCGGCCGGCGTCAGATCACCGGTCGAAATGTCCTGCTCGGCACTCACCTCGTCCGCGGCGCGAAGGCTCGGCTCGGCCATCAGCGCGTGCCGCTGCGGCCCGGTCGGCATCTCCTGCACGAACCCGAGCCCGAGGCAGTAGTTCTCGGCGTCGAGCTTGAAGCATCGGAGCATCGACGCGGCCTGCGCGGAGGTGTCGGCCGAGCGGAGCTGCACATCGCCCGGCGACGTCTCGCTGACCTGCTTCACCACCTCACTCCACGACCGCGCAGCAGGCTCACCGGAGCTCGACGTCGATGCAGTCGGCTCCGACGTCGGTTCTGCGGTCGGTTCCGGGGGCGGCGTCGTCGGACCGGTCGGTCCGGTGCGGAACTCCGGTTCGCGTGGCTGGTAGGCCTGGGCGGTGAGGGGTGCCTGGGCGAGCAGTGCACCCAGGAGGACCAGTGTTGCTCCCCGTGCTGCTGTGCGCATTGGGTCTCCCGAGCGGCGTGTGACGGCAGTGACTGAGGGTACGCCTGGGACCACAGTACGTGCTTGTGGCAACAAACGGGAGGGGCCTCCCACCGGGAACGGCTCCGGCGGGCCAACTAGACTTGCCCGGTCCCGGTTCGTGGAGCCCTGTGGAGAGTCTGTGTCGGTCCAACCCATCCGTCTGTTCGGCGACCCCGTTCTGATCACCAAGGCCGAGCCGGTCGTCGACTTCGACGCCGAGCTGCGCCGCCTGGTCGCCGACCTCACCGACACCATGCAGGACGCGCCCGGATCGGGGCTGGCCGCGCCGCAGATCGGCGTCGGCCTGCGGGTGTTCACGTACCACGTCGAAGGCGAGCTCGGGCATCTGATCAACCCGGAGCTGACGCTGTCGCTGGAGGCGCAGCTCGGCCCCGAAGGCTGTCTGTCGATCCCCGGTCTGACCTTCGACTGCAGCCGAGCCCAGTCGGTGATCGCGAAGGGCTTCAACATGTACGGCGACCCGGTGGTGATCGAAGGCTCCGACCTGCTGGCCCGCTGCATCCAGCACGAGACCGACCACCTGGACGGCGTCCTGTTCGTGGACCGCCTCGACCGCGAGACCCGCAAACAGGCGATGAAGGCCATCCGCGAGGCCGAGTGGTCGGGCCTGGGCGGCCCACCGCAGATCAAGGACTCCCCGCACCCCACGAACGGATTCGGCCTGTGAGAGTCGTCTTCGCCGGTACGCCGGAACCCGCTGTCACCGCCCTCGAGGCGATCGTCGCCAGCCGGCACGAACTGGTCGGTGTCGTTACCCGCCCGGACGCGCCGGCCGGCCGCGGCCGGAAGCTGGTCGCGTCGCCGGTCGCGCAGTACGCCGAGGAGCTGGGCGGCGTCGAGATCCTGAAGCCGGTGAAGCCGAGTGACCCCGAGTTCCTGGCCCGGCTGCGCGAGATCGCCCCGGACTGCTGCCCGGTCGTCGCGTACGGCGGTCTGCTGCCGCAGGCGGCGCTCGACATCCCGCGGCACGGCTGGATCAACCTGCACTTCTCGGTGCTGCCCGCGTGGCGCGGCGCCGCACCCGTGCAGCACTCGATCATCGCGGGCGACGACGTGGCCGGTGCGAGCACGTTCCGGATCGTGAAGGCGCTGGACGCCGGACCGGTGTACGGCGTACTCACCGAACCGATCGGCCCCGAGGACACCTCGGGCGATCTGCTGCACCGGCTGGCGGTGTCGGGGTCGAAGCTTCTCGTCGACACGCTCGACGGCATCGAGGCCGGCGTGCTGGAGGCCCGCGAGCAGCCCGCGGACGGCGTCACGCTGGCGCCGAAGATCACCGTCGAGGACGCGGAGCTGGACCTGACCGCGCCGGCGCAGCGGGTCGATCGGCTCGTGCGCGGCTGCAACCCGGCGCCGGGTGCGTGGACGATGTTCCGCGGCGAGCGGCTGAAGGTGCTCGCCGTACGGCCGACCGACGACGACCTGAAGCCCGGTGAGCTGCGGGCGACGAAGTCGAGTGTGCGCGTCGGCACGGGGAGCAAGGCGGTGGAGCTGGTGACGGTTCAGCCGCAGGGCAAGAAGCCGATGGCCGCGCCCGACTGGGCCCGCGGCGTCCGCCTCACCGACGAGGACCGGCTGGGACCTGCGGCGTGAGCGATCGGAACGCGCGGAACAGGGCGCCGCAGCGGCGGCCGGATCCGGTACGGCGGGTCGCATACCAGGTCATCCGGCAGGTCACCGGTCAGGGCGGGTACGCGAACCTCGCGCTCAACAAGGCGCTGCGGGAAGCACGACTCGGCGGGCGGGACGCGGCGTTCTGCACCGAGCTCGTGCACGGCACGCTGCGCTGGCAGGGCACGTACGACGCCTTTCTGACGCGGTGCGTTTCGCGGCCGCTCGCCGACCTCGACCCCGAGCTGCTGGACGTGCTCCGCCTCGGCGCCCATCAGCTGCTCAACATGCGGGTGGACTCGTACGCCGCGGTGGACGAGATGGTCACGTTGACTCGGTCCGAGCTCGGTCAGAAGCGCACCGGCCTGGTGAACGCCGTACTCCGCAAGATCAGTCAGCGCACGCTGGACCAGTGGATCTCGACGACCGCGCCACACCCGGACGATGATCTCCTCGGCTACCTCGCGATCGCCGAGGCGCATCCGCGATGGGTGATCGAGTCGTTCGACCGTGCACTCGCCGCGGGTCCGGGCGCCGCACCGGCGGGTGAGGCCGCGAACGAGCTGGAGCGGTTGCTGGTTGCCGACAACGAGCCCCCTCGGGTGACGCTGGTGGCTCGTCCTGGGCTTGCAGATGTGGATGAGTTGGTCGCCGCAGGCGCGACGCCGGCGCGGTGGTCGCCGTATGGGGCTGTGCTCGACGGGGGTGGGGATCCGGGGCGGATCGAGGCCGTCGCGACCGGGCGGGCCGGTGTGCAGGACGAAGGGTCGCAGCTGGTCGCGGTCGCGCTGGCCTCGGCGAAGGTCGACGGGGACGACGCGCATTGGCTGGACCTGTGCGCAGGCCCGGGCGGCAAGTCCGCGTTGCTGGCCGCGCTCGTCCAGGACGGTCAGCTGACTGCGGTCGAGCCGCTCAAACACCGTGCGGAACTCGTCCGCCAGAACCTGCGCGCGATCCCCGGCAACCACAAGGTGCTCGTCGGCGACGGCACGAAGCCCACCTGGCCGGCGGGTTCGTTCGACCGCGTGCTGGCGGACGTGCCGTGCAGTGGTCTCGGTGCGCTGCGCCGCCGCCCGGAAGCGCGCTGGCGCCGTACGCCGGAGGATGTCGAGGAGCTCCGCCCGCTGCAGGAGGCGCTGCTCGACTCGGCGATCACGTCCGTCCGGCCCAGCGGGGTGGTGGCGTACGTGACCTGCTCGCCGCATCCCGACGAGACCCGCGCGGTGGTCGACGCCGTCCTGGGCCGTCGCGGCGACGCGACCCTCGAGGACGCACGGCCGCTGTTCCCCGGCGTACCGCACCTGGGTGCCGGTCCGGATGTCCAGCTCTGGCCGCACCTGCACGGCACCGACGCGATGTATCTGGCGCTGATCCGCCGGTCATGATGCGGACCTGCTGTCAGGCGCTATTGGTCGAACGGTGATGATAGTGCGGTGACCACCACCGCCACCCGTCCCGCCCCTTCGACCCGGCGGCACCACGTCGTCGGCCTCGCCTCGGCGTTCGGGATCGGGATGCTGGTAGCGGTCCAGTCCCGTTTGAACGGTGAGCTCGGGGGCATCCTCGGCGACGGCATCCCCGCGGCGCTGATCTCGTTCGGCACCGGTCTGCTGATCCTGTTGGTCGCCACCGCCGTCGTACCGCCGGTGCGGCGCGGCCTGATCACGGTGTGGCGCACGATCCGGCGTCCGATGCGCGGGTACCTCGGCCTGCGCTGGTGGCAGTGCCTGGGCGGCATCGCGGGGGCGTTCCTCGTGGCGACGCAGTCGATCACCGTCTCCGTGATCGGTGTGGCGGTGTTCCTGGTGGCGGGCGTGGCCGGGCAGGCGATCAGCAGCCTCGTCGTCGACCGTCTCGGTTTCGGTCCGGCCGGCCCGCAGCCGCTGACCGCCGTCCGCCTAATCGGTGCGGTGATCGCGCTGGTGGCGGTCGGCCTCGCCGTGTCCGAGCAGCTGAGTCACCCCGACGGCCTGCTGCTGGCGATCCTGCCTGCGCTGGGCGGCGTCGGCACGGCTGTCCAGCAGGCCATCAACGGGCGGGTGGCGCGGACCGCGTCCTCCGACGCGTACGGCGCGGTCGCGGCCGGAGTGGTGAACTTCCTGGTCGGATTCGTCGCGCTGCTGCTCGTGTTCCTCGTCGATCTCTCGCTCCGCGGTGCGCCGCGGCACCTGCCGAGCGAGCCCTGGCTGTACTTTGGCGGCGCGTGCGGCGTGATCTTCATCAGCGCCGCGGCCGCCGTGGTCCGCGTGGTCGGCGTCTTCGTGCTCGGCCTCGGCACGATCGCCGGCCAGCTGATCGCCAGCCTGTTCATCGACATCTTCCTGCCGGTGGCCGACAAGCCCGTCACCACGCCGGTCGTCGCCGGCACCCTCCTCGCCCTGGTGGCCGTGGTGGTCGCCGCGATCCCCAACCTCCGCCGGATCTGACGAGCGCGGGGCGGACCTCCACCACCCACCAACTGCTGCCCGCCCCGGCGCCCGACGCTCAACCCTGGTCGGCTGCCACCCGCCGGGCGGGGTTACTGAGTGGCGCAGGTCCGCCCACCTCAGGTTGCCGCGGCCGCAACGACTGGTTTGCGGCGCAGGGTCAGCAGGCCCTGGGAGACGGCGACGCCGAGCAAGACGACGAGACCGCCGACGGGCTGGTACCAGGTCAGGTGCTCGTGCAGGACGAGGATGCCGACGACGATCGAGAAGATCGGCATCAGGTACGTGACCATCGACGAGCGGCTGGCGCCGATCAGGCGGATGTTGCGCATGTTGAGGACGAAGGCCAGTCCGCTGCCCAGCGCGCCGAGGGCGAGCACGCTCAGCACGGTCTCCGGCGACAGCGACCACGGCGCGGGCGGCGCCTGCCTGGTGACCAGCGGCGCGACGACGGCCAGCTGGACGCTTGCGCACAGCAACAAGCTGGTGGACAGTGCGGTGCCGGACAGCGTCGTACCGGCCAGGAACCGTTTCTGGTAAGGGATCGCGAGCCCGTACGACACCGCAGCGAGCATGCACAGCGCCTGACCGGCCAGGTTCGCGCCGCCCTGCACCCGCCAGGCGCCGAGGACGACGAGCATCCCGGCGAAGCCGATCAGCAGCCCGATCCCGCGCTGCGCCGAGAACTTCTCGGTCCGGAAGATCAGCACCGCGATCGGCAGCACGACCAGCGGGGTGATGCCGTTCCAGATCCCGGCGAGCAGCGACGGGATCCGCTCCTCGCCGTACCCGAACAGGGTCCACGGGATCGCCGAGCCGATCGCCCCGACCACGAAGGAGTGCGCCCACAGCCACGGGTCGCGCGGCAGCGGCTCGCGCTTGGCGATCAGGATCGTGAGCAGGACGATCGACCCCGCGATCACCCGGCCGAGCGCCAGGTAGAGCGGCGGCAGTTCGCGGACGCCGACCGAGATGAACAGGAAGCTGCAGCCCCAGATGGCCGCCAGCGCCAGCATGATCGGGAGCCAGGCCCGGACCGGGGCCGCCGTGCTGTCAGGAGTCGTTACCGTTCTCACTCCTGACATCCTGCACTACTCCCCGGACAGTTCGCGCATTTTTATCCGTATTCGGGCAGGCGGTAGCGCGCGCTGTCAGGACCGAGAGAGGATGACGCGCATGAATGCCTTCGACGTGGTCGCCGTCCGCAAGCAGTTCCCCGCGCTCGACGAGGGAGCCGCGCACTTCGACGGGCCCGGCGGGTCGCAGACGCCGCAGGCCGTGGCCGACGCGGTGGCGCACACCATGACCTCGGCACTGGCCAACCGCGGCCGGCTGACCGCCG